>JAUWBF010000121.1 GCA_030601755.1 Verrucomicrobiota bacterium | reverse complement strand
AGTTTTTTTCATTTTGAATTGAAACTGCACACGGTTGGCGGCATTCAGGCGGTTCATAGTCCGCATGTCGTTCCAAGCCGCCAATCCCGCCAGTTTGCCCAATGCCGTCGGCGGTGCGTCGTCCGCCGGGTTGAGTCCGTTCGAGGCGGAGGTGGTGGCCTTGTTTGTGGACTTTATGCAACTCCTTGGTTTGCCGAAATCTTACGGCGAGCTCTATGGGTTGCTCTATGCCTCGCCCGAGGCGCTCAGCTTCGCCCAGATCGAGCATAAGCTTGATCTCAGCAAGGGCTCGATCAGCCAAGGCCTGCGCGCGCTGCGCGAGCTTGGCGCGGTGAGCGCCCAGGCCGCCCCCAACGGCGTGGCTGCGCGCGAGGTTTTCGCGCCGCAGACGGAGTTGCGCCGGCTGGTCAGCGTGCTTCTGCAGGAACGTCTCGTGCCCTACCTGCGCGCGGGCGAGCAGCGTTTGGCCGCCATCGACGCCGCGTTGGCGGGGCAGGGGGGCGATGTCTCCGACAAGCATTCCCCCGTCCGGCTCCTGCGCACCCGTGCGGAAAAGCTCCGCAGTTGGCAAAAGCGCTCCTCCGCCGTGCTGCCGCTCATTGCGAAGCTCCTGCGCTAGTCCCTTTTCCCGACGGCCCGGCTGGTCCGGTGCCGACGGTTTCACAGTCCATGTTTGTTGTCCCCGGCCAATCCGCCGCCCGGTCGCCTCTTGCCGATAGACGCGACGGGGCGAAGCTTGGCCAAAGCAAAGCTGAGCCCCGCCGGGGCGCCGTAGCGCAAGGCGCGAAGATGGCATCGCCGAAAGGCGATGTCCGCAGGATGGATTTCGCGGGTGCCTCATGGGCGGCGCAAATCCACAAGCTTGGCCAAAGCAAAGCTGAGCCCCGTCGGGGCGCCGTAGCGCAAGGCGCGAAGATGGCATCGCCGAAAGGCGATGTCCGCAGGATGGATTTCGCGGGTGCCCCATGGGCGGCGCAAATCCACAAGCTCGCCCGAAAGCCAGCCGCTGGCTCCCGGCTAACAGCTCTCGGCTGACAGCTCTTCAGCATGAAAATCCTCGTCACCGGCGGGGCCGGCTTCATCGGCTCCAATGTCGTCCGCCATCTGGTGCGGCGTCACGGGCATGTCGTGCTGAATGTCGACGCGCTCACCTATGCCGGTCACCTGGCCTCGCTGGCGGATATGGCGGACGATCCTCGTCACCGCTTTGTGCGCGCCGACATTCGGGACGCCGCCGCGATGCACCGGCTCTTCGACGAGTTTGCACCCGACCAAGTCGTGCACCTCGCCGCTGAAAGCCACGTCGATCGCTCGATCGCCGCGCCGGCGATCTTCATCGAGACCAACGTCACCGGCACGCTCAACCTGCTGCAGGCCGCCCGGGCCCGTTATGAAAAACTGTCCGGCGAGGCCCGCGACCGGTTTCGTTTTCTGCACGTCTCGACCGACGAGGTTTATGGCACGCTTGGCGACGAAGGACTCTTTACCGAGTCCTCGCCCTACGCCCCCCGTTCACCCTATTCGGCGAGCAAGGCCGCTGCCGACCACCTCGTGCGCGCCTGGCATGTCACCTACGGTCTGCCCGTGATCGTCACCAACTGTTCCAACAATCACGGCCCCTGCCAGTTTCCCGAGAAACTCATTCCGCGGGCCATCCTCGCCGCGCTGGCCGACGAACCCATTCCCGTCTACGGCGATGGTTCCCAGATCCGGGACTGGCTGCACGTCGTGGATCATGCCGAGGCCCTGCATGCGGTGCTCACCCGCGGACGGGTGGGGGAGACCTACAACATCGGCGGCGACAACGAGTGGCGCAACCTCGACCTCGTGCGACTGCTCTGCGACATCTTGGACCAACTCCGGCCGCGGTCCGATGGCCGCCCTCATGCTGACCGGATAACCTTTGTGACCGACCGTCCCGGCCATGATTACCGCTACGGCATCGACGCCGACAAGATCCACCACGAGCTCGGCTGGACTCCCCGCCGTGACCACGTCGAGGCCTTCCGCGAAACCGTTCGTTGGTATCTAGACCACCCCGATTGGATCGCTGCGATCGGAGCTCGTAGCTCTCAGCTCCTAGCTAACAGCTAACAGCCTCGATGCATTTTAAGAAGTTGTTAGTTTGGCAAAAATCCAAGGACTTGGCTGTTCAAGTTTACGCCCTGTGCAGAGATGGCGCCCTCTCTCGGGATTTTGGTTTACGCGATCAAATGCAGAGATCGGCCGTTTCCATTCCATCTAACATAGCGGAAGGATACGCACAGGATAGCGACAATGACCGCTGTCATTTCATGACCATTGCTCGCGGCTCCTGTGCTGAACTGTCCACCCAGCTGGAAATAGCCAAGGAGTCCGGCCTGCTTACGGACGATCTATTTCAAGTGCTGGATGGGCATTGCGAAGAAATCTCCCGCATGCTTGTCGGTCTTTCGAAATCCCTTCGAGACAAGTAGCTTCTGAAACATAAAGGCTAAAAGCCAATAGCTCCTAGCTGTATATATCACCATGCCTAAAAAAGCCCTCATCACCGGAATCACTGGTCAGGATGGATCCTACCTTGCCGAGCTGCTGCTCGCCAAGGGCTACGAAGTGCACGGCGTCATTCGTCGCGCCTCGACCTTCAACACCAGCCGCATCGACCACCTCTATCAGGACCCGCACGTCAACGGCGTGAAACTCTTCCTGCACTACGGCGACCTCGCCGACTCCGTGCAGATGGTGAAGCTCCTCTACAGCCTCCAGCCCGACGAAATCTACAACCTCGGCGCCCAGTCGCACGTGCGCGTCTCCTTCGACGTGCCGGAGTATACCGGCGACGTCGTCGGGCTCGGCGCCCAGCGCATCCTCGAGGCCATTCGCGAGGCCGACCTCGTGAAGAAGACCCGCTATTACCAAGCCTCCTCCTCCGAGATGTTCGGCAAGGTCCAGGAAGTCCCCCAGACCGAAAAGACCCCCTTCTGGCCCCGTTCGCCCTACGGCTGCGCCAAGATGTATGCCTACTGGCTCACCGTGAACTACCGCGAGTCCTACGGCCTGCACGCCAGCAACGGCATCCTCTTCAACCACGAGTCGCCCCGCCGCGGCGAGACCTTCGTCACCCGCAAGATCACCCGCGCCGTCGGCCGCATCAAGGCCGGCCTCCAGAAGGAGCTCTACCTCGGCAACCTCGACGCCCAGCGCGACTGGGGCTACGCCAAGGAATACGTCGAGATGATGTGGATGATGCTCCAGCAGGACCAGCCCGACGACTACGTGGTCGGCACCAACGAGACGCACTCTGTGAAGGAGTTTTGCCAGGTCGCCTTCGCCCGCGCCGGCCTCGACTGGGAGAAACACGTCAAATACGACGCCCGTTACGAGCGCCCCGCCGAGGTCGATCTGCTCATCGGCGACCCCGCCAAGGCCAAGAAGCAGCTCGGCTGGGAGCCCAAGGTCCGCTTCAAGGAACTCGTCGAGATCATGGTCGACCACGACATCGCCCTGGCCGAGCACGAGGCCAAGGTCGCCGCCGTCCGCTGACGGCGCGGCGGCTGCGCTGCCACGCCGCAAAGTAGCGCCGGCATCTTGCCGGCCGTCATTTTCCCGAATGCAGGCAAGATGCCTGCGCTACTGCCCCGGGATCGTGATGATATTGAACGCTTGGAAAAGCTCATGGGACTATGAACGCCAATACTTCGTCATCCGATACGCCACGGCAGGCAGGGTGGGGCGAGCACGAACGTTTTCACTTGGAGACGGGGAAACGCATGAGTTTCCGCGCGCGTTTGCAGTGGCTGGAGAACGCGGATCGCACGGTTCGCTTTCTCGCCCGTAAACGTCGCTGGATTGATAAGGATGGCATCATCCACGAAGCCTGAATCCACCGGCCCCGCTGCCTTCCCGTAGGGCCGGACCTCGATCCGCGCCGCGCCGAAACAATCCGACAGACGCCGCTTACAAAGCGGCGCTCCTTGGTCTGAACCTCGAAACGGCCACCGCCGTTCCGCTACACGTAGGGGCCGCGCTCGCGCGGCCCGTTGGACGTTCCCAAAGCCGGATCTCGCAAGCGAGACCCCTACGCCCTCGAAACGGCCACCGCCGTTCCGCTACACGTAGGGGCCGCGCTCGCGCGGCCCGTTGGACGTTCCCAAAGCCGGATCTCGCAAGCGAGACCCCTACGCCCTCGAAACGGCTACCGCCGTTCCGCTACACGTAGGGGCCGCGCTCGCGCGGCCCGTTGGACGTTCCCAAAGCCGGATCTCGCAAGCGAGACCCCTACGCCCCTCGAAACGGCTACCGCCGTTCCGCTACGTTTTGTAGGCCGCCTGCTTGCAGGCGCTCCGCCGCCGCCCCTCTGCGCCCTTTCGCTCCTCCGCGCCTTTGCGTTAAGTTCTTCTGCTACCCACCGTAGGGGCCGAGCTCGCTCGGCCCGTCCAACACTCGCAAACCGGATATCGCCAGCGAGACCCCTACGGGCAAACCCGGCGGCCAGCGGAGTGGCCGCCCTACCTTCAGACCTTCGACCGGCGTCGCCGCCGCTGCCGCCATCCCTCGGCTCACGCCTCGGGCCACCCCTTTTTACTTTCACTTCCTCCCTGCGGCTACGCCGCCGCTTCACCAATCAAACCGGCTTGCCCGGATCTACAGCCTGTTTAGCATCCCTCGCCATGCCGATCACTCTGCCGATATCCAAGATGTCCACCGAAGATAAGCTGCGCGCGATCGAGGACTTGTGGGCATCGATCGCCAGTGAGCCCCGGGCGTTCACGCCGCCGGCGTGGCACAAGACGGCACTGGCGGAGACCGAAAAACGCATTCAGTCCGGTGAGGAAACGTTTGTGGATTGGGAGGCCGCCAAAAAGTCGCTCCGCCGGCGCGCCAAATGAAGGTAAGCATCTCGCGGACGGCACACGACGATCTGCTGGCCGGATTTCGGTTCTATAAAAAGCAAGGTTTGGCAGTCGCGAACTATTTTCTGGACTCACTCTTCTCCGACATCGATTCGCTCCTCCTGCATGGCGGAGTGCATCGTAAGGTGGGCGGTTATCATTTTATGGTCAGTCAGCGGTTTCCATTCGCGATCTATTACAAGGTTGAGGACCAAGTGGTCCGCGTGCGTCGCGTTTTGGATTGCCGCAGAAATCCCGACTGGATTCGGCAGGCACTCAAAAAATCATAGCGGCAAAGAATCGCCAAGACCACCCCCCCCGTAGGGCCGGACCTTGGTCCGCACCGCGTCGAAACGCAGGGGCCGCGCGCGCCGGCCTCCAGTTTAAGTCGGAAGATTAAGTTGAATAAAAAGAGCCCGAGCTCGGTCACAACCTCCCCCCTTCGACCCTAATCCTAAACTTAATCTTAATCTAAAACCGACTCTGTCCCGCCGGCCGTCGGTTATTCAATATGCAGGCAAGATGCCTGCGCTACCCACCGTAGGGGCCGAGCTCGCTCGGCCCGTCCAACACTCGCAAACCGGATATCGCCAGCGAGACCCCTACACAGTTCGGCTACGCCGCCCCAACTACTCCAACTACTCCGGAAGCTTGAAAAATGGAACCATTGGTTCCATTTTTCAGCCAAAACCTGTGATTTCTCGTCCCCAATACCATCATGCCATCGAGAGCGCGCTGCGGCGCGCTCCCATCGTGGCGCTGTTGGGGCCGCGTCAGTGTGGCAAGACCACCTTGGCCCGGGAGTTTTTGCCGACGGTGTCGCCCGCCTACTTCGACCTCGAGGATCCTTTGGTCGCGCAGCTCTTCGAGAATCCCCTGCAAGTCCTTTCCTCGCTCCAGGGGCTGGTGGTGATCGACGAGGCCCAGCGGTGTCCCGGGCTGTTTCCGGTCCTCCGGGTCTTGGCGGATCGGGCAGGGGAGCCGGCGCGCTTCCTTATTCTTGGCAGCGCCTCGCCCGATTTGGCCCGGCAAGCCTCGGAG
>JAUWBF010000150.1 GCA_030601755.1 Verrucomicrobiota bacterium | reverse complement strand
CGACGAAAAGACCTTCACCCTCGACGTCGCCCGCCGCCTCGCCGGCATCCTCGGCACCGGCCAGTGGCGCGTCGTGCTCACCCGCACCGACGACCGCTTCATCGAGCTCCGTGACCGCGCCGAGCAAGCCACCGCCGCCGGCGCCGATCTCTTCATCAGCATCCACTTCAACGCCGTCGAGCAAGGCGCCGCCGTCAAGGGCACCGAGACCTACATTCTCACGCCCCGCCACCAACGCTCCACCTCGTCCGCCAAACGCGCCGCCGCCGACGCCGAGGAGCAACCCGGCAACGCCCACGACCGCTGGAACGCCGTGCTCGGCTACCAAGTCCACCGCCATCTACTGGAAAAACTCGGCACCGCCGACCGCGGCCTCAAGCGCGCCCGCTTCGCCGTGCTCCGCCTCGCCACCTGCCCGGCGGTGCTCGTCGAGGCCGGTTACCTCTCCAACGACGACGAGGCCCGCAAGATCGCCTCCGAACGCTACCGCGCCGACATCGCCGAGGCCGTCGCCAATGCCGTCAAGGCCTACGCCGCCGCCCTCGCCACCGCGCGCTAGTGAACCTGTGGCCGGGGGCGCCGACCCCGGCCGTAGGGGCTTCGCTCGCGAAGCCCGATAACGTTGGTCGGCGAGTTGACCGATCACCCACGGATCGCGTCGACGGGCCTCGCAAGCGAGGCTCCTACATCTCTCCGGTCATCAACCGTCTCGCCGCACGACGGCTTCACCGTCCTGCCCAGCGTTCACTTCTTCTCCGGCGGAGCGTGCATGATCTCCTCCAGCTCAAGGCCGGTCAGGCGCTTGATGCCGCCGAAGAGTTGCCACAGAGCCAGCATCATCATCGCCATGCTCGGCAGCACGATCACCGGCCAGCTCAGCAGGTTCATGCGCGCCAGCTCCTGGTTGAACGCCTCCGAGCCGCTCGGACTCTTGAGTATCCACCGGGCCAGCGCGAAGTTCAGCGCCGCGCTCACGAGAAACGACGCCGTCACCAGCCAGCCCGCCTTGCGCATCAGGCCGCGAAACGCCTCCCGGTTGCCGCGCTCGTCCAGCGCCGCGTCCACCCGCGCCGTGTTGATCACCTGGTCGTTGTAAACAAATTGGCGGATCAACGGCCGCTTCGAGTTCATCGACAACAGCACCGCCAGGCCGATCACCGCCGGGATCGACGCCTCTTTCACCGCGAACCAGATGCCGTCCAGCTCCATCAGCGCGAACCCGCCCGTCAGCAACACGCTCACGAAGCCCAGGATCGACACGAAGTTCGCCTGCCGCCGCTGCGCGAAGTCGTAGCAAAAATACCCCAGCGGGAAGACCAGCGCCACCACCAGCGCCCACACCGGGCCCAGCCGCGCCTCACCGCTCAGCTTCGAGAGGATCAGGAAGGGCAGGGCGATGTTGCAGACGATGTTGACGAGCAGGTTTTCGCGCTTGGCGGGAGTCGACATGCCGCCCAGCCAACGCGGAAAACGCCCGCGCAGAAAGGGGAAACTCGCCCCACATTCCGGATTTCCTGATTCCGCCATTCGTGCTTTGATCGCCGGTCCCATGATTCTCCTCGGCGTCAACATCGACCACTGCGCCACCGTCCGGCAGGCGCGCTACCGCGGCTACGACACCATCGTCGGCGGCCCCGTCGAACCCGATCCCATTTTGCTCGCCGCCCACGCCGAGCGCGCCGGCGCCGACGGCATCACCATCCACCTGCGCGAGGACCGCCGCCACATCCAGGAACGCGACGTCTGGCGCCTGCGCGAGGTCTGCACCACCCGCATCAACCTCGAGATGGCCTGCACCCCCGCCATGATCGAGTTCGCCCTCAAGTTGAAGCCCGAGTCCGTCTGCGTCGTCCCCGAGAACCGCCAGGAAGTCTCCACCGAGGGCGGCCTTGAGATCGCCGGCCAACTCGACCGCGTGCGCGAGTGCGTGCAGGCCATGACCGCCGCCGGCATCATCACCAGTCTCTTCATCGACCCGGCCGCCGAGCAGATCGAAGCCTCCGCCGAGGCCGGCGCGCCTTGGGTTGAGCTGCACACCGGCGCCTGGGC
>JAUWBF010000050.1 GCA_030601755.1 Verrucomicrobiota bacterium | reverse complement strand
GTGCAGTCGACGGGGCTGTAGAGATCGGAGGCGGCCTTGACGGACTCGACCACGCCGAAGGTCTCGCCGGCGGTGAGCGTGGCGCCGACCTTGGGCAGCTGCACGTAGGTGATGTCGCCGAGGCTGGCCTGCGCGTAGTCGGTGATGCCGATCAACGCGGTGCCGTCGGCGGCGGCTTTGACCCATTCGTGGGACTTGGCGTAACGGAGATCGGAGGGGACGTTGCTCATGTTGAAATGGTTGCTTGGGTTGATGTGGTCGGGGCCGGGCGAAGTCAACGCCCCGGCAGGGTCACGAAGGGCGGCTTGACGGTCTGCAGCGCGATGAGCGTGCCGCGGATGTCGACATTGAGCGGTCCGCCGGCCGCGGGGCGGTCAACGAGGGCCGAGCCGATGGCTTCGTTGAGCACGGGAGAGAGCGTGCCGGAAAGAACCTTGCCGACGACGGTGCCGTCCGGGCCGAGCACGGGCGTCTCGGCGCGCACGATGCGGCGGTCACCGGTGCGGAAGAACACGACCTGCGGCGAGGTGGCGGCGGCTTTCTCGGCGGCGAGCGCCTCGGCGCCGATGAAGCCGTCGGGCTTGGCGAGCTTGACGGTCCAGCCGAGACCGGCGGCGAGCGGCGAGATGGTCTCGGTGAGTTCGTGACCGTAGAGCGGATAGCCAGCCTCAAGGCGCAGGCTGTCGCGCGCGCCGAGTCCGGCGAGTTCGAGTCCGTGCGGCGCGCCGGCGGCGAGCAGGGCCTCGGCAAGGGCGACAGCGTCACCGGCGGGGTGATACAGCTCGAAGCCGTCCTCACCGGTGTAGCCGGTGCGGCTGATGATGCATTGCACGCCGGCCACGGTGCCTTCGACGAAGTGGTAATACTTCACGCGGTCGAGCTTGGCGCCGGTGAGCGATTGCACGATCTCGGCGGCCTTGGGACCCTGCACGGCGAGCAAGGCGTAATCGTCGCTGCGGTCGGTGATGGTGACGTCGAAGCCGGCGGCTTGTTGCGCGATCCAAGCGAGGTCCTTGGCGATGTTGCCGGCGTTGATGCAGAGGAAGTAGTCGTCGTCGGCGCGTTGATAGACGAGCAGGTCGTCGACCACGCCGCCGTCGGGCTGGCACATGGGCGAGTAGACGACGCGCCCGGGATACATTTTCGAGAGATCGTTGGTGACGAGGCGGCTGAGGAAGCGGCCGGCGTCGGGTCCGCGCACATCGACCTCGCCCATGTGGCTGACGTCGAAGAGGCCGGCGGCGCGGCGCACGACCTTGTGCTCCTCGAGGATGCTGCGGTATTGGACCGGCATTTCCCAGCCGGCGAAGTCGACGAGGCGACCGCCGCGGGCCGCGTGAAAGTCGCGAAGAGGAGTGCGAAGAAGAGCGCTCATGAAGCCGTCACTAGGACAAAGGAAAAGCGCGCCGTGCAAGCGCGCTTTGCGGAGGTGGCGAGATAACGAGGAACCGTGGTGTCGGCGCCCCGTGTTCTTCCACGGGACTTACTTGGCGTAGGTCTCTATGACCGAGTCGACCACGGCGCGGTGTTCGGCCGGGGTGAGCTGGCCGCTGGCGAGCAGCGCGTCGGCGCGCAGGACGGCGGCGGACATGCTCTCGAAGCGGTCGCCGGTCTCGCTGCGCTCGTAGGTGGGGCGCAGGGTGACGGTGAGCTCGTTGGGCGAGAGGTCGGTCATGGCGCCGAGGGCGTAGTCGATGCCCCAGCGCAGGTAGCGCTCCTCGTATTCGTTCGGCACGGGGAGGATGAGGGCGGACTTGTTGTCGAAGCCTTCGCGCTGGAGGTCGATGCGGTAGACGTCGCCACGGGGCAGATCGACCTTGAACGGGGTCTTGCCGACCACCGTGCCGTTGATCGAGGCGACCGCACCGGCCGGAACCGAGCGAACCGTGACCGACTGGGAACGACCCTTGGAGAAGACTGCGCAGCCGGTGGTGGCCATGACGGCGCACATCGACAGCACAAAGAGCGAAAGTGAGCGGGTTTTCATAGGGGAAGTCAGGGGAATGACTCGGCCAGATAATTTTCCGAATTGTAAACGGTCAAGGGCAATTCCCCCCGCGGGTTGGCATTTGAGATTTAATTTTGATTTGCACGGCATGGCCGCGGGGAGGCTTCATGGGCTCATCATGTTCACTTTGTTGCTCGCCGTGGGCTTCACCCTCGGCGTCTCGTTTATGTGCTCGCTCATGGAGGCCATGATCCTGAGCACGTCGGTCATCGAGGTCGAGGCCCTCAAAAAGAAGCAGCCCAAGCCGGGCCAGTTGCTCGAGCGCCTGCGCGCCAACCTCGGCGAGACCATCTCCACGATCCTCACGCTCAACACCATCGCCAACACCCTCGGCTCGATCATGGTGGGCGGCATCGCGACCAAGCTCTACGGCAACGCCATTCTCGGCGTGCTCTCGGCCGGTATGACCGTGGGCATCCTGGTGTTCTCCGAGGTCATCCCGAAGAATCTCGGTGTCACCTACCGCGTGCAGTTGCAGCCGTTGCTGGCCTACCCGCTCACCGTGATGGCGGCGGTGCTGCGCCCGGTCACCTACCTGTGCAACCTGCTCGTGCGCTTCATCATCAAGGTGCCCGACGAGACGCGCGACTCCGGTGACGAGATCCTGTTTCTCGCCGAGCGCGGCGCGCAGACCGGCGACCTCAGCAAGAGCGAGTCGAGCATCATCGCCAACGCGCTCTCGCTGGAGGATGTGCGCGTGAGCGAGATCATGACCCCGCGCACCGTCGTCAGCGCCCTGCGCCGCAACGCGACCATCGGCGACATTTTTAAGGAATACAGCAACATCCCCTTCGCCCGCATCCCCGTCTACGGCAAGACGCTCGACGACATCGTGGGCATGGTGCGCCGCCGCGACCTGCTCAAGGCCAAGGCCAACGACCAGGACACCGACACCGTCGAGAAACACATGCAGGAGGTGCACTTCATCCCGGAAACGGTGACGGTGGCCGACGCGTTGCAGGTGTTCCTCAAGACGCACCAACAGTTGCTCGTGACTGTCGACGAGTTCGGCTCCACCGCCGGCGTCGTGACCATGGAGGACGTGATGGAGCAGATCCTCGGCCGAGAGATCTTCGAGAAGGACGACATCGCCGTCGACATGCGCGAACTCGCCCGCACACGGCTGCTCAAGCAGACCGCCCGTCCGCGCGCCAAGCCCGCCACGCAAACCCAGTCGCCCTTCCCGCCCAAGACCGGCGGCCAGGCCTGAGTCGAGCACCGCGCCTCCCCACCCGTCCGCCAGTCACATGCCGCCCGAGGCCGCCACCACCACGCACTGGGTTCACGACCTGAGCCCGTTCCTCATCCGCTTCAACGAGAGCTTCGGCATCCGCTACTACGGACTCGCCTACCTCGCCGGCTTCGCGGTCGCCTATTGGTTGCTCATCCGCAGCTCGAAGCGCGGGCAGACCACGCTCACGCCCAACCAGATCGCCGACCTGATGGTCGCGCTCATCATCGGCGTGCTGGCCGGCGGACGCCTCGGCTACTTTCTGCTCTACACACCGGAATTGTTGCTCAGCGAACCGCTCTCGATCCTGCGCGTGTGGGACGGCGGCATGGCGAGCCACGGCGGTTTTGTCGGCGTGACGGTGGCGCTGCTGTGGTTCGCCCGCAAAAACGGCCAGCGCCTGCTGCACCTCGGCGACCTGATCGTCTGCGTGGCGCCGGCGGGGCTGATGTTTGGTCGCATCGCCAACTTCATCAACGGCGAGCTGTGGGGCAAGGTGTCCAACGTGCCGTGGGCGGTGATCTTCCCAGAGAGCGCACCGGGCCTGCCTCCGGCCTACATCGCGCCGCGCCATCCGGTGCAGCTCTACTCGGCGGTGCTCGAAGGCGCGCTGCTGCTCGGCCTCATGCAATGGCTGCTGTGGCGCACGCCGCTCATCCGTCAATCGCCCGGACGCCTGACGGGCGTCTTCCTCGTCGGCTACGCGATCGCCCGCTGCATCGACGAGTTGTTCCGCGAACCCGACGCGTCGCTCATTCTCGGTCTGAGCCGCGGGACCTTTTATTCGATCTTCGTGCTCATCGCCGGCGTGGCGCTTTGCCTGCGCAAGAGCGAGCCGCTGGCCCCCGCACGCTAGACAACGGCGCGGACTTCGACGCCGCGCTCGCTCAACGCGACGCGCAGCCGCTGGAGCAACAGCGCCGCCGCCGGACCGTCGCCATGCACGCAGAGCGTGTCGGCCTCCAGGCGTATCCATTCTCCGGTGACACAATAAACGCGGCCGGACGTCACGACCTCCAACGCCTGCGCGAGCGCGGCGTCCTCGGCGAGCACCGCGCCGGGCTCGCCGCGCGGGACCAGGCTGCCGTCGGCTCGATAGGCGCGGTCGGCGAAGGCCTCGCGCCAGACCTTTAAACCCGCCTCCTCCGCGGCGCGGGCCAGCGCGGAGCCGTCCGGCGCGAACCGGCCGGCGTCGGGCGCGGCCGCGCGCACGCCGGCCACGACGGCGGCGGCGAGCAAGGTATCACGCGCGGCCTGGTTGTAGAGCGCGCCGTGCGGTTTCACGTGCCGCAACGTCACGCCTTCGTCTCGAGCCAGCCCGGCCAGCAGCGACACCTGCGTGGTGACGAGCGCGGTGACCTGACCGGGAGCCAACGCGAGTTCACGCCGACCAAAATACTCGGGATCGGCATAGCCCGGATGCGCGCCGGCCGAGGCACCGGTTGCCTTGACCGCGCGCAACGCGGCGCGCATGGCGGCGAGGTCGCCGGCGTGCGCGCCACAGGCGATGTTCACGGAAGTGGCGACGCCGAACAACTCGTGTTCATCGGGCGAGCCTTCGCCGAGGTCGGCGTTGAGGTCGACGGTCTTCATTTGATCAAGCCCCTCCTCCCCTCGCCCGCATGGCGAGACCGGCCCGCAGCCAGCGCAGCTCGGCTTCCTGTTTCCAAAGGGCTTGCTCGGCCTCGGCGAGCGTGACCGGCGTGAAGCGCACCGACACCCCGGGCCGCGCCTGCGCGAGCCGGTCGAGGTCGGCGGAGATCACCTGCGCGATCTGCGGGTAGCCGCCGATGGTCTGGCAGTCGCGCAGCAGGACGATGGGCTGCCCGTCGGGCGGCACCTGCACCGCGCCCGCAGCCACCGGTTGCGAGACCATGTCGCCGGCGTGGCGAACCGTCAGCGAACGACCGGAGAGCCGCACGCCCATGCGGTCGCCCCGCGGCGTGAGCCGGTAGGCGGTGGCCGCGAACGCGGCGTGTTCATCGTCGGCGAACCACTCGGCCTGCGCTCCCGGCAACACACGCAGCTCGACGCCCTCGCGGTCCGGCGCAGCGGTGCGAACGCCGGCGCTCCAACCTCCCGCTGGCAGTCCGGGGCCGGCGAGCTTGCCCCAAGTCAACTCGTCGCCCGCCTCCACCGGCCGGCCGGTGGAGCCATCGGCCCCGCCAAAACGTCCACGCAGGGCGACGCCGCGTCCGCCCAACACGACGGGGGCGTCGAACCCGCCCGCGACGGCGAGGCAGGCTCGCGCGCCGCCGGTCAGCCGAGCGCAGTCCAGCTCTTGGCCGGCGTCGACGGTGAACACACGGTTCCACGGCAGTCCGGCGACCTGGGCGCCGGTGATGGCAACCCGCACGGGAGACTCGAAATGCAGCACCGGGCCGGTGTGGGTGAACTCGAGCACGGCGGCGGTCTCGGCGTTGCCGACGAGCAGGTTGGCCACGCGTGCCGAAAGCCGGTCGAGCGCTCCGCCGACCGTGACGCCGAAGCCCCGCCAGCCCGCGCGGCCGAGGTCCTGCACGGTGGTGAGGGTGCCGGGCTTGACCACGCGCAGGCGGCCGACGCGGGACCGCGCCCGTCCGCGCGCCGGCACCACCGCGGGCACCACGCCGGAGACGGTCGCGCCGCGCGGCCAGTCGGCGAGCGGCTTGAAGACGACCTCGTCGCCGGGCGCGAGCAACGTGGGCGGCTCGGCGGCCGGAGAGAACAAATTGAGCGTGGTGCGGCCGAGCAGTTGCCAGCCTCCCGGCGACTCGGCCGGGTAGATGCCGGTCTGCGCGCCACCGATGCCGACACTGCCGGCGGGCACGCGGGGACGCGGCGTTGATCGACGCGGCGTGTGCAACGGCGCGGGCAGGCCGAGCAGGTAGGGGAAACCCGGCGCGAAGCCAACCGCGGCCACGCGATAGACGGGCTTGCTGTGGGCGGCGACCAACGCGTCGGTGTCGAGCCCGGCGGACTTGGCGACCTTGGCAAGGTCGGGGCCGTGTTCGCCACCGTAAACGACGGGCACCTCGACGCGTTTGCCGACGACGCCCCTGGCGGTGCGCACGCGGCCGGTGAGGATGGTTTCGACCCAAGCCTTCACGCGGGCAAAGGCGGACACGCCGGGGCGGCCGGCGACGGCGAGCGGATCGTAGTAAACGGCGAGCGAGGCGAAGGCCGGCACGACCTCGTCAATGCCGTCGAGCCGGGACGCGTTGAGCAAGCCGGCCCATTTCACCACGCGGGCCGCGAGCGCTTGGTCGCACTTTTCACCGGCGATCACCAACAAGGCGGAATCTCCCAGCGGCTTGATGTCCATGGGGCGCCACTATGCGCGGTTTTACGCGCGAGCACAAGGCCCGCACGAGGCCGGCCGCCTACGAGTAGTCGCGGCGTCCCTCGAGGGCGCTCTTCAGCGTGACCGAGTCGGCGTAGAGCACGCCGCCGCCACTGGGCAGGCCGAAGCCGATGCGGGTGACCTTCACGCTGCCGTCGGCGGGCAATTGTTGCGTGAGGTAGTGGCAGGTGGCCTCCCCCTCGACGTCGTTCGACAACGCGAGGATCAGCTCCTTCACCTCGCCCGCGGCGATGCGCGCGAGCAGCGGGGCGAAGTTGAGATCGTCCGGCGCGACGCCGTGTATGGGCGAGAGTTTGCCGTGCAATACCTGGTAGCCGCCGCGGTGCGCCGAGGAACGCTCCAGCGCCACGAGGTCGGGCACGTGCTCGACCACGCAGACCTGCGCATGATCGCGGCGCGAATCCTGGCAGATCGGACAGAGGTCGGCCTCGGCCAGATTGCCGCAACGCGTGCAGCGGCGCACGGTGGCGGCGGCTTGGCCGAGCGCGCCGACGAGCGCGTCGAGCCGCTCGGGTTTCTCGACCAGCAGGTGCAACGCGATGCGCTCGGCCGAGCGAAACCCGACGCCCGGCAACTGCTTGAGCCGCTGGAGAAGCTGGTCGTAGGCGGGAGTCATCGGAGAAGTCAGAAGGATGAAGTTTGAAGTAAGAAGAGGACGGCGTAGGTCGATGGCGAGTGAGAGCTTTGAGCTTCCGCCCCTTCTTACTTCATACTTCCGACTTCTTACTTAAAACATGCCCGGCATCTGGAAGGCCGAGGTGACCTTCTGCATCTCGGACTCGTTGTATTCCTTGGCCTGCTTGGCGGCGTCCTGCACGGCGGCGAGCAGGGTCTCGGAGACGAGCTTGGCGTCTTCCTTGAGGAACTCGGGGTCGAGATCGAGGGCGAGGAACTTGCCGGAGCCGTTGATCTTGATCTTCACGGCGCCGCCGCCGGCGGTGACGTCGATCTGATGGGCTTCCATCTGGGTTTGGAGCGTCTCGATGGAACGCTGCATCTTCTGGGCTTGTTTGAGGAGTTTGCCTACGCCGGCCATGGTGTGTGGAGGGATTTCAGGGTTGAAGGTTGACGGGTGTGAAAGGGGAAACGGTGGGCGGCGCGTCGCGGCGGTCAATCTTCAAGGCGCCAACAGCGCCGCGTAGCCTTCCCGGAAGGTCGGGTAGAGCGGACGCCAACCGAGCACGGCGCGGGCCTTGGTATTGACGATAACCCGGTCGGGCGTGACGCGACGACGGCCGGGCGCGGCCTCGCCGGTGAAGGCGGGCACGGGCACGCCGAGCCGGCCGGCCAGCCAGGCGGTCAACTCGGCGCGGGTGGCGGCGCCGTCGTCGGCGAGGTTGAACACGGTGCCCGCGGCCGCGTCGCCGGCGGCCCAGGCCGACCAGCAGCCGCCGGCGATGTCGTCGCGGTGGATGAGGTTGAGGTGATGGTCACCGTGGCCGGGCAGGGTCGCGGGCGCGGTGCGCAGTTGGTCAAGCAGGTGGTGGCGGTCGGGTCCGTAGATGCCGGCGAGGCGCAGGACCGTGGCGCGGCCGGGCCAGTCGAGCGCGAGTTGTTCCGCGGTGCGCAGCAGGCCCGCTGGATCGTCGGGCGAGGCGGCGACGGGCTCGGCGGACTCGTCGACGCGCGCGCCGTCGCCCTGCGGATAGACCGAGGTGCTGCCGGTGTAGATGAGGTGGCCGGGCGCGGCGGCGCGCGCGCCCCACGCTAGGATCGAGCGCAGGCCGTCGACGTAGCCGCGCCGGTAGCCCTCGAGTCCGCCGCCACCGGAGGCGACGCAGTTGAGCACGAAGTCGACGCCCTCAGCCGGCACGCGTTCATGCCAGCCGGTGTCGGCAAGGTCGGCGACAACGGTCTCGACACCGGCGGCGGCGAGCGCGGCGGCCTTGTCCGGGTTGCGGGTAAGCGCGATCACGCGCAGCCCGGCCGCGGCCTGGCGGGCGACGGCGCCGCCAACGTAACCGGCGCCAAACACGACCAGCGTGCGGCCGGAGAACTTTGCAGGTGCAAGCGAGGTCATTCGTGGTTTTGTTGAGACCATGCCCACGGTTGTCGTGATTTTGCCAGAGGGATTTGAGGAATTGGAGGCCGTAGCGCCGATCGACCTGCTGCGACGGGCGGGAGTCGAGGTGACCGTCGCCGCGCTCGGCGAGGAGCTCGCGGTCAAGGGTCGCAACGGCCTGACGCTGCTCGCCGACACTACGCTCGAGGCGCTGGAGTCCGCCCGGCGCCCCTCTCCCGACATGCTGTTTTTGCCCGGCGGTCCCGGCGTGAAACACCTCCGCGCCTCGGCCACGGTCCGGCGCTGGGTGGCCCGACAACATGCGGGCGGCGGCTGGCTGGCGGCGATCTGCGCAGCGCCGACGGTGTTGCACGACGCGGGGTTGCTGGCGGAGCGAAGGTTCACCGCCCATTTTTCGGTGGCGGGCGAGTTGCCCGGCCTGCTGGCCGACGAACGCGTGGTGGTCGACGACAAGTTGATCACATCGCGCGGCGCGGGCACCGCCATCGAGTTCGGCGCTGCATTGGTGGCGGCGCTGTGCGGCGCGACGACGGCGGACGAAATCAATCGCGCGATCTGCGCCTGAAGGCTTGTGCGGCAAAGGCGTTGCCAGCCACGTTGGGCGGCTTGCAGTTTCGGAAGAGGTAGGGTTTAGCCCCTAGTTAAAACATGAACTGGTTTCATCAAACCAATACCGGTCGCGCGATTCCCCCACGCGACGGGGCGAAGCTCGGCCAAAAGGCGGAAAGCGGCGAACAATGAGCGACCCTGTGCCCCCTCAAAAAAACTCCGGGCAAAACGCGACGACAGTCACCGCTTCGTCCGCGTCCAGTGGCGTGGAGATCGTGATCGCGCCGAGCCGTGGATGGCTGCGCGTGCCATGGGGGGAGCTCTGGCACTATCGGGATTTGTTCTGGCAGTTCGTGAAGCGCGACTTCTCAACCAAGTATCGCCAGACGCTGCTGGGGCCGGCGTGGTTCGTTTTGCAGCCGTTGATGATGACGGCAATCTTCACGGTGGTGTTCGGTCGGTTGGCCAAGCTGCCGACAGACAACGTGCCGCCGATGCTGTTCTACCTGTGCGGCCTGGTTTCGTGGACGTATTTCGCGCAGACCTTTCCGTCCGTCGCGTCGACCTTCACGGCCAACGCGCATTTGTTCGGAAAAATCTACTTTCCGCGGCTGACCGTGCCTCTGTCGGTATTAACCGGCAATCTCGCGGCGTGGGGCCTGCAACTGGCGACGTTCGCGGCGGCGTGGGTGTATTTCCGGTTTTTCACGGCGTTCGGCGAACACACGCTGCTGGCGCCACTGCCCGCCCTGGGCCTGCTGATATCGGCGCAATTGCAGATCATGACGCTGGCGCTGGGCGTCGGCCTGTTGCTGGCGGCGGCGACCGGCAAATACCGCGACCTGCAACACATGCTGCCGGTGCTCGTGCAGGTGTGGTTCTACATCACGCCGGTGGTGTATCCGCTGTCCATGATCTCTCGCGAGGCCCGCTGGTGGTGGGTCGCGACGCTCAACCCGATGACCGCGCCGGTGGAGGCTATCAAGACGGCCCTCGTCGGCGGCACCTCGTGGACGCCCGCGCTGGCGGTCGGCGCGTGGGCGACGACGCTGGTCGTGCTCTTCGTCGGCCTGGCGGCCTTCTCTCGCGCCGAGCGCACGGTGGTCGACGTGGCGTGACAAAGAGATAAAAGAACATGTCTCTTCCCATCATCGAAGTTCAAAACCTGTCCAAGCGTTACCGGCTGGGCCGCATCGGCGCGACGACCCTGCGCGAGGATCTCGGGCGAATGGCCAAGCGCCTGCGCGGCGCGACCGCCGGCGAGGACCAGCGTGATTTCTGGGCGCTGCGCGACGTGTCGTTCAGCGTCCGACACGGCGAGGTGCTCGGCGTGATCGGCCGCAACGGCGCGGGCAAGTCCACCCTCCTGAAAATCCTCTCGCGAATCACCGAGCCGACCTCCGGCCGGGCGGTGTTGCGCGGACGCGTCGCGTCGCTACTGGAAGTCGGCACCGGCTTTCATCAGGATCTGACCGGTCGTGAAAACGTATACCTGAACGGAGCCATCCTCGGCATGAAGCGCGCCGAGATCGCGGCTCGCTTCGACGAGATCGTGGCCTTCGCCGAGGTGGAGAAGTTCATCGACACGCCGGTGAAGCACTACAGCAGCGGCATGCGCGTGCGCCTGGCCTTCGCGGTGGCCGCGCACCTGGACTCGGAAATATTGATCGCCGACGAGGTGCTGGCGGTGGGTGACGCCTCCTTCCAGCGCCGGTGCGTCGACAAGGTGCAGGCGCTCAACCGCAGTGGCCGTAGCGTGATCTTCGTCTCACATAACATCGCGCAAGTCGCCGCGATTTGTTCGCGCTGCCTTTGGCTGACTGACGGCCACGCGACCCGCATGGGGCCGCAAGACGAGGTCTTGGCCGACTACATCGCGAGCGGCCACGACCGGCACGAGTTGTCGGTGGATCTCTCCGATTGGCCGCGGCCGGCGGGTCTGGGCGGCATCGCGCGCCTAACGCGTCTGGACTGGCTCTCGCCCAACCCGTTGCCGCAGGGGCAACCGTTGATATGGAGCATCCACGGGATATCCAGCCGCCGATCCACCGAGGTCGCGGCCGGACTCGGGCTAAGTTCTCCCGACGGGGTTCGTCTGGTCAGCATTGAGAGCGATTGGCGCGCGACACGCTGGAGCCTGGAAGGCGACCGGTCCTTCGTCATCGAAGGACGGCTCGAGGCGCTGAACCTCGCTCCCGGCGTCTATACCGTCACGGTCGGGCTGCGTTCCGGCGGCACGGGAATGCTGGATCATGCGGCCGTCCCGGGGCAGTTGCAGATCACCCTCGGGGATGCCGGACTGGCCGCCATCGCTCCGACCGGCTCCGGGTTGCATCTGAAGGCCGACTGGGCCCCTCCCCGATCGCCATGCGCATAGTTCATCTTGGCACCCACGACATCGTGGGCGGGGCGGCCCGCGCGATGAACCGATTGCATCTGGCGCTGCGCTGCGCCGGCGTCGACTCACGGCTGTTGGTCCGCAACCGTTCGTCGGCCGACCCGGCGACCAGCACGCCGGTCCTCCCACGCGCTCCCCTGGCCCGCGCAAAGCGTTGGCTGAAACGTCGGCGCATGGATCGGGAAAACCACGCCATCGCGACAGCCCGGCCGCCCGACCAGGACGGATTTCACGGTCACCACGGTTTGATGGGCGTGGAATTGATCGAGCAACTGGCCGACGCCGATGTCGTCCATGTGCATTGGATCCAAGGCTATGCTGACCTGCCCGACCTCCTGCCCGCTCTCGCCCGCATCAAGCCGGTGGTCTGGACCCTGCACGATTTGCATGGTTTGACAGGAGGTTGTCACTACAGCCGCGGCTGCGAGCAATGGCGCCACGGTTGCAAACGTTGCCCGCAATTCACGTTTCGTCCCGACTCGCCGCTCGCAGGAAAAATCTGGACGCGGATGAACCGCACCGTGGCCGCCATCCCGCCCGGCCGCCTGCACATGGTCACCGCCAGTCAATGGATGGCCGGCCTTGTCGCGGCCAGTCCGCGCTTTCACGGGCGTCCCGTGACCTGCATCCCCTACGGTCTCGACACGTCCGTGTTCATGCCGCGCGACCGCGGCTTTTCGCGCGAACTGCTGGGTCTGCCCGCCGATGCCAAGGTCGTGCTGTTTGTCTCCGACGCGACCGGCAACCCTCGCAAGGGGCTCGACGTGCTTGCCCGGGCCGCCACCCTGCTGAAGGAGAGCCACCCCGACCTGCTGCTGGTCTCGCTTGGCCAGGGACAGGCCCGGGAGAGCGCCGCGCAGGGACTTCCCTGCCGGCATCTGGGCGCGGTCTCGGATGATCGCTGGTTGTCACTGGCCTATGCGGCCGCAGACGTCTTTGTCATCCCATCACTTGAGGAGGCCTACGGTCAGACCATGCTGGAATCGTTGGCCTGCGGCACCGTCGCCGTCGGCAGCGACACCGGCGGCATTCCCGACCTGATCAAGCCCGGAGAAAATGGCTGGTTGTTCGCCCCCGGGGACCACGCTGCCCTGGCCAGCGCGCTGGACGCGTTGCTGCGGGATCCGCGCCGTGCTTTGGAAATGGGCCGGCAAGGAAGGAAGCTCGTGGAGGAAAGGCATTCGCTTGCCGCCTACGCCGGCGCGCATTTCGCGCTTTACCGTTCCGTCGCGCAATGAACCCCGCCGATCATCCCATTCAGAAATACGCGGGCGCAAACCCGGTCGCGAGGTCGGCGGACGTCCGCGTGTTCGTCCATCTGCATATTCCGAAGAACGCCGGCACCACGCTGAACGACATTTTCCGGCGGTCCTTCGGCGATGGTTTCCGCAACATTCACGCGTTGTATGGCCATGCCTACAAGGGGCACTGGCCGGTGGCGGACTTTATCGCGGCGGTGACGTCGCAGCCTCCGGGCGCGACCCTGATCAGCAACCATCACATCCTGATGCCGCCGCCCGAGGCCTGCCGGCGGCACGGTCTGAGTTTTTTCACCATCATTCGCGAACCGGTCGAACGCATCGTCTCGTTGTATCATTACGAGCGCAAATGGAGCAAACTGGCCCCGGAGCGTTACTGCGCCGACCACCCGTCGCAGCTACCGTTCGAAAAATACGTGGAAGCCCGCATGGCCATGGACGATCACCTGTGTGATTGGCAGACCCGCGACCTGTGCGGCAAGGCCGACCTCGACGCGGCCAAGGCCGTGCTGGACCGGTGTGATTGTGTCGGCGTCACCGATCAGTTCGACCGCTTTCTGCTATGCCTTCGGAGCGTGATGCACCCGCTTCGCCTCAAGGTGTTCTACGAGCGGAAAAACACCTCCCCCGGCCGCGACGCCACGCTCGCGACGATGACTCCCGAACTACGCCGCAGGCTGCGGGATTGGAACCGGCTGGACCACGAACTTCATCGTTATGCCGCCGAACGTCTCCGTTCCCAGGCTGGAAAGGCGGGCGTCACGGACGCAGCCGTGCGTCGCTTTCAAATTGCCAACCGCTTCAACACCGCCCGGCTCCGTGCCTACCGGCGGGTGCGCGGCGGGCTTGGCTCGCTGGCCAGAAAGGTGATCCCGAGATGACCGTCAAATCCGCCCTGCGCGTCGCGGTCAACCGGCTGCTCTCGCCGCTGGACCTGTGCCTGATGCGCAAGTCCGAACAGGCCGTCCCGCCTTTGCGCTGGACCATGGAGGCCGCCCTCGCCCGCGTGGCAGCGCTCGGCGTGTCCCCGGCCACGCTAATCGATGTCGGCGCGGCCTCCGGCGATTGGGCGCGCTCGGCTCGATCCATGTTCCCCGACACCCGGTGCCTGTTGATCGAGCCGATCAGCTCGCGACGCGGAGCCCTGGATAACCTCGCGTCCGGCTGGCCCGGTTGCGTGGTCGAGAGCGTGGTCGCCGGCGAGTCGGCGGGCTCGGTGGGGTTCAACATCACCGACGATCCCGACGGCAGCGGAGTCTACGGGAGGGGCGGCGGCGGGAAGCTGGTCAACGTTGCGCAGGAAACCATCGACCGACTCGTCGCCAAGCACGCGCTGCCCGGTCCCTACCTGCTCAAACTCGACACCCACGGCTACGAGCTGCCCATTTTTCGCGGAGCCGCCGCCACGCTCGAAAAAACCGACCTCATCGTGGTCGAGGCCTACGGCTTCCGCCCCTCCCCGACCGCCGTGCGCTATTGGGAGCTGTGCGCCTGGCTGCATGAACTCGGTTTCACCCCCGTCGACCTCGCCGGTCTGATGGGCCGCAAGCGGGACGGGCTGTTCTGGCAGGCCGACCTGCTGTTGCTGCGCAACGACCACCCCGCGCTCGCCGTCAATGACTACGCCTGAGCCCCCTCCCCTCCCCCGCGTCAGCCTGGTCACCCCGAACCTGGACTACGGCCGCCACCTGCCCGCGACGCTCGACTCAATCCTGGGCCAGTCGTATCCGAATCTCGATTACATCGTGGTCGACGGCGGCAGCCGGGACGACAGCGTCGAGATCGTCCGCGCCCGGGGCGTGCGCCTGCTCGTCGAGCCTGGGCTGGGGCAATACGAGTCCATCAACCTGGGCTTTGCCCAGACGACCGGCGAGATCATGGGCTGGCTCAACAGCGACGACATCCACCTCCCCTGGACCCTGCGCGCGGTGGCGGGGATATTTGCCGCCTTTCCCGAGGTCGACTGGATCATGGGCGCGCCGGCCGTCATCCAGGCCGGCGTCGTGCAAAGGGTGCATTCCCCCCGCCCCTTCCTACGCGAGGCCATCCGGCTCGGACTGTGCACGGGGGCGGATTTCGGACAGGTCCAGCAGGAAAGCTGTTTCTGGCGCCGTTCGCTTTGGGAAAAGGCCGGGCCGCTACGCCCGGAATGCGGACTCGCCGCCGACTTCGAGCTCTGGACCCGTTTCGCCAGGCACGCGGAGTTGATCGCGTGCGAGGCGCTGCTGGGCGCCTTCACCCGCCATGCGGGCAATCGCAGCATCACCTCGGCGCCATCCTACCGGCGGTCCGTCGCCGGCGTGATCGCCGGGTTTTCGCGCGGCGAACTCGCCGCGCGCGCGAAGCTGCACGCGGCCAATCGTCGCTATTTAAGGCTACGCCGCTGGCCCGGGCTCAAACGCCTGACGCGCACGCTCGACGGACTCACCGGCCTGTCCGCCCCGGTGTTGCGGCGCGACCTCGCGGGCGACCGCTATGCTCTCGTCCACGAACCCGTGTTTCCCTGACCGGATGCGCCCACCCCTCATCACCATCATCATGCCGTCCTTCAACCAGGCCGGCTATCTCGAGCAGGCGCTCGACTCGATCGCCGCGCAGGATTACCCACATCGCGAGGTTCTGGTGATCGACGGCGGCAGCACCGACGGCACCGCGGACGTCCTCGAAAAACGGAGTTCCGGGATCACTTGGTGGTGCTCCGAGCCCGACCGCGGGCAGACCCACGCCATCAACAAGGGGCTGGCGCGCATGACCGGCGACATCTGGATGTATCTGAACAGCGACGACCTGTTGTCGCCCGGCGCTTTGCGCGCGGTGGCCAGGGCTTGGGCGGACGGCGTTGACTGGGTTTGGGGCGACGCCCTGAAGTTCGACGAGGTCGGTGAACACGGGATCATCCGCGCGGCTCCCGTGGCTCGCCCCATCGACTACCTCGCGCCATGGAGCCGCGCGCAGACCTACGTCCTCCCGTGTTCGTGCGCCTGCTTTCTGTCCAGACGGGTCTACGAAACCTGCGGCCCGTTCGACGAATCCCTGCACTACGGCATGGACAAGGACTACTATGTGCGCGCGTTGTTGAGGCACGGCTTCGAGCCGGTTCGGCTCGGCAGGGTTCTGGCCAAGTGGCGGCTCCACCCCGGCAGCAAGACCATGCGGCGCGGAGTGGCCTACGGTTTTCTCGAAGACCAGATCCGCATCGCGGAGGCTTGCGCCGACTGCCTGCCGCGGGACGAGCGGGCCGAGCTGCTCGCCGGGCTGCCCGCGCAGCGCCGCGAACTGGCGTATCGAAAACAGGAATACGCCCGCGCAAACCTGCTGGCCGGCCCGGCGTGGGGCGGGCTGTTCGCGATCGCCGCGAAGTGCCCGGCCGAGACGCTGCGCGGCCATTGGTGGTCGGCCGCCATCAGAACCGCGGTCATGAGCGCCGCCCCCGACCTGATCCGGACTCTCCGGCGACGGGCGTCCGCATTGCTCAGCGCCGGGCTGGCGCGCGGCGTGCGGCGTTCGCGCGCGTCGCGTCCCCCTGCGCGCGAACGCCTGCTGATACCTCCGGCGGCGGCGGGCTCGATCGGTGACGAGGCTATGGTCGAGGCCTGGGTCAGGACCACCGCGGGCTTTGATCGTGGAGTGGCATCCGGAGGTTTCGACGCCGAAAACCTGCTGCCGGACGACCGCCGGCATCCGACCCTGGAACGACTACTCTCGCTGCCGCGCCGCCAAGCCCTGCGCCTCCTGGGCGCTTTATTGCGCGACTACCGCACGGTCGACTTCGTGGGCGCCGACGTGCTGGACGGGCATTACTCCCCCTCCCGCACGCAGCGCCGGCTGGAGTTGATCGCCTTCGCCGCGGATTGCGGCGTCCCGGCCACGATTCTCGGCTGCTCACTCAACGCGACGCCCGAAGAGGCGTCCGCGGCCCTCTGGGCGCGCCTGCCCACCTCGGTCCGGGTCTGCGCCCGCGATCCTCGCTCGAAGAGCCGGATCGAAGCGCTGACGGAACGCGCGGCCGAGCAGACCGCCGACGTCGCCTTTCTGCTGCCGCCCTCCGAACCGGTTTCGGACGGTGCGATCGTCGCTCAGCTTTGGCTGGGCGCGCGGCTGGCCGAGGGCCTGAAAATAGTGGGACTAAACCTGAATCCCGCCGTCGTTCCGGGCATGAGCGACGTGATGGCGGACACGCTGGGCGCAACCTTGGCGGAGCTAGGAAAGAGCCGCGGCCAGCTGGCCGTCCTGCTGGTCCCGCACGACCGGCGCGTCTCCGCCGACGACACGCGCCTGCTGACGCTCGCCGCCGAGCGCCTCGCCGAGGCGGGTGTGCCGTGCCACCTGCTCGCCCTGCCCTGCGGTCCTTCGGAAATCAAGGGACTGGCCGGCCGACTGCACGGCATGATCACATCGCGCATGCATCTGGGCATAGCCTGCCTAGGCGCGGGCGTGCCCGTTGCTGCCTTTGAATATCAGGGCAAGTTCGCCGGGATGTTCGAACTGTTCGATCTGCCGGAAGCGGTGTTTGCAGCCGGATCGGCCTGCGACAAGCGCATGCTGACGCAGGAGCTCGGGGCGTGGTTCGACCGACTCGAATCGAGCCGCGCGGTCATTCGCGAGCGCCTGCCCGAGATCACTCGCCTGGCCCGCCTCAACATTTTCCCCGGATGAGCCGCTCCATCACTTCGCGCATCACAAACCGGCTGACGGGTTGGTTCAGACCCGGCCCGATCACGCGTTATTATCGGGACATCGTGCGACCGCGCATCACCAAAGCCGCCCCGCTGACGATTCCGGCGCGATGCGGCGTAGAGGTGCATGTGCTCACATCGTCAGGGGACTGGCTGAACGCGCTCTGGGCCATCCGCAGCCTGCTGCGCGTCTGGCCCGAGCCCCTGGCCGTGGTCGTGCACGACGACGGATCGCTGACGGCCGGGCAGGCGGCGACATTATTGGGGGCGTTGCCGGGCGTCCGTCTGGTTTCCCGGACCGCGGCCGACCGTGAGGTGGACGCCGCGCTCGCGGCGTTTCCCCGTTGCCAGGCGTTTCGCAGAACCAACGCGCTGGCCGCCAAGCTGTTTGATTTCCGTCATTTCCTGAACGCGGACGTCATGCTGCTGCTCGATAGTGACGTGTTGTTTTTCGATACGCCGGTCGAGTTGTTGAATGCGGCCAAGGCCTCGCCGACTGTTAATGTCTTCAACGCCGGCCAGCGCAGCATGTATACGCTGCCTCCCGAGGAGCTGCGACGGCTCACCGGCCTGGAGATCCCCGAGCGGCTCAACTCCGGCCTGGCCATCGTCGCCCGCGAATCGATGCGCCTTGAGTGGTTGGAAGAGTTCCTCGGCCTGCCCGGTATCATGGGGCATCATTGGAGAATCGAGCAGACTCTCTACACGCTGTGCGCGGCGCGGCACGGGGCCGGCCTGCTGTCTTCCGCCTACGACGTCACCCTGCACCGCCACGCGCCTTCGGGCGTGCCTTGCCGCCATTATGTCGGGCCGATCCGGGACCTGATGTATCGCGAAGGCGTCGCCCGGCTCGCGCCGCTCATGCTGCGGTAATGGACCGCCGAGGGTGGCTCCAACGCCCCGCCAAACCAATCGCGTGAACCTGCTGTTCGCACCCGACTATCGTCAGGGCAATCCCTACCAGTCCCTCTTGGCCGAAGCGCTGGAGTCCGCCGGCTGCACAGTCCGATTCGCGGCCGGCTACAAAAGGGGGCTGCCGCTCGCCCGGATGGTCCGCGCGCAGCCCGCCGACCTGTTGCACCTGCACTGGCCCGAGGCGTATTGCCCGGACTTCGGTGCGTGGGGCGCGGCGCGCGTCTGGCGGCTGCCCTTTGACCTCCGGCTGGCGAAGCGGCGCGTGCCCTATGTTATCACCGCGCACAACCTCTGGCCTCATCGAGCCAGACACTCGGCGGGCTGGGGATTCGCGCTTGGCGACGTCTATCGAGGCGCCCGCGCGGTCATCGCGCACTCCCCGGTCGCCGCCCGGATCGTGTCCGAGCAGTGGCGTGTTCCCGCCGACCGCATGCATGTCATCCGGCATGGCAACCTGGCCGAGGGCCTGGATGTTCCGCGCGATCAATATCCCGGCGGGGAACATGCGCTGAACTTTGGCGTAATCGCCCCCTACAAAGGACTCGAGGAATTGATAGCCTGGTGGCGGCACAACCGCCCCCCGCTCCCGCTGCGCATCCTCGGCATGGTAAACCCGCCCGACTACCCGGCCAGGCTGGAGCGCATCATCGGCGGGGACGACATCATCCAATTCCACCCCGGCCGGGTGAGCGACGGGGAACTGGCTCAAGCCATCGCCAACGCGCGGGTCGTCGTCATCAACCACACCGCCGGCTTGACCTCGGGCGTGGCCGCGCTGGCACGCTCAATGGGAACCTCCATCCTGCTGCCAGCCCGCATGGCCGCGATCGATCTCATGGAGCCGCACCCGTCGGTGTTTCGCTTTCAAAGTCTTTCCAACGGATTCGCGGAACAGTTGCGGGCCGCGCTCGCCACCCCGCGCCAATCCCGCGACGAAGCCTGGTGGCGGGCGACGTCCTGGAGCACCGTCGCCGACGCCACCCTGCGCTGTTACCGTCATGCGCTCTCCCTCTGAACGGATATCTTCGGTCCCCCTGGTTTCGATTCTGATACCATGTCGCGACGCGGGCCGTTGGTTGCGCCCCTGCGTCGAGAGCGCGCTCGCGCAGACCCATCCGCGCGTCGAGGTGATCGTCTTCGACGATGGATCGACCGACGGCTGCGCCAACGCGCTGACCTCGCCCGACCTGGCCCGCGTGCGTCTGCTGCGGGGTCCCGGCGAAGGCGGCAACGTCGCTCGCAACAAGCTGCTCGCGGCCGCCACCGGCGAATGGGTGCAGTTCCTCGACGCCGACGATTATCTCGAGCCGGGAAAAATCGCCGCGCAACTGGCCGAGGCCGGCGAACGCCTCCCGGCGATCGACGTGCTTTACAGCCCCGTCTGGGAAGAAACCTGGGCGGACGGACGGCCTGTGTCGCGCGTCCCGTCGCGCCTCGACGTCGGTGTCGATTTGTTCACGCAATGGATCGCCTGGCAACTACCGCAGACCGGCGGGCCGCTCTGGAGGAAACGCAGTCTCGAGGCGCTCGGCGGCTGGAAGCCCGACCAGCCCTGCTGCCAGGAACACGAACTCTACCTGCGCTCCCTCAAGACCGGGCAACGCTGGATCCACTGCCCCTCCCCGCACGCGGTTTATCGGATTTGGTCGGAACAGACGGTGTGCCGTCGCGATCCGCTGCGAGTGATCCGCGAACGCACCCGCCTGATCGACGACTTGCTCGCCTGGCTCGAATCTCAGGGCCGCCGGCTTCCCGCGCACTCCAACGCGGCGGGACAGGCTTTTTTCGAGATGGCCAGGACCTGGGCCAAACACGACCCCGCCTGCGCCGCCCGCTATGCGCAGGAGCGCCGCGCGCGCGGCCTGCTGCGGGCACGAGGTCCGGCCGCGCCGGCCACCTACCGACTGGTTTTCCACACGCTCGGCTTGCGTGCGGCCGAGGCCATCGCGCGGTTTCGGCGCGGATAATACCCCGTTAGGGACAGGACTCGCCGCTGGCACAAGACCAGCGACCACATGATCCGATTCTCCGTCATCATCCCCACCCGTGACCGCCTCGACATGCTGAGGGAATGCGTCGCGTCGATCCCGGCCGACCCGGCGCTGGAAATCCTCGTCGTCGACGACGGCTCCACCGACGGCACCGCGGACTGGGCGGCCAGCCAAGAACGCTTGCGGCTGGTCCGCCAAGCCAACGCCGGCCCCGGCGCGGCCCGCAACGCCGGCGCGGCCATCGCGACCGGCGACTACCTGGCCTTCCTCGACAGCGACGACCGGTGGTTTCCCTGGACGCCTGACGCCTACCGCGAGGTCATCGCGCAAACCGATGCGGAATTCATCGCCGGACGCCCCGCGTTCTTCGAGCGCCCCGCCGAACTGGCGGGGGAGCAACCCGCCGCGGTCCGCTGCGCCGCCTTCGCCGACTACCTGGCCTCGGGCGACGAGTGGCGATGGTGGGGATGCTCGTCGTTCGTCATCGCGGCCGCGGCCTTTCGCGCCGTCGGCGGATTCGGTGCCCGCCACCTCAACGGCGAGGACGCCGACCTGGCGCTGCGGCTCGGCGCCCGCCGCGGATTCGCCCAGGTCCTGCAACCGGCGACCTTTGGTTATCGACGGCACGAGGGTGGCGAGACCCATAACCGGCGGCGCACCCTCGACGGCGCCCTGCACATGATCCGTTCGGAACGCGCCGGCGCCTACCCCGGTGGGAAACCGCGCTCCGCCGAGCGCGCCCGCATCATCGGGCGGCATCTGCGCCCGGTGGCGCTGGCGGCGCTGGAGTCCTCCGACCGGCGCGCGGCCTGGGAGCTTTACCGGGCGCTTTTCCCCTCGCAACGCCGGCTGGGCCGCTGGCGATTCCTGCTGGGATTCCCGTTGAAAGCCTGCTTCGGTGGGCTCCCCAAACTCCCTCCGCGTCCATGATCCGTGTGTTTACCCGCCTGTTGTCCGGACTCGTCTCCCGTGCGCGCGCCATGGCGCTGCGGATGCGGGGAGGTCGCATCGAGGGCTCCGTCTGGCTGCGCGCGATCGAGATCCCGCGCGGACACGGGCGGATCGCGTTGTCGCGGGGCACGGCCCTGGATCGCGGCGTGACGCTGCTCGTGAGCGCACCCGCAAGAGGCGCGCCGGTCATTTTGATCGGCCGGGGCGTCTACATAAACCGGCACACGATCGTCGATGCGAGCGAGCGTATCGAGATCGGCGACGACACGATGATCGGTCCCTTCGCCTACATCACCGACCACGACCACACGCACGGCGACAACGGACGGCCGGCCTCGGGCGAGCTGCGCGCCCGCCCCGTGCGCATCGGCGCGCGTTGCTGGATCGGCGCACACGCCACCGTGCTCAAGGGCGTGTCCATCGGCGAGGGTGCCATCGTGGGTGCCGGAGCCGTGGTCACCAAGGACGTGCCCGCAGGGGCCGTGGTAGCGGGAAATCCGGCCCGAATCATCCGCGCCGCGATATGACCGTCTCCATCATGATCACGACGCGCAACCGCGCCGACGATCTGTCCGTCACACTGCGTGCACTGCGCGCCCTGCGGCCCGGTCCGCACGAGGTGTTGATCACGCTCGACGGCTGCACGGACCGTTCGCGCGCGGTGGTCTCCTCCTTGATGCCCGAGGCGCGGGTGTTCGAGAACCAGATTGGCGGGGGCTCGGTTCCGGCGCGTGATCGGATGATGCGGGCGGCGAGCGGGGACCTGGTGCTCTCGCTCGATGACGACAGCTATCCGCTCGACGGCGATTTCCTGCCGCGGGCCGCCGCCTTTTTCGAACAAGACCCGGGCCTGGGGGTGCTTTGTTTTCCCCAGCGCAGCGAGGAGTTTCCAGACACCCTGGAGCAAGCCGACTTCGGCCCGGACGAGTTGACCGGTTCCTATGCGAGCAGCGGCGCTATGCTGCGGCGGTCAACCTATCTGGCCCTCGACGGCTATGCCGTCGTATTCGGCCACATCTGCGAGGAACCGGACTACGCGCTGCAATGCACGGCGGCCGGGGTCCGCGTCCGACGGCACACGGGCCTGCTGATCCGCCACCATTACTCCGGGGTAAACCGCGACGAGATCCGCATCCACCACCTGCAAGCACGCAACGAGTGCTGGAGCGTGCTGTTGCGCTGTCCCTCGCCGTGGTGGCCGCTGGTCTTGCTCAGGCGCGCCGCGGGCCAGTTTTTCTACGCCTGCTCAAGGGGGCCGGCCTGGGTCCTCCGTGAGCCGACGTGGTGGCGGCGCTTTATCGAAGGTCTGCCCTCGGTCTGGCGATGCCGCCGCACCGTCGCCTGGCCCGCCTACCAAGCCTGGCGAAAAACGCTGCGTAATCCTCGCCGGCTGCCATCCTGATCGTGAAAACGCCGGCCATCGCCTACACCTTGGGACGCCGCTTCAACGCGGTGCTGAGAAACGCGCCCCATCCCGTCCGGCGCAAAATACTGCGCTTCCCCGCTCTTCCCCCACCCCCCGCGCGTCCGGAGGGCACGCTGCTGGTGTTGATCGAGCCACGCCTGAGCCTAGACGCCCTGTGGGCGGCCTGGAGCTGGCTGCGGTTCATGCCGACCGTGCGGCTTGATATCGTGGTGGACGGCGTGCCTTCGCCGCGGATGACCAAAGCCTTCGCCGCCCTGTTTCCTGGCGGGCACCGGCTGTTGGCTGCCGCCGAACTGCTTCCCTTCATCAGCGGGGCCAGCGAGGGGCTTAACCGGTTTTGCCGGGAGAATGTCTACGGCAGAAAGCTGCTTGGCACGATGGCCATGAATCACGACGGACCGCTGTTGTATTCCGACGGCGACATCCTGGCCTTTGAACGACCCGACGAGATTCTGTCCCATTTCCATGGCGGCACGGCCAGCTACAACTCAGAAAGCAAGCCCCAGCAGGACCCCGAGATCCTCGGGCGGGTCAAGACGCTGGGGCTGGAGGTGCTGCCCGACATCAACGCCGGCCTTTTCACCGCGGGGCGCGGGGTGATCGACCTCAAGCTGGCCTCCGATCTCCTCGCCGACTGGCCATGGCCCGACGCGCACCGTTACACGGAGCAGGCCTTGGTCGGCGCGATGCTGTCACGCGCGAAGGCCACGGCGCTCCCGGCCGACCGCTACGTCACCAGCTGGCAGGGGATGTGGCCATGGCAAAAGGACATCGCATATGAAGGGGTGAAGGTCCGCCATTTTTTTGGGGTGGTTCGCCACCTTCTTTATCTCCGCGGCATGCCACGCCTCGCCGCCCGAGCACACGCTCCGTTCGCATGAAGCTGGCCATAAGCGCCACCAATCCCTGCCACCTCCACGACCTCGCCAAGGCGTGGCACGCGCTTGGCGCGCTCGGAGCCTACCACTCCGGCTATCCGCGTTGGCGGCTGCGCCCGCCCGCCAGTTTTCCTCTGCGCGCCCACGCCTGGCGCACGGTGCTCACCTACGCGGCCTTGCGCCTGCCACGCGGGCTGCGCCCTGCCGACCAAACGCTGTTCCGCTGGCAAGACGAGGGCTTTGACCGCGCGGTGGGCCGGTCGCTGGAGCGTTCGCACGGCGAACTCATCCACGCGATGCCCGGCCAGGCGCTGCATACGTTTCGCGCCGCCCGCCGGCTCGGGATCGAGACCTGTCTGAACCACGCCAGCGGTCCGCTCAGGCGGCAGCACGCCGCGGTCGCCGAGGCGAACCGCATCGCCGGACTGCCTCACCCGCCGGCACCGTCGACCGAGGAACTCGAGCAGCGCGACGCGGAGGTCGCGCTCGCCGACTGGCATTGCGTCGCTTCGACCATCGTTCGCGACCAATTGATCGCCGACGGCGTGCCCGCCGAACACATCTGGCTGGCCCCCTATGCGGCCGACTCCGCGCTTTTTTACCCGCCCGCCGGTCCGCGAACCGCCGGCCGACGCATCGTATTCGCCGGACAGATCACCGCACGCAAGGGCCTGCGCGTGTTGTTCGCGGCGCTGGCCCGCTTGGAGACGGCTCATGATCTGTCGTTGGACTGCTACGGTCCGCATGGCAGCGACGCCCCCTCAATTCTCTCGCGGGCCGAGACCAACCGCGTGCGCTTTCACGGAGCGGTGTCGCGCTCACGCCTCGGCAATATTTTTCGCGAGGCCAATCTCCTCGTGCTGCCCTCATGGGAAGAAGCCTTTGGTCTGGTCGTCCCGCAGGCGCTCGCGTGCGGGCTGCCCGTGATTGTCAGCGATCACGTCGGTGCGCGGGACATCATCCGGCATCGTCGCAACGGCTCGATTTTTCCCGCCGGTGACGATGCGGCGCTGGCCGTCGAAATCGATCACTGGCTTGGCCGCCCGACAGCCATCGACGCGCCTCCGGCGGACTGGCCGGCCTGCGCGCGACAACTGCTCGACCAAATCAAGCGACGGCATCAACCCGTCCTGCTCCGGAACCAATGACTCAAGAAGCGCCCCCCGCTTCCGCGCCAATGGCAACCTTTGTCCTGCTTGCAGGGCTGGTGGCCGGTTTCTTCTTCGTCGGCGGCGAAACCCCGTCCGCGCTGGCCCGCAGCGCGGCCATCGGCATCGGGGCCAGCCTCTTGGTGTCGGCGCTGTTCGACTACCGGCGCAACGTGCGCAACCTCGTGCGCACCGACTTCATGGCGCTGGCGGCGTTGTATTTCCTCACCCTGTTCGAGTTCCTGCTGCCGCAGCCGAATTTCGACCTGATGGTCGGCATGGAGGAGACGGCGGCCGCCCTGCCCTTGTGTTTCCTGGCCTTCGCCGGCATCGCCGTCGGCCGTCACTGGGCTCCGCGACCCCATCATCGGCTCAGGCTGACGCTGCGGCAGGAATTTCCGCCCCGACTGCTCATGTTGCTGTTCTGGGTGTCGATCATCGGCGGCTATGCCTACCAGTTGGTCGCGGTGAACTTCGACGTTGGCCTTTGGTTCGACTATACCTTGTCCCCGCGTTTTTCCCAACCGTGGGGCCGCGGCAGGTTGGGCGACTGGCGGGCGTTGCTGATCGAGCTTGGCATGATCGTCAACCTCGCCCCGCCCATCGCGGGCATCATCTTGGCCCGGCGCGCGGACTTCGGTCGCGCCGCTCTCGTGTGGGTGGGGCTGGGGCTCGCGCTGACCTTGTCCACTGCCTTTGTCAGCGGCACGCGCAACGTATTGGCGACCTACCTGGCCACCTTCACCGTCGCCTACGCCTTCAGCCTGCCGCACCATCGCCGCAGGGAGCTGCTTGGCGTCGTGATCGGCTCGGCGACGGCCCTGCTGCTCAGCACGGTGGTCATGCTCGAGTTCCGCAACATCGGCTTCAAAAACTACCTCGACGGCTACCGCAGCGGC
>JAUWBF010000058.1 GCA_030601755.1 Verrucomicrobiota bacterium | reverse complement strand
CGGCGAGCAGATGCGGGCGTTCGTTGGCGAGGGTGACGATCAGCTCGCCGAAGAGGGTGTTGGCCCACGCGAACCAGGGACGGCTGAAGCGGCTGGCGTCGTCGGCGTCGAACGACTCGTGCATGAAGCCGGTGCCGGCGTGGGTGGCCTTGAGTTGGGCGAGGCAGGTGGCGATCTCGGCGTCGCCGGTGGCGGTGAGCGCCTGCAGGGTGAGGGCCATCGGCCAGATGGTGCCGGGGCCTGTATGCGGGCTCCCAATACCGTGGCCGGCCTTGCCGGAGGCGTAGGACGGATTGCCGGCGCTGAGCACGAAGGCGCGCGTGCGCAGGTAGCGGGGGTCGTCCTTGGCGCAGAAGCCGATGTAGGGGAGCGAGAGCAGCGAGGGGACGTTGGCGTCGTCCATGAGATTCACGTTTCCCAGGCCGTCGACTTCGTAGGCCCAGATTTCGCCGTGGACGGGATGGTTGACCACGGCGTGTTTTTCGAGCGCGGCGGCGATGGTCGCGGACTGGTCGCGGGCCTCGGTGGCGAGGTCGGTCAGTTGCAAAAGATCGAACAGGCCGGCGCAGTCGCGCAGGGCGACGGTGAGCATGGCGTTGGCGGGCACGAGAAACGGGAGCTCCACCATGTCGTCGGACGGGCGGAAGCTGCAGCGCACGAGGCCGCAGTCGAGGCTCTTGGCGCGACAGCTGTGGCTGCCCTTGATGTCGCCGGTCAGACGTTGAAAGAAATAGGGCGAGCGCGCGGGGTCATCGCCGGCGGACTGCTCGGTGCGGAGGGTGGCGAAGACGGTGCGAATCGCTTCCTGCCACGTGGCGTCGAACGGCGAGGTGTCGCCGCAGGCCTGCCAGTAGCCGTGGGAGAGGCGCAGGAAGTAGGTGAGGCTGTCGAGCTCCCACTTGCGTTCGTGCACGCCGGGTTTGAGCGTTGGTGAATCGTGTTTGGCCCAGTAGCTGATCTCGGACGGGTCGCGCTGAAAGGCGTTGGCGTAGGGATCGAGCAGGATGCAGCGGGCCTGGCGGCGGATGACACCGGCGATCATGCGGCGCAGCGGCAGGTCCTCGCCGATCAACGGCAGGAACGGCCAGACCTGAGCGGCGGAGTCGCGCAGCCACATGGCGGGGATGTCGCCGGTGATGACGTGGGTGTCCGGCCGCCTCGCGTCGTCGACGCCGTGAAAGATCGTCGTGTCGAGCGTGTTGGGCAGGCAGTTGGCGAACAACCACGCGAGCTCCGGGTCGGCGATGCGCGGCGCGAGGTCGTCGATGAGCCGCTCCAGCGCCTCGCTGTGGAAACGACGTTCGGCGACGGCGGGGCGCCGGCTTTCGTATTCGTGCATAAACTACCAGTTGTCCGAGCGGAACGACCCGGCGGGCAGGCCGTCGCGGTTGATCAGGTTGGCGGTCTCGGGGTTGTCGGCCCAGGCGTGGCGCACGGCAACGGGCACGGGAACCTGCGCGCAACGGACGACGAGCGTCGCGCCGTCGATCACGGCTTCGGCCGGATGAAACTGACGATCCTGACCGGCGACAAACAAGGTGCGCGGCGCGGCGCCGTCGCGCGTGGCCAGACCCTCGCCGACGTGGTCGAACAGGATGCGCAGGGAGTCGCTCTCGCGGACGAAGGCGCGAGGCAACGGACCGGTGGCGGTGAGCGGGCGGCCGTAGGTGACGGCGAGCGCGCCGCCGGCGAGGCGTTCGCCGACGGGGATCTTGTTCTTCGGATGAATGTCGCCGGCGTCGCCGAGCTCGAGCGTGGTGGCCAGGCCGGTGCCGGGCAGTTGCAGCACGGAGGCCTGCGCCTCGCGCAGGCGGGCCCAGCGGGTGTCGGTCTGGTGTTCGGCGACCGGCTTGTAGCCGGGGAGCTGCACGACGTGGAAGGCGAGGTCGGGGCGGTCCCATTGGCGGCGCCAGTCCTCGACGAGATCGCGCAGCAGGCGGCCGTAGAGCTCGGGCGCGCCCTCGTTGCTCTCGCCCTGATACCAGATGGCGCCGCGCAGCGCGTAGGGCACGAGCGGGGCGATCATGTTGTCGAAGAGCATGTGCGGCGAATTGGGCTCGCCGTGGCCCATGACGGCCGGCGGCAGGACGACGACGCCGAGGTTGTGCTCGCAGCGGAAACGCCACGCGCCGGCAAGGGGGACGATGGACGCGGGTTCGCCGACGGGGTGGAGCTTCATGTCGGCGGCGGGGCCGATCAGGCCGCCGTCATAGATAAACGAATACGCGCGCACGGCGATGGTCAGTGCGCCGTCGCCGGTCAGTCCGGCAGGCACGCGGTAGGCGCGCGGCACGTTCCAGAAGCGGTCTTCGAAACCCGTGCCGGTGCGGCCGATCTCGACGCCGTTGACGTAGGTGATGTCCTGCTTGTCGACCGCGCCGAGGTGCAGCTCGAGTTCGCGGCCGGCCCAGCCGGCGGGCAGCTTGAGCGTGTGGCGGAACCAGACGATGCCGGAGTGCTTGTGGCCGGCGGATTGCCAGGTGGCGGGCAGCTCGATGTCGGCCCAGTCGGCGTCGTCGTGGTCGGTCGCGTGCCAGTCGCCGGTCGAGCCGGGGTCGGCGGGGTAGGCGTTGGCGGGCGGGATGCGGCCATCGGGGCCCATCTCGCCCATGTCTTGCCAGCGTTCGGCGGTCCAGGCGTTGGCCTCGTAGCCGGCGAGCCAGCCGGCCATGTCGGGGTTGAGCGCGAGGGTGGAGCGGCTGGTCCACGACTGGATGATGGTGCCGCCCCAGGAGGAGGACAGGATGCCGACGGGCACGCCGAGCTCGCGGTGCAGGCGGCGGGCGAAGCTGAAGGCGACGGCGGAGAACTGTTTTGCGACGGCGGGCGAGGACGGTATCCATTTTCCGGCGACGGCGTCGTGCGGGCCGATGTGGGTGCGGCGGCCGACGTCGAAAAAGCGGATCTGCGGGAAATCGGCGGTGGCGATGTCGTCGGCGACGAGCGGCAGGCTTTGCTCGAGTTTCCAGTTCATGTTGGACTGGCCGGAGGCGAGCCAGACCTCGCCGACGAGCAGGTCGGAGACAGTGACGCAGTGGCCGTCGGCAGGCGTCTCGACGACGAGCGTGTGCGGGCCGCCGGCGGGCAGGGCGGGCAGGCGCACGAGCCATTGGCCGTCGGCGTTGCTGCGGCTGTGGGCCTCGCGGCCGGCAAGGGTCACGCGCACGCGGGTGTCGGGCGCGCAGCGGCCCCACACGGGGAGCGTCTGGTCGCGCTGGAGCACGGCATGGTCTTGGAACAGGGAGGCGAGCTGGATGGACATGGGAAAGCTTGGCAGACTGGCGCGAACGTCGCCGGACGGGAACCGCGATTCAATGCATTCGGTTACATGGGTAAACCGGCGACGAGGGCGTTGCCAGCAGTCGGGCGTCGCTCGGGGCGGTCAGGAGTGCCCGCCCTCCGTGAGGCGGCTCAGCGCATGCGTTTTAGTTCGAACTGCTTTCCGTGGAGGGCGTCTTTCACCGGTTTGCCCCAGAAGGGCGTGGGATTGTAGTCCCAGTCGGCGAGAATCACGGGCGTGGCCCAGGTGTGGTAAGACCAGCCGGTCCAGTTGAGCCGGTGCTTTTGCATAAACGCCAGCACGTCGGGGGCCCAGGTCTCGGGATCTTCCTGACGGTCGAGCGGGAGGAAGCCCATCTTCTTGATGTCCACGCCGACCTCGCCGACGAAGATCGGGTGCAGCTCCGCGGCGCGCAGGACCTTGCCGGCCCAGTCGCTCTTCCACGGATAGATGTGCGAGGAATACATGATGCCATTGCCCTCGGGCGTGTCCTTGAGCGCGTAGCCGTCGACGATGCCTTCGAGGTCGTAGGCCCAGTCGAGGCCGCCGGCGATGATGACGTTGCGGGCGCCGAGCGCGCGAATGTGTTCGACGGCCTTTTGCATGCCGGGCGAGTCGAAGCCCTGGTTTTTGCGCTTCTCTTCGTCGGAGAGGAAGGCGGATTCGTCGGTGGTCTTCTTGTCTTTCTCGGCGACGAAGCCGCCGTCGCGCCAGACCTCCCACGAGATGGAATGGGGCTCGTTGATGAGGTCGAAGAGCACGGCGGGGTGGTTGGCGTATTTGGTCGCGGCCTCGGTCCAGAAGGCGAGGTGCTCGTCCTTGATGGCGCGGTAAACATGCAGGTCGATGACGAGGTAGGCGCCGCGGTTGGCGGCGGCGTTGACGGCGGCGTCGATGGTGGCGCGGTAGGCGGCGCCGCCGTCGGTCTGGCCGGCGGTTTCCTTGCCGGGTTTACCTTCGCCGCGCCAGTAGCTGTCCTTGACGGCGAGGCGCACGCAGTTGGCGTTCCAGTTTTCGATGGCCTCGATGGTGGAGCGCACGGCGCCGTGGCCTTCGGGGCGGATTTCGAGGCCGGGGATGGCGACGCCCTGCAGCCAGACCTCGTTGCCGTCGGGGTCGACGAGGCGGTTGCCGGAGACCTTGAGTTCGGCGGGCCAGGCGGCGCGGTTGGGCTGCTCGGGCGCGGGGTCGGTCGGGTAGGCGCGGCTGCCGGTGCGGCCGGGGTCGACGGGGGGCTTGTCGGCGGCGGCGAGGACGGGCGGCATGGCGGCGAGGGCGCAGAGGCCGAGGGCGAGGTGTAGTGGGTTTTTCATGACGAGGCCGGCGGACGGGTCAGCGGAGCTTGGCGGGGTAGGGGAATTCCTTGCCGTGCAGCGCGTCCTTGACGGGCTGGCCCCAGAAGGGCGTGGGGGTGTAATCCCAGCCGGTGAGCATGCGGGGCGAGGCGGAGGGGTGGAAACACCAGGCGGTCCAGTTGAGGCGGTGTTTTTGGATGACGCCGAGGATGGCGGGGGCCCAGGTGTCGACGTTCTCCTGGTGGTTGGCGGGGAGCCAGGTCATCTTCTTGGCGTCGCCGCCGACCTCGCCGACGAGGAGGGGGTATTTTTCGGCGGCGTCGAGGAAGCGTTTTTGCCAGCCCTTCTTCCAGGGGTAGACGTGGGTGGCATACATGATGCCGTTGCCGGTGCGGTCGGTGAGCGCGTGGCCCTCGAGCACGCCGGTGAGGCTGTAGGCGTAGTCGAGGCCGCCGACGACCACGACGTTTCTCGCTCCGGTGGAGCGAGCGGCGTCGAGCAGGCCCTGCATGCCGGGGGAGTCGAAGCCGCGCTTGTTCTCGCGTTTCTCGGCCTCGCTGAGGAAGGCGTCCTCGTCGCCGTCCTTTTTCTTTTCCTCGACGAAGCCGCCTTTCTGCCAGGTTTCCCAAGGGATGCCGTGGGGTTCGTTGAGCAGGTCGAAGATGACGGCGGGGTGGTTCTTGTAGCGGGCGGCGGCGTCCTTCCAGAACTCGACGTCCTCGGGGCGGGGCGCACGGTAGTGGTGGAGGTCGAGCACGACGTAGGCGCCGCGGTTGGCGGCGAGGCGGATGGCCTTGTCGACGATCTCGCGGTAGGCGGCGCCGCCGTCTTTCTGGGTGTTGTGCTTTTTGCCCTGGCCGAACCAGTGGGCGCCCTTGACGGGGAGGCGGATGACGTTGGCGTTCCAATCCTGGATGGCGGTGACGATGGAGCGGTCGACGCTCTCGCCCTTGATGCTCCATTCGAGGGAGGGGACGTTGACGCCTTGCAGCCAGACTTCGCGGCCGGAGGGATCGACGAGGCGGTTGCCGGCGACCTTGAGTTCGGGGGGCCAGTATTGTTTTTGCTCGGGTTCGTCGGGCATGGAGCCCTTGGCGGGGACCTCGACGCGGGGAAACTTCTGGCCGGAGCGGGCGATGGGCGGGGCGGCCGCGGCGACGGGCGCGGGGGTCGGGGCGGCGGCGGGGGTGACGACGAGGTCGTCGAAGTCGAGGGTGCCGCTCTGCACGCGCACGAGGGCGGGGGTGACGCGGAGGACGCGGGCGCCGGAGGGCACGGTGACGGTGCCGGTCTTGGGTTCCCAGCCGGCGGAGTTCTCGCGGTAGTAGGCGGTGGGGACGTCGGCGGGGAGTTTCTGGCGGTTGGCGTCGAAGAACTCGATGACGACGCGCACGTCGCCGGACTGGGCGCCGGGGTCGAGGTTGGTGATGCGCTGGTTCCAGCCGAGCTCGACGGCGGAGGTGCCGGCTGGGAGGTCGATGTCGCGGGGGAGGGTGACGAGCGCGCCGGGGCGGGGGCTGGTCAGGCGGATGAAGCGGTTGGCGCCCTCGGTCTCCCAGGTGCCGGCGTGGTTGGCGACGGCGGGCCAGGCGTCGGGCCAGTTGTCGCGGTCGGCGTCGGCGTCCATGGAGGAGTTGGCGACGAGGGCGGCGTGGACGGAGGCGGCGGCGAACAGGGCGGCGAGCAGGAGGGCGGTGAGGGAGCGGCGGGGCTTCATGATGACAGAATGGCGGGAATGAAAAGGCGCGGAACGACCGGGTCGTATCCGCGCCATGGTTACACGTTGGCCTCAGCGGAGGCGGTCGGGCGGCGGGAACTGCTTGCCGTGAAGGGCGTCCTTGGCCTGCTGGCCCCAGAAGGGTGTGGGGGTGTAGTCCCAGTCGAGCAGCATGCGGGGGCTGGCGGAGGGGTGGAAACACCAGCCGGTCCAGTTGAGGCGGTGCTGCTGGATGAGGCCGAGGATGGCGGGGGTCCAGGTTTCCCAGTCCTCCTGCTGCTCGAGGGGCATGAAGGTCATCTTCTTGGCGTCGGCGCCGACCTCGCCGAGGAGGATCGGGTGCTTGGCGGCGGCATCGAGGAGGTATTTCTGCCACTGGCTCTTCCAGGGGTAGATGTGGCAGGAATACATGATGCCGTTGCCGCCGCGGTCATCGAGGGCGTAGCCGTTGAGGATGCCGTCGAGCTGGTAGGCGTAGTCGAGGCCGCCGACGACGACGATGTTCCTGGCGCCGGTGGCGCGCACGGCGTCGAGCATGGCCTGCATGCCGATGGACTCGAAGCCGTTGAGTTTGGCGCGTTCCTCGGGGGTGAGGAAGGGGGCCTGCTCGACGTCCTTCTTGTCGCCGACGAAGCCGCCGTTTTTCCAGACCTCCCAGGAGGTGCCGTGGGGTTCGTTCATGAGGTCGAACATGACGGCGGGGTGGTTCTTGTAGCGGGTGGCGGCGTCGGTCCAGAAGTCGGCGAACTTCTGGGTGGGGGCGCGGTAGCGGTGGAGGTCGAGCACGGAGTAGGCGCCGCGGTTGGCGGCGAGGGTGATCATCTGGTCGACGATGTCGCGGTAGGCCTTGCCACCGTCGCTGGAGTGTTCGCCGAACCAGTATTCCTCCTTAACGGGGATGCGGATGACGTTGGCGTTCCATTCCTCGATGCCGACGACGACGGACTTGTGGACCTGCTCGCCGCCGGGGCTCCACTCGAGGGAGGGCACGTTGAGGCCCTGCAGCCAGACCTCGTTGCCGTCGGGGTCGACGAGGCGGTTGCCGGAGACCTTGAGCTCGGCGGGCCAGGCGGCCTTGTTGTCCTCCTCGCGGGGGACGATGGTCTTGGCGCGTGCGGCGGCGCGGGCCTCGGCGCGGGCGATGACGGGGGCGGGGTCGGTGGGCTTGATGACGATGTTGTCGAGGTCGAGGGTGCCGGAGCGGACCTCGAGGAGGCCGGGCATGAACTCGAGGCTGACGCCGCCTTCGGGGACGAGGAAGGTGACGGTGCGGGATTGCCAGTCGCCGTCCTTGGTGTTGCCGCGGCTGAAGATGGGCGGGGGCTGGGGCTTGAGTTTTTGGCCCCGGGCGTCGACGACATCCATCATGATGCGGGCGTCGAACCAGCCCTTTTTGCCGGGCTTGAGGTTGATGATGCGCCAGTCGAGGGAGACTTCGAGGGCCTGCACGCCGGCGGGGATGTCGACCTTGCGGTAGGTCATGACGGTCTTGCCGGGCTCGGTGTTGAAGAGGCGGTAGTAGCGGTTGCCGTCTTCGGCGCCCCATTCGCTGTTGCCCTTGACGTTGGCCCAGTGGTCGGGCCAGCCCTTGCCCTTGGAGTCGGCCTCGAAGTCGCCGTTGGAGATGAGATTGCCGGATGCCTCGAGGGCCTTGGCGGCCTTGGCCTGGCGGGCGGCGGTGTCCTTCTCGAGCTTGGCCTGGCGGGCGGCGGCGCGCTCGGCGTCGCGGGCGATCACGGGGGCCGGGTCGGTGGGGACGATGCGGAGGTCGTCGAGGTCGTAGACGCCGCTCTCGACGTTGAAGAGGGCGGGCATGAACTTGAGCGTGCGGGCGCCTTCGGGGACGACGAAGGTGATGCTCTTGGTTTCCCAGCCGTCGGTGTTGCGGCGGGTGTTGGGCGCGGAGGGGGAGGGGGAGACCTTTTCGCGCTTGGCGTCCATGAAATCCATCATGATGCGGGCGTCGAACCAGGAGTTCTTGCCGACCTTGAGGTTGCTGACGCGTTGCCGCCACGAGAACTCGAGCGCGCCGACGCCCTCGGGGACGGGGATCTCGGTGTAGAGCATGACCGTCTTGCCGGGCTCGGTGCTGGTCATGCGGATGAAGTGGTTGCCCTCTTCGTTGAGCCAGGCGCCGTTGGCACCGAGGGTGGGCCAGCCGTCGGGCCAGTTGTCGCCATCGGCGTCGGTCTCGAGGTTGGCGTTGCCCATCAGCGGCTGGGCGTCGGTCGCGGTCTGGGCGTGAAGCGCCGCGGGGGCGGCGGCCATCAGGCCGGCGAGCAGGAGAAGGCTGCGGGCGAGTCGGGGGGATTTTTTGAGCATAAGCGGGTAGGGGGCGGAGAATGAACCGGTGGGACCGGCGGGGGAGGCGCGGGTGCCATGCAGGGGCCGCGGCGGATTGGGTGGGGGCGTCGATATTGCCGAGTGGCTATATTACTATGCAAGCACTTTGTATGCTGGGTGGTGGTTGGCTGGCTTGTTGGGAGGTGGAGAGCGGTTTAGGGGGATTATGGTTTTATAAGATATTTAAAAGCAGCTGATTGTTGGCCTATGGATAAAAGATAGCTTAATGCTATGTTTTGGGTTGCCCGAAGTGCTGTGGGGGCTTGTTATGGAGCGCTGACCCGACCCCGGGTTGCTCATTTTCCCCGTGAAGCCCCCCCAATTTAAGCACAAGCAGGTCGAGGCGGAGATACGCCAGTTGGTGTTGACCCTGCCCGTCGGCGCCCGCCTGCCTGCCGAGCGCAATCTGGCGGCGTCCTATGGTTGCAACTTTCTGACGGTGCGTCGCGCGCTGAAGGAGCTGGTCGAGGACGGCACCGTGGTGCGTCGCATCGGCAGCGGCACGTTCATCGCGCGTCATCCGCAGGCGGCCAACGGTCTGCGTCCCTCGGCCAGTCGCGTCGGCGTGCTGGTTTGCCAAGGGGGCAACGCCTACGCCTATCGCGTGTTGCAGGCCATCGCACATGCCGGCCTGGAGCAAAAGGTGGAGTTGCGCTCGAGTTGGGTGCGCGATTTCGGCGAGGACGGTCTGGCCCAGGCGCGCCTGCTCGAGCAGGAGGGGTGCGTGGCGTTGACGTTGCCGTGGTTCCCGCACGACCGGCTCGACGAGGTGCGGACCTTTGTGCGCAACTGCCCGTTGCCGGTCAGTCTGCCGATCGTGATTCCGGGTTTGGAAAAAAACAGCTTCGAGCGTCAGGAGATCTTCGGCAGCAGCCTGCAGGTCGCCGCCGAGGCGGTCTGCGGATATTTCCACGCGCTGGGTCATCGCCGCATCGCGCTGCTGGGCCCCGACTCGTCGACCGACGTGGTGTTGCAAAAGGTCCTCAGCGCCTACGCCTGCTACACCTCGCGCGAAAATCTCGCCAATTTCTGCGGTCTCGTCCGCCCCGGCGCGCAGGCCATGGACCAGTTGGCCGAGCGTTGGAAGGCCCACCGCGGCGACCTCGCGGTCATCTGTTACGACGATGAACACGCCCTGCGCTTCATGACGGCCATGCACAAGGTCGGCCTGAGCGCGCCCGAGGATTTTTGCATCGTCGGCTACAACGACACCGAGGCCAGCGAATACAGCGATCCGCCCCTCACGACCATTCGCCAAAACTTCGACTACGTCGGCCTCTGGCTCCTGCGCAGCGCGCTTGGCCTCGCGCGCGGCGAGCCCGACCAATCGCCCATGACGCCGCGTCCGCAGTTGCTCGTGCGCGAGTCCTGCGGAGGCCAGGCCAAGGTCGGCGATGCTTTCCGGCAACGGCTGCCCAATCTCGAGATTATTCTGGCCGAAAGCGAAGTGGGGGCGGTTGCGTAAACCGCCCCCCGCCGGACGCCGCTTCCCGTCCCGTCGGGCTGGATCGCGGTCGTCCGCGTGCACCGCCTGCACGGAGTTTTTCTCGTTCATCTTTTCACTCACCCCAACCCTCAAAACCCAAGACATGTCCGACACCGAAACCCCGCAACCCACCCCCGCCGACCAACTCGCGGCCGATGCCGTCGGTCCCGAGCAGATCGACTACTGCCGCCAGGTTTATGCCGCCATCCAGCAGGAGTTGTCCAAGGTCATCGTCGGCCAGCAACAGGTCGTCGAGGAGATCCTCATCGCCATCTTCACCCGCTCGCACGCGCTGCTCGTCGGCGTGCCCGGCCTTGCGAAGACCCTGCTCATCTCGACGCTCGCCGACACGCTGCAGATGTCGTTCAACCGCGTGCAGTTCACGCCCGACCTGATGCCCTCCGACATCACCGGAACCGAGGTCATCTACTCCGATCCCAACACCGGCGAGCGTTCCTTCCGCTTCATCAACGGTCCGCTCTTCGCCAACATCGTCCTTGCCGACGAGATCAACCGCACCCCGCCGAAAACCCAGGCCGCGCTCCTCGAGGCCATGCAGGAGCGGCGCGTCACCGTCGGCGGCAAGACCCACAAGCTCCCGTCGCCCTTCTTCGTGCTCGCCACGCAAAACCCGCTCGAGCAGGAGGGCACCTATCCGCTCCCCGAGGCGCAGCTCGACCGTTTCATGTTCCTCATCCGCGTCGGTTATCCCACCGACGACGAGGAGCTCGAGATCATGAAGCGCGCCTCGACCAAGGGCGAAAAACCGCAGCCCGTCATCGACGGCGAGGCCGTGCTCGCGCTTCAGGAAATCGTCAAGGCCATGCCCGTGGCCGACCACGTCTATAACTACGCCAAGCGCATCGTGCGCGCCACCCGCGCCGGCGAGCCCGACGCCCTCGAGCCCGCCAAGAAATGGCTCAGCGTCGGCGCCGGTCCGCGCGCCAGCCTCTCGATCATCACCGCGGCCAAGGCCCACGCCGTCATCCACGGCCAGAACCACACTGGCTGCGAAAACGTGGCCGCGGTCGCCCACTCCATTCTGCGCCACCGCATCGCGGTCAACTTCACCGCGCAGAGCGAGGGCGTCACCACCGACGACGTCGTCACCGAGCTACTCCAGCTCATCCCGGCCAACCAGCCGGTCGCCTGATACGGACCGGACCGCGCCTGCACGGATCCTCGCGGGGACCGTGCGGGTCTCCCGCGTGCCGTTGCCCGCGTCGCAAATTCGCCCCGCCGCCCCAAGTCCCCTTAGCCCCCCATGCCCGCCGCCCACAACCTCCTCGACCCCGACACGCTCTCCCGCGCCGAACCGCTCGGCCTGATGGCGCGCCGCGTCGTCGAGGGCTATCGCGTCGGCGAACACCGCTCGCCCTTCAACGGCTTCGCCATCGAGTTCTCGCAGCACCGCGAATACTCGCCCGGCGACGATCCGCGCCACCTCGACTGGAAGATCCTCGGCCGCTCCGACAAGTATTACATCAAGCAATACGAGCAGGACACCAACTACGTCGCGCATCTCCTCGTCGACGGCTCCGCGTCGATGAACTTCGGCTCGGGCAAGGTATCCAAATTTCACTACGCCCGCGGCCTCGCCGCCTGCCTCGCCTACCTCGTCCTGCAGCAACGCGACGCCGTCACCGCCACGCTCTTCGACGACCGTCCCCGCGACACCTTCCAGCGCACCGACAGCCTCGGCAAGATCCACAACCTCTGCACGCGCCTCGCCGACTTCCAGCCCGCGCGCCCCGGCAACCTCCGCGCCTGCCTCGAGGACTACGCCGCCCGCCTCACCTCGCGCGGCATCGTCGTCGTCGTCAGCGACCTGCTCGACGACCCCGCCGAGTTTTTGCAGGGCCTCCGCCGTCTCAGTCTCACCAAGAGCGAGGTCATCGTTTTTCAATTGCTCGACCACGAGGAAATCACCTTCCCGCTCGACGGCACCGTGCGCTTCCTCGGCCTCGAGGACGACACCCGCCTGCAGACCAGCCCCGCCGATCTGCGCAAGAGCTACCTCGCCGCCTTCAACGAACACCAGACCGCCGTCCGCCGCGCCTGCGAGCAATGCGGCGTGCACTACACCCTCTGCGACACCACCCGCCCCCTCGCCGAGGCCCTCAGCGGTTACCTCGCCTTCCGCCGCCGCGCCGGCTGATCCGTTGCCATGAACTTTCTCGCCCCAGCCGTTCTCGCCGGACTCGCCGCGCTCTCCCTGCCGGTCATCATCCACCTGCTCGCCAAGTTCCGCGTGCGCGAGGTGCGCTGGGCCGCGACCCGCTTCTTGCTCACCGCCGTGAAGCGAGACCAGAGCAAGCTCCGCATCCGCGACCTGCTTCTGCTGCTCCTGCGCTGCGCGGTGCTCGCGCTGCTGGTGTTCGCCTTTGCCCGGCCCACCTTCCAGCCCGAGGACAAGATCGCCCTCGCCACCGGCGCGCCCTTCACCGTCGCCGTGCTCCTCGACCAGTCCGCCAGCATGGGCGCCAGCGACGGCGTGCAAACCCGCTTCGAGGCGGCCCGCGCCGAGGCGCTCAATTTCCTCGCCGCGCTGCCCGCCGATTCCGCCGCCGCGCTCTTCCTTGTGCACGACGGCTACTCGGGCCCCGTCGCCCGGCCCACCACCGACATCGCGCTCGTGCGCCGTCACGTCGAGCTCGCGCGTCTCGGCGACCGCGGAACCGATTTTCAACCCGCGCTGCACGCCGCCCTCGGAGCGCTCAAAAACGCCTCCGGCACGCGCGAGATCCACGTCTTCACCGACAACCAGGCCTCCGGCTGGAGCCAGGTCGCCGCCGTCCGCCAGGAGCTTCGTTCCGTCGACGGCGTTCGCGTGGTCCTGCATCCGGTGGCCGCCGCGGGTTCCGCCGACGTCAATCTCGCCATCACCAGTCTGCAACCCGACACCGCCACTCCCGTGGCCGGCCAGCCGTTCCGCCTGCTCGCCGAGGTCGCCAACTTCGGCGACACGCCCGCGGCCGGCGTGCGCGTGACGCTCTCGGTCGATGGCAACGCCCCCTCGGCCGACGCCGTCATCGACCAGCTCGCCCCCGGCGGCAGCCGCTTCGTGCCGCTGCTCGTGCGCCTGCCCGCCACCGGCCACCACACGCTCACCGCCGCGCTCCCGCCCGATCGCCTCGCCTTCGACAACACCCGCGTCTTCGCCCTCGAGATCGCCCCGCCGCGCGCCGTGCTCGTCGTCGAGTCCCGCTCCGGCCCCGCCCCCTGGCAGGGCAGCGGACACTTCCTCGCCTCGGCCCTCGCGCCCGTGCCGCCCGAGGAGGCCCCCTCCTACTACCTGCAGGTCGAGCGCAAGACCGCCGCCGAGCTCCAGCCGTCACAACTATCCAACTACAGCGTCGTCTTCCTCTGCGACGCCGGCCCGCTCCCGCCCGCCGTCGCCGACGCGCTCGACGACTACGTCGAGGCCGGCGGCGGACTCGTGCTCATGCCCGGCGACGCCACCCCGGCCGGCGCCTACGCCGCCGCGCCCTGGACCGACCTGCTGCCCGCCGGCCTCGGCCTCCCGCTCGAGCTCCCCGAGGGCCGCCTCGCCTCCGGGCCCTACGACCACGCCTTGCTCTCGCCCTGGAACGACCCCGCCGCCGGCACGCTCGCGGCCATCCGCGTCAACCGCGCCTACCCGCTGCTCGAGACCCCCGGCCGCGACGTCACCGTGCCGCTCCGCATGGCCGACGGCTCGCCCTTCATCGCCGAGCGCGCCCACGGCTCCGGCCGCGTCGTTCTCTTCGCCGCCCCGGCCGTGCCCGCCTGGACCAACCTCCCGCTGCACCCCGCCTTCATCCCGCTCATGCACCGGCTCTACGCGGTCACCGCCCGGACTACTTCCGGCAAGCTCAACCTCGCCCCCGGCGAACCCTTCCAAGCCGTCGTGCCCATCGCTACGCTCAACAAGGACGTCTATCAGCGTGTGCCCGGTCCCGACTCGCGCCCCGTCGCCGTCGGTCGCGTTGAACTGGTCGGCACTCAGGCCGTCGTGCGCATCCGCGACACCTCCGCGGCCGGAGCGCATGCCGTCTACATCGGCCAAAACGAACATCCCGACATTCTCTTTGCCGTGCAGCCTCCCGACGGCGAATCCGACCTGCGCGCGTTGCCGGCCGACATCCTTGAGACGGACGTCGACCCGACTGCGCGTCCCGCCGCCGCCAACTCCGTCGCCTCCACGCCCGCTTCCGGCTGGCGGTTGCCCGACGACACCCAGATCTGGACGTGGCTCATCATCGCCGCCGCCGTGCTCTCCCTCGCTGAACTCATCTGCGCGTTGCGCGCCAGCCGCACCGCCACCACCTGACGCATGGACTGGCTTCGCTTCATTCTCTTCCCCGGTTCGGGCGCCCGCGGCATGGACGCCGGCTCCGCCTCCACGCTTACCTTCGAGGGCATCGACCCCGGCTGGGCCGTCATCGGCTGGATCGCGCTCGGCGCGTTTCTTTGGTGGCTGCACCGCCGCATGCTGCCCAACGTGCCGCGCGGCAAACGCGTCGCCTTCGTCGCCCTGCGCCTGCTCTTCGCGGCCGTGCTGCTCTTCGTGGCCGCGCGCCCCGTCATGGTGACCACCGTGGTCGAAAACGTCCGCCAAAAGCTCCTCGTGCTCGTCGACGACTCCGCGAGCATGGACATCGCCGACGTGCGCATCGACAACGCCGACCGTGCCCGAGCCCTCATCGCCACGGGGCAACTCGCGCCCGACGCCGATGTCGCCGCGCCCGCCACCGGCCGCCTCGATCCCGCGCCCACCCGTCGCCAGCTCCTCGCGGCCCTTTCGGACAACTCCAAACTCGATCTTTGGAAACGCCTCGACGAACGCGCCGAGCTCGTCTTCCACCGCTTCGATGCCGACGCGTCCGACGGCGTCGAGGCCGGTGACAACGTCCCCGCCGCCACCCACGCCCGCGCCTTCATCGACGGGCTCGCCGGCACCGGCCAGAGCACCGCGCTCGGCGAAAGCCTGCGTCAGGTCCTCGACCGCTATCGCGGCCAGCCCGTTGCCGGCGTGCTCGCCATCACCGACGGCGCCAGCAACCGCGGACTCGCCCCCGCCGAGGCCGCCTCCATCGCCCGCGCCGACGGCGTGCCGCTCTTCCTCTACGGCGTCGGCGTCACCGAGCCGCGCGACATCAAGCTCGCCTCGGCCGACGCCCCCCGCATCGCCTTCCTCGAGGAGCAGGTCAACGTCCGCCTGCTCGTCGGCGGCGCCGGTTTCGGCGGCCGCACCACGCGCCTGCAGCTGCGCCTCGCCGGCGCGACCAAGCCCCTCGCCGAAGAGGAAATCACCCTGCCCGAGAAGGGCACGCTGGAGCGCACGTTGTCCTTCAGCCCCGACAAGGTCGGTGAACTCGTGCTCGAGGCCGCGGTGCTCCCGCTGCCGGGCGAGGCGGGCGAGGAGAACAATGTCGCCACTTCCCGGATACGCGTCGTCGACAACCGCGTGCAGGTTTTCATGATCGAGCAGGAGCCCCGCTGGGACTGGCGCTACCTCATCGACTTCATCGCCAATGACCGCCGACTCGCGCTCAAGTGCCTGTTGCTCGACGGCAGCCCGCGCCTGCTCACCATGCCGGACACGCCCTTCGTGGCCGAGCTGCCCGCCGAGCGCGCCGCGCTCTACGAAAACGACGTCATGCTCATCGGCGACGTCGACCCCGCGCGTCTCGGCCGCGACCGCATGCAGATCATCCGCGACTGGGTCGACGAGGCCGGCGGCGGCCTGGTGTTTCTGGCCGGCCCGAAGTTCAACCCCGCCGCCTACCGCGGCACCCCGCTCGAACCCCTGCTGCCCGTCGTCCCCGGCGACTTCACCCCCGAGGAGATGGCCGCCCGCCACGACAAGCCGGTCAAGCTCCGGCTCACTCCCGCCGGCGAGCGCGCCCCGCTGCTCCGCCTCGCCGAGGAGGCCGCCGACAACAACGCCATCTGGCAAAACTTCGAGGGCGTGCGCTGGACCGCCAACGTCGCCCGCGCCCGGCCCGGTGCCGAGGTGCTGCTCGTCGATCCGACCGCCGGCCCCAAGGTCCCGCGCGGCGGCACGCCCGTCATCGCCCGCCAGCGCTACGGCCGCGGCGAGGTCATCTACATCGGCACCAACGAGACCTACCGCTGGCGCTCCGGCATCGGCGGCAAGTATTACAGCCAGATCTGGGCGCAGGCCTTCCAGGCGCTCTCGTTGGAACGCCTCATGGGCGCCTCGAAGCAGGTGCAGCTCCGCGTCGACAACCCCGAGTATGACCTCGGCGAGCGCGTCGTCATCTCGGGCCGCCTTTACCAGACCGACTTCAAACCCTTTGTCGCCGACGTCGTGCCCGCGCGCGTCGAGTTCACCCCGGTCGGCGCCGCCGAGCCGATCCGTCAGGACTTGCCGCTGCGTCCCGTGCCCGACGAGGCCGGCGGCTACCGCGTCGAGTTCACGCCCGCCGTGGCCGGCCAGTATCGTTTCCTCACGCCCATCGACCCGACCGCCGCGGTCGAGTTCGAGGTCGTCGCCCCCAAGCTCGAACAGGCCGATGCCTCCATGAACCTCGGGTTGCTCGAGGCGATGGCCGCGGCTGGCGACGGCCGCGTTCTGCGCGAGGAAAACCTGCATGAGTTGCCCGACCTGATCGCCTCCTCCGGCGGCAAGGTCACCTCCCTGAAGCGCCTCGAGCTCGCCTACTCGCCGGTGCTGCTCGGCCTCCTCGTCCTCCTCGCGTGCGCCGAGTGGCTGCTGCGCCGTCTCAACCGATTGAAATGAGCGCGTCCACCTCCCATCTTCCGCCTCCCCTGCGCCGCCTCCTCCACGGCGTCGCCGGCCGTCATCTGCGCGGCGGGCTGCTCTTCGGCGTCGCCACGCTGCTGGCGGCCGCGGCCGCGCTCCTGCTGGCCCAGCTTGCACTCGACCGCCTGCTCGACTTCGCCCGCCCCGTGCGCGCCGCGCTGCTGGTCATCGACGCCATCGTGCTCGGCGCGATCTTCTGGCGGCGCATCTGGCGCCCCGTGCGCCGCCGCTGGCGCGAGGCCGACGCCGCCTTCGCGGTGCAACGCCGCTGGCCCGAGCTGGGCAGCCGGATCATCTCCGCCCTGCAACTCGCGCCGCGCCCCGGCGCCGACGCCCGCGGGGCCGGCTCGCCCGCGCTGGTCGCCGCGCTCGTGTCGGAGGTTTCCGGATACGTCGCGCGCCTGCCCGTCGCGCAGGTCGTCGACCTGCGCCCCGCGTTGAAGCGGGCCGGACTGGCCTTTCTCGTCTCCGCGGTCGTGGCGGGGCTGATCTGGTGGCAGTGGCCGCTCGCCTCCGTGCTGCTCGCCCGCGCCGGACTGCGCGAAATGCCGCTGCCCACCGCCACCATCGTCGTGCCCGAGACGCGCGACCTGCTGGTGGCCGCCGGCACCGCCGCCACCGTGTCGGCCCGCGCCGAGGGCGAGTTGCCCGCGCAGGGCCGCATCGAGGTGCGCCTGGCCGACGGCGAACGCCGCACGCTGCTCGTGTCGCCCTCGGCCGAGGATCCCGCGCGCTTCGTTTACAGCTTCGACAACGTTCAACAATCCTTCGCCTACCGGTTCTACCTCGGCGACGGACGCGGCCCGTCCTTCGACGCCGAGGTGCAGCCCGCGCCGCTGCTCGAGCAGGCGGAGTTCCGCCAAACCTTCCCCGCCTACACCGGCCGGCCCGCGGTCACGCAGCCCTCCGGCGCGCTCACGTTCTTCCCCGGCTCGACCATCCGGGTGACCGCGCGCGCCAGCCAGAAGCTCGGCCGCATCGAGCTGCGCCTCGTCGGCGACGGCATGCCCGACGCCGTCGCCCTCACCGTCGATCCCGACAATCCCCGCGTCGCCACCGGCGAGTTCACCGTGCCCGCCGCCGGACTCACCGGCGTCAGCCTGCCGCTCGCCAACACCGACGGCATCCCTGCTCCCGACTCCACGATTTATCCGGTCAGCCTAGAAAACGACCGCGCTCCGATCGTCACCGTCGACGCGCCCGTCGCGCCGTCCGAGACCATCGTGCTCTCCGCGCAGCTCACCATCCGCGCGCGGTTGGCGGACGACTTTGGCTTGTCCAAGGCCGAGCTCGTCATTGAACGCGGCGGCCAGCAGACCCGCACCCCGCTCGCCATCGGCTCGGACAACGGCGTCGTTTACGATTTCTCGCCGTCGTTTGAAAACCCGCCGCTCACCGAGGGCACGCAGCTTACCTGGTGGATCGAGGCCACGGACAACAACGACGTCACCGGTCCCGGCGTCGGTCGCAGTCCCTCGCGCCAGCTCGGCATCGTCAGCTTCGCCCAGAAACAGCAGGAAATGCTGCAACGTCTCGAGGAAACCTCCCGCCGCGTCGAGGAAGTCGCCCGCCGCCAAGGCGACATCCGGGATGCGCTCGGCGAGGCCTTGCGTAAACTAACCCCCGCCCCCGCACCCCAGCCATGAACGTCACCCGCCTCATCATCGGCTCGCTCGTCATCGGTCCCGTGCTCATGGCCCAAACCGACGCGCCCACCGACGACGCCCTCCGTCCCATCGCCTACCTCAACGGCGTCACCCAGCAGACCCTCGGCGACGAGACCGCCGCGCTCGCCCGCGAGATCGACGCCCTCATGGCCGAGCTGCGCCGCAACGGTTTCCCCGAGCAAAGCCTCGCCAAGCTCCGCCAGCTCGTCGATCAACTCGGCCAGGTTGGCGCCGCCGACATGATCGCCATCGCCGAACGCCTGCGCGGCCTCGGCGAGGACCCCGGCGCCGACGCCCGCGAGACCGTGGCCGGCGCCTACGTCGCGCAGCAGGCCGTCGAGAGCCGGCTCAAGGCCCTGGCCAACAAGATCGCCGTCAGCCAGCTCCGCGAGGAGACCGTGCGCCGGCTCGAGGCCATCATCGCCCGCCAGCTGGCCGCCCAGCGCGAGACCCGCGCCATCTCGACCACCGGCGCCAACGGCACCCGCAAGGAACTTCTGCTCACCGACCAGCGCGGCGTCGGCGAGGACCTGCACGCGTTTTTCCAGGCCGGCGAAACCCTGCTCGCCAGCCTGCGCGAAAGCATCCCCGGCGGACGCACCGCCGCCGCCGACGCGCCCGCGCAGCCCGGCTTCGCCGAGCGCGTCAACGCGCCCCTGCTCAACACCTACGCCACCGAGGCGCTCGACCGCCTGCAGGCCGACAGCTACGTCGAGGCCTACGCCCGCCAGAACGCCCTGCTCGCCGAGCTCAACAAGATCCTGCAAGGCATCCTCTCCAGCCAGACCAAGGAGGAGCGCCTCTCCTCCGCGCTCATGCAGGTCGCCGCCCTCCGCCAGGAACAGGAGGCCCGCGACCGCGCGCAGGAAAAACCCGACGCCGAGGAGGCGCAGGCCGCCGCCGACGAGGCCAAGCTGCTCGCCGCCAAGGTCGCCGCCGTCGACAAGCAGGCCGCCGAGGCCATCAAGAAGGCGCAGGAGGAACTTCAAAAACAGGCCGACGAAGCCGCCCGCAACCCTGCACCCCGACCGCCCGATTCCGCGACCAAGCCCGAGGCCAACGCCAACGACGAACAGGTCGCCGCCACCCAGCCTCCGCCCGCCGATCCTCAGGCCGCGCCCGGTGAACAGACTCCCGGCGAGAAACCCGACGCCACCGACCCCGCGCAGCCGCCGCCCAGCGAGGCCGCCGCCGCGCTCGCCGCCGCCGAGTCCGCCCTGCGCCGCGAGCTCGCCGCCGAGCAGGCCCGCGAGGCCGCCGCGCAACAACAGCAGATGGCGCAGAACGGGCAGACCCCGCCCGCCGGCCAGCAACCGCAATCGCAACAACAACAGCAGGCCCAGAACCAGCAGCAACAAGGCCAGCAGCAGCAACAGGGCCAGCAGCAACCGCAGCAAGGCCAGGCCCAGGACGGCCGCGAATCGCAAGGCGGCGAGGACGGCGGCTACGTCGCCAACAAACCCGTCGACGGCGCCGGCGGTCCCGCGCAGGTCGTGGGCGCGCTGCGCGAGTCCGAACGCGAGGCCATGCAGATGTTGCAGAACGAACGTTATCCCGCCGAATACGCGCCGTGGGTCCGGCAGTATTGGCGCAACCTCGCGCAGGAACAATGAACGCCCTTCGCCCGAACCGCATCCGCCGCTTTCTGTTGGTCGCCGTGCTCCTCGGCCTGACCGGCGTCTCCCGCGTCGTCGCGCAGGAACCCGGCGTCTTCGGCAGCAGCGAGCGCAACACCTCCGCGCTCATCGGCATCTTCTACGACCTCAAGCAAACCCAGCAGCGCGAGCCGGCCGACGGAGGCAAGCGTTACTCCGACATCGTCGACGAGTTCATCGTCTCCGGTTTCGACGAGGCCCTGCTCAACCACTACTACCGCGCGCCGCTGCCGCTCTACACCACGCAGATCGCCATGCCCCGCATGAGCGCCGAGGAGGCGCCCAAGGCCTTCGGCGTGGAGGACGAGGTCAAGCCCCGCGCGTGGGTCGTGCACTACAAGGCGCAGGTCGCCCCGCCGGAGGACGGCACCTATCGTTTCCTCGGTCGCGCCGACGACATGATGATCGTCGCGATCAACCGCAAGGTCGTGCTCAACGGCAGCCTCGGCTCGACCAAGCTGCCCAAGCTCAACTGGACCTCTCCCGAGCCCCAGGGTCGGCCGCTGGCCGCGCACCGCAGCGCGGCCTATGGCGACTGGATCGAGCTGAAGGCCGACGAGCCTGTGGATCTCGACATCCTCGTCGGCGAGCGGCCGGGCGGCATTTTTAATGCGATCCTGCTCTACGAAAAACAGGGTCACGACTACGGCCATACCTCCGGCGGCCGCGTGCTGCCGCTCTTCCAAGTCGCCGAGAAAAAAGAGGACAAACGCGAATACCTCACCGACGGCCCCGTGTGGAAGATCTTTGAGTGAACGGACGCCCGCCCGCGACTCCGGGCTCGTCAACCCCGCGCCGCCGCGCTGGCATGAATCGCATTATGCCACGCATCTTCGACCACGTGGATCTGCGCGTTGACGACCTGAAGACGGCGGGGGCGTTTTATCGCGGACTGTTGCCGCTGCTCGGCTTCACCGTGCGCGTCGACATCGAGGGCTGGCTGCAGTTCGAGGTGCCGGGCGCGGAGGCGACCGAGTTCTTCGGCGTGACCGAGGACCAGGACCATCGCCCGAACAAGCCCCGCATCGCCTTTTGGGCTGACTCCGTCGCGCGCGTCGACGAGTTGGCCGCGCAGCTGCGCGAACTCGGCGCGCGCAACATCGAGGGCCCGGACCATGAGGCGGAGTTTTACTACGCGGTCTACTTCGACGACCCCTCCGGCAACCCGCTGGAAATCTGCCACCGCAC
>JAUWBF010000080.1 GCA_030601755.1 Verrucomicrobiota bacterium | reverse complement strand
CAAATCCGACAACGCCAACAATCGCCAGGCCTACTTCTCGGACAAGACCGTCGACGCCCCACACACCAATTGGGACATGAATCAAGCCGCCAAGCCCGGTCCCAACGGTCGCACCTCCACCGGCATCCCCAGCTGGCTGCTTCAGGGCGACGTGCTGCAGGCCATCGGCCCCGCGCTTTCCGCCCGGTCGGACACCTTTGTCATCCGCGCCTACGGCGAAGCCCTCAACCCGACCGACACGACCAGCCGCCAATCGCGCGCCTGGTGCGAAGCCGTGGTGCAGCGTCTGCCCGACTATGTCGACGCCACCGCCAACTCGGCCGAAGACATTCCCTCCGCCCTCACCTCCACCAACCAGACCTTTGGGCGCGGCTACAAAGTCATCGGCTTCCGCTGGCTCTCCGCCGACGACATCTGACCCGGCACATGAAACTCTTCCCGCGCACCCTTTTCGTCCTCGGCCTCACACTGCTCGCCCTCGCCGAAGCCCGGTCCCAAACCGCAGCCGCCTCCAAGGAGCCCGAGGTTTCCGTCGAGTTCATCCTCTACTCCTGGCAATCCACTCTGCCGGCGCTGCGCTACTCGCCGCGCGACACGACCGAGGCGCTGACCGACCCCTTCTCGACCACCGGGATCCACCGCTACGCCGGTCCCGCCACGCTCAGGTTTTACTCCACGTCCGCCAATCTCGCGCCCGACGCCGAACCTCCGCCCCCAGTCGCCACCGTCACCTTCCCCGCCGGCGCAAGCAAGTTCATGCTGCTCGCCGCTCCCGCCGGGAAAAACCGCTACCTGATCTACGCCATCCCCCAGGACGAATCCTCGGCCACGCCGCCCTACATCCGCCTGCACAACTTCACCAAGCTCGACCTCGCCGTCGGTTATAACGAGAAAAACGTCGCCCAGGTGCCCGCCTCCTCCGCCACGCTCATCAAGCCCGAGGGACAGGCCACCGTGATCCGGGTCGCCCATTACGATAACGGCAAATGGCGGCGCCTCTTCAACAACGTCGCCGAACTCAACTCGGACGGTCGCCAAAACATCATCCTCGCCCCGGACGCCCAGCGCGCGGTCACCATGTATACCATCCCCGAGTGGCCGAAACCGGCGGCCGAAACCGCCCCCGCCGGCAGCGCGAACTGACGCCGTCATCGCCTTGCTCCGGACATCCTTTCGCGTCAAAGCCGAGGCGACATAACCACCTCACCGGCATGCAACTCTCCCTTCGATTTCTTCGCGCCAGCCTGTGCCTGCTCGCCTGCGCCCTGCAGGCGCAGGAGCCGGCCGATGACACCGCCGCCGTCTCCGTGGAGTTCAGCGTCCTGGCGTGGCAGTCCGACGTCTCGACGCTCCGCTATTCGCCCGAGAACGTCGTCCTCCCGCTCGAGTCCTCCACGCGGTCTCCCGTGCACGCCTACGCCGGCCCCGCCACCCTTCGTTTCTATGCGCCTGGCGTAGACATCGCCGCCCCGTCCGGCGGCAAGCCTCCCGCCGCCATCGCGTCGGTCACCTTCCCCCGAGGCGCGTCGCGCTTCACCCTGCTCGCCACGTCCAGGGGCGCCGGACGCTACCGCCTGCTGGCGTTGCCCGAGGACGGCGAGCTCCTGCCCGCCGGCTTTGTTCAGCTGCACAACTTCACCGACACCCGCCTGCGCGTCACCTACGACAAGGATCACGCCGTGCAGATCCCCGCCAACGAGTCGGCCTACATCCGGCCGGCCGGCCACGCCACCGTCATCCACGTCTTTCAGGAGGACAAGGGCGTCTGGAAAAAGCGCTTCAACAACGTGGTCGAGCTCAATGGCGAACGCCGCGGAAACATCATCCTCACCGCTGGCGACAACCGGCCCATCGCACTCCTCTCCTTGCCCGCCTGGCCGCGCAAAGTCGCCGATGCGCCAGTCGTAACCGCCAGTGAAGACAAAACCTCTGCGAAGGATTAAATCCTTCACTCCTCCTTCGGCTCGCCGTGTTGCGTTGACTCTTACGCCGGTCGGTCGGCGACCACTTGCGCGCGTAGCCAAAGCCCACTACCGCGCCTGATTCATTCACCCCATTTTCTTCACAGCCGCGCCGAGTAATTTCTACTCCGAGCAGGGCAAGCGCGATCACTCCATGCGTCCACCTTGGTGTCACAGTCCAAACCCATATCCTCTGATCCTTCTGGCCTCCGGCTGCGTCGGGTTGCGATCTCTCCTTATTTCTTCACAAAGCAAAATCCAAGTCACCTCGATGCCCTCGGACAAAGGTAGCCTCGCGGCGTTGATCCTCGTTCCGACTAACTGAGGCGGATTTATATTTTTAGTGTGCCCCCACCATCACAAGGCAGGTCTCCATTTATGCCTTGCTTCGGCTTACATTTTGACGGATGCCGATTGCCGCTTCGGCAAACCTTTTCACTACACTTCTTTCGCGTAGCTTCGGCTGCTGTCCACTCAGAAACCTTGGAAATTTCAGAGGACACGAAAAGCGCATCGGTTGCGCCCCGTATTGGGGCGCATCGAAAGCGTCTTTTCGTGGGCTCTCCAAGGTGCCTTGAGTGGGACGCAAGTAGGTGCGTCCCTCCTTGTTGTATCGATGGGGAGGATCAGCCACGGGATGCGTTTTTTTCACCTCCAGCCCCGATTCCTCATGTCCACGCTTCTTTCCGGTCTGATTCGCCGCGCGGCCCGTATCGCTTCCCTTGCCGTTTGCATCGCCTCCTCCTTCCTGTCTGCGCAGGCGATTTACTATCAGGACTGGCGGCAGGCAGAGTTCGATCAGGCGGATTGGTATAATAACGCGGTCAGCGGTCCGGCGGCGGACCCGGACATCGACGGACTGAAGAACTTGGCGGAGTTTGTCTTTGTCGGCGACCCGCTGTCCACGAACGACGGGGCATTGATCGCGCCGCAACCGGCGATGATCGGCGACGCGCTGACGTTGACCTACCGCGAGCGGCACGACCTGGCCGGTGTGGAAATCAATCTCCAAGGCTCGAGCACGCTGTTCGACTGGGTGACGTTCAACGGCGAGGTTGAGGCCGACCGTCAGAGCTTTGCCGACTACGATGAGGTGACGCTGGTCGACCCTGTGCCGTTCGATCCCGACGAGCGCCGTTTTTTGCGACTAAGCGTAAATCTCACACAAAGCGAGACACTGCGGGCACCGACGAAGGGCTCCCTCGAGGTGCTTTCGCCAAGCCAATGGCGGGTCCGCTGGACCGACACCAATACAGTTGAAACCGGTCACGCGGTCGAGCGCCTGCGCGGGCTCTACACATGGGAAGGAGTCGGCTCGCTGGGCGCGGACCAGAGCAACTGGGTGCACGACGGCGCCGATCACAAAGCGTCGTTCACCTACCGAGTAGTGGCGCAGGGCGCGGGCGGCGAAGAAGCCCCCTCGGAGCCGTTCAGCCTCGCCGACAGCGACGGTGATTTGATCCCCGACGTGTTTGAAAAAGGCGCGTCTTATACCGGCGAGGCCGGCACCTACCCGACCTACGCGAACCAGTTTTCCAGCAACGGCAGTGGAGTGAGCGACGGCTGGCAGGCGAACAATGGCTTCGATCCGACCGCACCGTTCGATGGCTCGCTTGATAGTGATGGGGATGGGCTGAGCGACTATGAGGAATACCTGCGCGGCACCGACCCGCACAGCGCTGACACCGATGGCGACGGGGTGAACGACGCTGAGGACGGCTGGCCGCGTTTTCCCGGGTTGGCTCCAGCGTTGGTTCCAGAAAGCCGATATGTGCTCATCAGACTCTTGGAGAATCCAGAGAGCGAGTATGGCGCATACATCAACAACAAAGCTGAGGTTGTATTTTATGATTACGAAAACTGGAAAATGTGGTCCGGCGGGAAAGTCACAGCCTTTGATGAGGGGATTTACTACATTACGGATTTTGGCGATGACGGTTCACATACTGGACTACTGAAGGATGTTGATGGCTACCCGACCCACCTTGAGGACGCTTATATTTCCAATTATAACGAAATTCCGACGCGAAAGGAAAACCAATGGAGTAATGGAAGGCTATACGGATTCCCCTTCGACTTGGTTGATATCACTATGCAGTCAACATCCGTATGGCTGCTTCCATCAGATAAGATTATCGGCTCAATTCATGCCTATACGCCCGGTGGTTATCCGGATGATGTTGGTGGCGGATGGTTTGTATACCATAGCCAAAGCTACGGGCTTTATACATGGGACGACAGCTCTCCCTATCCGATACTGGACAATGCTGCATGGCATCATTCGGAGCACCGCAACTACACCAGCGGTCAAGAGCAAATAAGATGGCAGAGCGGCGGAAGCGGTTTTTTGCCGAAACATGTAAATAGCCTTGGCGTGGCAGTGGGTGTGCGCGTTCAGTCAGGAAATTCTCAATACGACGAGTCGGGCCTTATCTCGGGTGATTATCCCCAAGCATCGGCTGCTTGGTGGACGCAGGCAGGGGGAGCCGACCTGGAAACACCGGTAACGGAAACGGGATTTGATTACCGTGAGTTATTTTCCCTCGGCTTCGATGACCGGAAGCACCGAAACCCGAATTGGATCAACAATCGAAACCATGTCGGCGGTCGGGCTGCTGACGGAAGTTTTGTTCTTTGGCTGGATCAGAACGCCGGACTACTCGACGACCAACCAGTCTCGGCCACGCCAAATTACGCCATGCACGAATGGGACGAAGCGGTGCATGGTGAACCTCCGCCGGCGCTCAACAGCCGCTTGGAAGGCGTGCGGTATACTAGCCAGACCGCAGAGGCGGAGTTGTGGCGTAACGGACGCTATGAAAATTTACACGACCTGCTTGGGGCTTCGAATGTCGGAGGCTGGTCAGTTCGACCGGGGGACATCAACGACCACGGCGTCATCCTCGCCAACGCCACCCGCACCCTAGACGACAACGGCGACCCCATCACCAATCCACAGCCCGAACCGGTGCTGCTGGTGCCGGCAAACGTCGTTTCCTACGACGCGGACTCAAGCACGGAATACCCCGCCGACACCGTCGCCGCGTCCGACCCAACTCCGGAGGTTGAGATCACCGTCGAAGAGGCGGAAATCAACGCGGCAGGACAGCTCAGCATCACCGTTTCAGGTCGCGTGGCCGACCGACTGTCGGAGGTGCTGACCGAGACGGGCCTGCGCGTCGCCCAGCTCCATTTCAAGATCGATGGCCAAGCCGTCGGCACGCCGGTCGATTTGGAATACACGCCCACGCCCGACGATCCGTTCCGACTCGTTTCCTCGGAGACCACGTTCACCCGCACCTTGACGCTACCCGCCCCCAAGGCGCGCGGCTACACGCTCGTCGCCGAGACCGACGCCAACGCGGTGGGCAACACCGCTTGGGACAAGTCCGCCATCGGCATCGCCCTCGAAACGCTGCACTACGATGGCGGCAGCCCGCTGACCGTGGAGATGAGCGCCGCCCCGACCGACATCACCATCGACACGCTCACCGTCACCGGCACCACGTTCAGCGGCACGCTGACCGAGACCTCCGTCGACACAGGCATCTACACGGGCACCGTCATGCGTGGCGGCCAGCCCGCAACAGCCAGTTTGCGGCTTGAGCCTCTCGACGGTTATTCCGCCATCGCCGCCGACTCCATCAAGCTGGAGTTTACCTGCGATTCGGTCGGCACTCACGCAGCCGTCAGCTCCACGGGCATCTGGCAGGAAACCGGCCCGGCGACGTTCGTCTTCCAGCCCGACGGCTACGCCATCGAATCCACCCGACTCTATGTCCATGAGGCAACCGACCTGCCCGGCAGCACCGTTCGCACCTTTGAACCGATGATTTTCAGAAGCGGCCTGCCCGTCTCGTGGGCCGACACGCCGGGCTTCAGCCTCACGCTCAACGGCGAAGCCCACACCCTCAAGGAATTCACCTACAATGGACGAACCTCCACTTATGCGGTGAAGAGTTCTTCAGACCAACGCCCGCGCATCATGGTCGCCAGTCGGCGCAATCTCCCGGCCAGCGTCGCGGTCGTTGGTGGTGACGAGGAAAACGCCAACCTCACTTGGACGATGTCTCTGGGCGGCACTTCGACCGTCCTCACCCAAACCTTCGTGGTCGACGACGCGGAGACCTTTGCCGGCGAGCTTTTGGCCGCCCACATCACCGACCTGCCCAAGTGGGCCTCCACCGACCCGCCCAGCGGCGGCGGTTCCGGTGGCGGGGGCTCCGGCGACGCTTATTGGGTGCCTGGCCAACCCATCACCAAGACACATCTGGTAACCGCCTACTCCCTGATCTATCCTGACGCGTTCTCCGCGTTGCTGCTGGATACCTACGAGGACCAAGGACACGAAATCGAACTGGGATACGTGCTCGGCGACTACGACTTCCACCATTGGGGAAGGAGCACTGCGCTCATCCAAATCGAAAACCACGACGATGACATCCATCCGGGTATCGCCGCCCAATATCTGATGAATGGCCTGATTCAGGCCTTGAGTCATTTCCCAACCTATCGGTCCGCCTTGGAGAATGCCGTGGCCAACAGCCCAGGCTCGCCGGCATACTATCAATTCTACGAGACGTGGACCCAAACGCGTTATGCGCAGGCCGCACAAGCCTCTGCTGCGTTGGCCGAACTCTACATCAGCGGCATCGGTCTGCTCAACGAAGGGGCCGATTGGGTGCTTGTGATTAGTGACGTTAGCGAGGGCCACTATACGTCGCTGGTGGCGCTACTCCCCTTGCTTCCCCGAGCTGTCATTGCCAACGGGGGCCGCTATGTGATCCGCAACACCTCAGGAGTGGTGCAAGAGACCATAGCTACCGTAGGGAAGTTCGATGCGATTCCTGCGCTCTATCGGGAAAGTAACCTCCGCGTTATGGGCATAACCATGGAGGCTGAACAATTCGGCCTGTTTTTGCGCAAGGCCCTTGCTTCATCGGGCGGTCCGATCCCTGTTCCGAAGACCCACGGCAATTTGAGAAAGGCCATGAAAGCAGCCGGACCTGTTCCGACCCTTTACAAGGTGCAAGCTCATCACGACTTGCCATGGGCCCTGAGAAAGTGGTTCGCCGAACATGGGGTTGACGTAAACAATCCGGCCTTCGGCCGCTGGGTAGCTGATTCTGACCACGACTTATGGCACAAGCGAATGATCCCTAAATTCAATGACTTCTGGAAAGCCTGGATCGCAAACGAACGGAACCTTCCGGCACCATACACGTTCCAACAGATCATGGACAAACTGGCTGAAGCCCGAGCTATCTACCCGGTAACAAGCGGTAACTAAAATGAAGATTTACGAGATAAACGACAAATCCGCCTATTGTAAACCGTATGCATGGGCGAGTGGCTATGGACCAATAAACGATATGCCATTTCTATCCCCTACATTTTTAGAAAAACGCAAAAAATACTGGGAAATAAATCCTAGTTTAGGTGGATTGGAAATCGATTCAGGAGCAAGTAGGTGGCCAGACCTTTTAGGTTGCGGCCATCCTCCTCCTGCTTACTTCACAGCCGAAAGAGTCTATAATAGCTTTAAAGCCCTCCGGACAATTTTCAGCCACACCACTCCTATACCAATTGCTAAGGTTGAGAGTAAAAAGTTACGCGACAGTCCACCTCCACGTTATTTTGTTCTACAAGTCGCAGGAGGCATAGACATGGATTTTGCCGCAATGGATGTTGCCATGGACGCCTCAGGCAAGCCGGTGCCTGACCCCAACAAATTCCGAAATCCAATCGCCAAGCTCTCCACTTGGAAAGGCACGGACGTCTTCAGTTGGAACAACTGGGGCAACGGCTTGGGCCTTACCCTTCTGTGCACGGAGAAGGTCGTCGAACTCGCGGCCAAAGAGAAGTGGACCAACGTCCGCTTCGACCCCATCGCCACCAGTTGAATCGTCTGTCCCGCTGCTCAGTTAACCGGAACTTCCGATATCTCCTCGATAACACGAATCCTCACCGGCGCCGGCGCGCCGATTCCGACCACCGGCCCGCTGCGCATCGACGTGGGATCGTTCGCCGAGGCCGTCGCCGGCCTGCGCACGCTCGCCACCCGGCGTTAGCCCCGCCGTCCGTCAACCCTTGCGGACGGGAGCAAACGTCCGCGGTGGGCGCATGCCATCGTTGTCGCCGGCGCGAGTGCAACATATTGCGCCCGGCGGCCGTTGTTTCACCCCGCGCGCCAAGGCATGCTCGACCGTTGCCATGCCCGCGCTGTTCCCCGCCCGCCTCGCCCTCCACCCTCGTCACCTGAAGGCTTTGTTGTTCGCCCTGTGCCTTGCGGCGCCGGTGCTCCGCGCCGTCGAGCCGGTGCGCATCGTCGCCACCGGCGGACGCATCGCCACGTTCACGTCCTCCGTCAGGACGGGCGACACCGCCTTCCGGCATCGCACGCCCCATCTGCTCGGAGGACCGGTGGCCGAGATCCAGATCGGCTTCATGGACTGGTTCTATCCGTCGAGCGACGCCGAGATCGCGAATACCACCAACGACGTCACCATCAACCACGCCTGGCTGGAGCGCGCCTCCACCGGCCAGGTCGTCCCGCTCACGTTCTCCGGCTCGCGCCAGCTCGTGTTGCCGATGAACTCCACCGCTCCTTACTGGCTGTCCGACGCCATCCCCTCGTCTGTCTGGACGGGAGGTCCCTTGGCGCGCGACGAGGTCTTCTGGCTGAACGTGCAGGGAGCCTTCCCCGAAGGCGGCAAGTGCGTTCTGGGCACCCCCACCGCTACCACCGGCGGCAACTTCATCACCTACCCGGGAGGCAACGATCCCGGCACCTTCGACACCGCCGGTGCCGTGCCGGCCATCACCGGCAACAGCGGTCGGATCAAATTCGGCCTGCCCGTCATCTTCCTCGGGCGCTTCGCCGAGCCCGGCCACCTGTCCGTCATGGGCGTGGGCGACAGCATCCTCGACGGCACCGGCGACAGCAACAACCCCATCCCCGTGCCCACCGGCTTCGGCTTCCTCAACCGCGCGGCGATCGACGCCAACGGCGCCAACGCCATCGCCATGTTCAACCTCACCCGCCACGCCCAGACCGCGGCCTCGCTGGCCGACGCCTCCCGGACGCCGCGCCAGCGCGAGCTCTTCAAGTTCGCCAACGTCGTGGTCGAGGAATACGGCACCAACGACCTCGGTTCCGGCGGCACCGGCGTCACCGCCACCATCCTCTCGCGCCTCGAGACCATCTGGGGTCTCGCCCGCAACGCCGGCGTGCAAAAGATCGTGCGCACCACGCTCATGCCCCGCACCAACTCGACCGACGCCTGGGCGACGCCCGAGGGGCAGACGCCCAACACCGGCTGGGGCGCCGACGGCAAGCGCGACACCATCAACGCCGCCCTGCAAGACGCCCTCGCCGCCGGCAAGATCGACGTGCTGCTCGACACGCTCCCCGTGCTGGCGGACCCGGACGACAGCCACCGCTGGCTCACCGACGGCACGGCCCGATACGCCACCACCGACGGCACCCACGTGTCTGTGGCCGGCAACGCCCTGCTCGCCACCGCCCTCCGCTCCGCGCTGCTCTCGCTCACCGTCGACGAAAACGCCCCCAACTACGCCAACTGGTCCAAGACCGTCGACTGGGGCTCCGCCGACGCCTCGCCCGAGGGTGATGCCAACGGCGACGGCGTGACCAATCTGCTGTCCTACGCGCTCGACCTCGATCCGTTCGCGCCGGTCGGCTCCGCCGGGTTGCCCGCCGTCACCGTCGACACCACCACCGCCGGCGGGCCTTGGCTGGGCCTCGAGTATCGCGTCAATTCATTCGCCGGGGATCTCGTCTACACCGTGTCCACCAGCACCGATCTCGCGACGTGGACCGCCGTCGTCATCGACGGGGTCGACGCCATCTCCGAGATCGCCGACCCGGATCCCGACGGCGACGGCTCCGCGATCCTGCGCCGGGTGCGCCTGCACTACACCACCCCCGCGTGCTTCCTGCGCCTCGGCGTGCGGCGTTGACCGCATCACGCATCGCCACCCGCGACGTTACGATAAATCCGGCCACCGCTCGGCCTTCGTCGCCCCGGCGTCCACACTGACGATTTCCCCGTTTTCATCACTTGGCCCGCGCCAACCCGCGGCCGGTCCCCCCATGTCCACGCCCTCTCGCATCTCCGCGGAAGACCGCATCCCGCTCTTCCAGAAAATCATGTTCTCCCTCGGGCAGAACACCGACTACGTCGCCACCGGCCTGATGACCACGGTGATGTGGATGCCGTTTTTCAACATCGGCATGGGCCTGAGTCCCGTCGTGCTTGGCATCATCCTCATGGTGTTGCGTGCGTGGGACGCGATCAGCGATCCGCTGATGGGCAACATCTCGGACAACGCCCGCACGCGCTGGGGACGTCGACGGCCCTTCATGTTCGTCGGCGCCATCACCACCGCCTGCCTCTACCCGCTCATGTGGCACTTCCCCGAGAGCGTGCTCGACGGCACCTCGTGGCTCGCCACCGCGGCGGACTGGATCCCCTTCATCGGGCACCTCGGCATGGACGCCGCGCAAAAGGCCACCTCGCTCTACCTGGTGTTCGTCGGGATCATTTTTTTCACCAGCTTCACCTCCTGGTCGATGCCCTACTACGGGCTGCAGCTCGAACTCACGCCCAACTACGACGAGCGCACTCGCCTCACCGCCATCATGGCGCTCGTTTCCAAGCTGACCTCCCTGGTCACCGGCTGGACGTTTGTCGTCATCGTCTTCGTTGGCACCGTCGCGCAGGGCGATCTCTCGGTCCTGGAGAACAAGCCCGCCTGGCTCGCCGGCTTCTTCAACCAGGTGCAACCCTGGTTGCACGGACTCGCCGGCGAACACGTCGACGAGAAACCCATCGTCACCGGCATGCGCCTCATGTGCTGGGTGATCGCCGCGATGATCCTCGTGTTCGGCATCCTGCCCGCCATCTTCGTCAAGGAACGCTACTACCGAAAGGAGGCCAGCAAGCAGACCTCCGAGCCCTTCTGGCAAAGCGTGAAGGAGTCCCTGCGCAACGGACCTCTCTGGTCGCTCATCAGCGCTTCGTTTTTCCTCGTCATGGGCTACTCGGCCATCGGCGGCCTCGGCCAGTATGTGAATATCTACTACGTGTGCGGCGGCGACATGCTGCAGGCCGGCGCCATCACCGGCGTCAAGGGCACGGTCCTTGCGATCTCGGGCATCTGCATGCTGCCGTTCTTCGCCTGGCTCGGCGAAAAATACGACAAGCGCACCGTTGTCCTGATGATGCTCGGCATGAGCATGTTCGGCCACCTGCTCAACTACTGGCTGATGACCCCGGAGCATCCCTACCTGCAGGTCATCTCCGGCTTCTTCGAGTCGAGCGCCATCGGCGCGGTGTGGATGTTTCTCCCCTCGATGAAGGCCGACGTCGCCGACTACGACGAGCAGCACACCCACCGCCGCCGCGAGGGCTCGATCAACGCCTTCTACTCCTGGTTCATCAAGGCCTCGCTCACCGCCTCGATGGGCATCGGCGGCGTGGTTCTGCAGATGACCGGCTTCAACCGCGACTTCGCCCGGCAGCCCGACGACGTGCTGGGCCGCATGATGACGTCCTTCCTGATCATCCCCGTGGTCATCTGGTGCGTGGCGCTGCTCTCCATCTGGTTCTATCCGCTGACTCGCCAACGCTGCGCGGACATCCGTAACATGCTCGAGGCTCGCCGCGGCAACATCTGACGCGGTCGGTCCCACCCCCGGACATGCCCGCGCCGCTCACCACGCTCGCCACGCTGCTCCTCCTCGTCCTCTGCCCGCCCCTCGTGGCCGGGACGACGCTCGGCGTGCTGCAACCCGACGCGGCCCGAGCCCCCGCGCTCTCCGCCGCCGGCGTCCGCGAGGTGGTGCTCTCCGTTTCTTGGGACCGCCTGCAACCCAGGCCCAACGGCCTCGACCGCGACTACGTCGCCAAGCTGCGCGCCGACATGGCCGCCTACCGCGCGGCCGGCCTGGGCATCGTGCTCGACCTTGGCATGCAATACCCGCCCGGCTGGCTCTTCGCGCATCCGCACGCCCGCTATGTGAACCAGCACGGCGAGGTTTTCGCAGATCCGGCTCCGGGAATGAACGCGCCCAACTCCGTATTTAACTATCTGATACGCGAACGGCAGCGCGACTACATCGCCGGCATCTTTCGCCACCTCGGCTCAGACTGGGTCGCCGTGCGCCTCGGCGGCGGCTGGTATGGCGAGCTCAACTATCCGCCCGCGGTCTTTGGAGGCAAAGCCAACTGCTACTGGGCCTTCGACCCCATCGCCCAAGGTCGCGAGCCCGGCCTGCCCGAGGGCGTGCGGCCCTGCCCCGTGCCCGGCTGGAAACCCGGTCAAGCCTCGGCGGACCACGCCGCCGCGCGAAGCTTCGCCGAGTGGTATCTCGACAGCCTGCAAAACTACCACGACTGGCAGATCGCCACCGTGCGCGGCCACTACGCCGGACCGCTCATGATGATGTATCCGTCATGGGGCATCCGCCCGGGCCAGCTCGACGCCGCCATCGCCGGCGACCTCGCCGGCGCCTCGCCCGCCGAGAAAAACGGCGAGGTGCAGCGCGGCTTCGACTTCACCCGCTTCATCGGCGGCATCCGCGACCCGCTCGTGTGGGTTCACTGCACCTGGATCGACTCCGATCCCGCCTGGAGCGACGAGACCTCGAGCAATCCCGCGCGCTGGAGCCCGCCGCGTTTTCTCGCGAGCCTCGCCCGCGCCCACAACCCGCCGCTGCGCGTCTCCGCCGAGAACACCGGCGGTGGCGGACCCGCCGCGCTCGCGCTGAGCGCCAACCGCGTTCGCGAACTGAAGCTCGACGCCTTTTACTGGGCGTTTTGCCCGGACCTGTTCGACGGCCGGGCTCCCGAACTCGACGACCTCGGACGCGCCTTTTCCCCATGACGCGTCTGCCAACGTTCAGCTTGCTGACGTTCGCCGCGACCAACGTGATCGCCGGCCCCATCGTGCTCGAGGCCGAGCACGCGACGCTCGTCGGGCAAACCCGGATCGCGCACGAAAATCCCGACGGCACCGGCCGGGCCTGGGTCACGGGTTTCGTCAACCACGCCGACGCACTCGACTTCACCGTCAACGTGCCCCGGACCGGCGATTATCAACTGGAACTCGTCTACGCCTGCGACTCCGACAAACAGATCCCCGTTTACGTGGACGACAACCTGCTCGGCAGCCGCCGCTTTCCGCGGACCGACGGCTGCTTCGCGACCCGCGCCTACGGCCGCGTTCCGCTCGGCGCGGGAGACAACCGTCTGCGCATCGGCACGGACTGGGGCTACGCCGACATCGACGCCATCCGCCTCACGCCGGCCCCGCCGCCCGACGCGTTCCAGATCTCCGGCGAGCTTGCCAATCCGAACGCCTCCGCCGAGACGCGACGACTCCACGCAGCCCTTCTCGGCGAGTTCGGTCGCCGCACCTTCGCCGGCCAGCACGAGTCCTCGCCCGCCGATCCGGCGCGCCTCGCCCAAGTCGCCGCGCTCACCGACGGTCGCGCTCCGGCCATCCTCGGACTCGACCTGCTGCGCTACTCGCCGGCTTACGAACACCCGCACGGCGACGGCGTCATCGAGGTCGCCCGCGACTGGGCGCTGAAGCGCGGCGGCATCGTCACGCTGTCCTGGCACTGGATGTCGCCCTTCGGCGGCGCCGATCCCGTTTGGAGCAGTTTTTCCACCGACAAGACCACGTTCGACGCCGGCCGCGTGAGCGATGAAACGTCGCCGGAACACGCCGCGATCATCCGCGACCTCGACCACATCGCCGCGCAGCTCGCCATCCTGCGCGACGCCCGCGTGCCCGTGCTCTGGCGACCGTTGCACGAGGCCGAGGGCGGCTGGTTCTGGTGGGGAGCCAAGGGA
>JAUWBF010000114.1 GCA_030601755.1 Verrucomicrobiota bacterium | reverse complement strand
CTGCGTGATATTGAAGCATGCCTGTGCGCCCAAGCCGGACTGGCTTACCACATGGGATTTCGTTCTTCGATCACCCGCAGCAGCCTGGCTCGCGCCAACGGGCAACGCGACTGGCAACCATGGGCGCATGTGGCGGGCAAGCTTATCGCCAAGGCCCGCTCGCTCTATCACGACGAGCCGCGCGCGATCGATTTGGATCTGCCGGTGATCGCGGTGGACTCCTCGCTGATCGACCTGAGCCTCGCGCTGTGCCCATGGGCCAACTACACCGGCAACAAGGCCGCCCTCAAGCTGCACGCCGGACTGGATTTGCAGGGCCCGGTCCCGGCATTCGTCAACGTAACCGCCGCCACAGACAGCGACATGGGTTATCTGGACACGATGCCCGTCGAGCCCGGCACACTTTATGTCATGGATCGTGGATACATCGACTTTCGTCGGCTCCGCCGCATGGCCGACCACGGCGCGTTCTTCGTCATCCGCGAACGGCCGGACGTGCGGTTCTATGTCGCCACGTCGCGGCCGGTTGATCGTTCCGGTCCTCTGCGAGCTGACCAAACCATCCGGTTCAACGGCACCGACGTGCCCAAACATTGGCCGGGAGACATTCGGCGCGTGAGCATTTACGACGCCGAGCATCACCGCCGGCTGGCGTTTTGGACCAATCTTTGGGCCGCTCCGGCGGCGGTGATCGCCGACGCCTATCGGCAGCGTTGGCAAATCGAGCTGTTCTTTCGATGGCTCAAACACGGCCTTTGTATTCAGACTTTCTATGGCACCACCGACACCGCTGTCCGCCTCCAGTTGTGGGCTTCGGTTTGTGTCTATTTGGCGATGGCCATCACCCGCAAGCAGCTCGGCATTGATACAAATCTGACGACCTTCGTCCAAGTCCTGTCTTGGCACGCGCTTTCCAAAGTCCCCATCCATGAACTCTTTGGAAATCATGATACAAGGCCGCCAAATACGTCAGGCTCCGGACAATTGATATTCAATGACTTAAAGTGAGACAGCATTGGGCAAAGCCCCTTCCCCTGCACCCCATCCCAAAAATCCTTTTTCCTCCAGACCCAGCCACGACCCACAAACCACTTTTGCAGAACTTGACGCACACAACTAATCGGACGGATGGTGCGTGCACGCAGAGAAGAACTGGGAATCACCCAAGAGGCATTGGCCGAGCGAGCCGATCTCTCGAAAAACTACGTGGGCAGCATTGAGCGTGGGGAACAGGACATGCGGCTGGGCGTGCTTTTGCGGCTGGCCTACGCGCTCAAGTGGGACGCGTCGGAGTTGCTGGCAAAAGCCGGATACTGAAGTCGCGGACGCTCACGCTACCCCCTGAGAAACGTAAGCCTTTCACCAAGACCGAATCTTTCGGCCGCGCCTTGTGGCGGCGCCTCGACTGGGCTGCGACCGAGGGCGTTGTGGGTTACGCGTCTCCTCAGCCGCGCGGGGCCCACGCGTCTTTCAGCGTGATCGTGCGGTTGAAGACGGGCTTGGTCGCGGTGTGATCACGGGCGTCGGGCGTGAAATAGCCGAGGCGTTCGAACTGATAGACGGTGCCGACGGGCGTGTCGGCGAGGCCGGGCTCGAGGCGCGCGGTGACGGTCTCGAGGGACTGCGGGTTCACGTTTTGCAGAAAGTCGCCGCCCTCGTCGGGATCGGCCTTGGTGAAGAGGCGGTCGTAGAGGCGGACTTCGGCCGGTATGCTTTCGCTGGCGCTGACCCAGTGGATGGTGCCCTTGACCTTGCGGTCGGCGTTGGGCTGGCCGGTGCGGGTGGTGAGGTCGGCGGTGCAACGAATCTCGGCGATGGTGCCGTCGGGATTTTTGACGAGTTCCTCGAACTTGATGATGCACGCGTATTTCAGGCGGACCTCGCCTCCGGGCTTGAGACGGAAATACTTGGGCGGCGGCACCTCGGCAAAGTCGTCGGCGTCGATGAAGACCTCTCGGGCGAGGTTGACGGTGCGGGTGGCGGGAACCTCGGCCTGCGGGGTGTTGGTGGCGGTGCAGGGAATAACCTCTCCCTCGGCGATGTTGGTGAGCACGAGCTTGATCGGCTTGAGCACGGCGAGGCGGCGCTCGGATGAGGCGTTGAGCTCGTCGCGCACGGCGTGCTCGAAGACGGCGAGGTCGGTGAGGCTGTCGTATTTGGTGACGCCGAGGCCGATCACGAAGCGGCGTAGGGCGGCGGCGGGGATGCCGCGGCGGCGCAGGCCGGAGAGCGTGGGCATGCGGGGGTCGTCCCAGCCGGCGACGATCTTCTCGGTGACGAGTTTCAGGAGCTTGCGCTTGCTGACGACGGTGTAGCCGAGGTGGAGCTTGGCGAATTCGTATTGGCGCGGGAGCGGACGGGAGAGGCCGATGTTTTCCAGAATCCAGTCGTAGAGCGGACGGTGGACCTCGAACTCAAGCGTGCAAATGGAGTGGGTGATGCCCTCGAAGTAGTCGCTGAGGCAGTGGGCGAAGTCGTAGAGCGGGTAGATGCACCACTTGGAGCCGGTCTGGTGGTGGGCGACGTGGCGGATGCGGTAGAGCAGGGGGTCGCGCAGCCAGATGTTGGGCGAGGCCATGTCGATCTTGGCGCGCAGGGAGCGGGCGGCGTCGGGGAACTCGCCGGCGCGCATGCGGCGGAAGAGGTCGAGGTTTTCTTCGACGGAGCGGTCGCGGAAGGGGCTGTTCTTGCCGGGGGTGTCGGGCGTGCCGCGGTAGGTCTCGGTCTCGGCGGGCGTGAGGTCGCAGACGTAGGCCTTGCCACGGCGAATGAGTTCCTCGGCGCAGGCGTAGAGGGCCTCGAAGTAGTTGCTGGCAAAGAAGGGCTCGCTGTCGGCGCCCGGGGCGGCGGGACCGGCGTAGTAGTTGATGTCGGCGGTGGATTCGGTGCCACGCGGTTCGAAACCGAGACAAGCCTCGGCCCAGCCGGAGATGAGCCAGCGCACGTCGGTGGTGATGGAGTCGACGTATTCGACGTCTTCCTTGGCCGGGTTGGTGTCGTCGAAGCGCAGGTTGCAGCGGCCGTTGTTCTCGTGGGCGATGCCGACGTTGAGGCAGATGGACTTGGCGTGGCCGATGTGCAGGTAGCCGTTGGGCTCCGGGGGGAAGCGGGTCACGATCTGCGGGTAACGGCCCTCGGCGACATGGCCGGCGACGATGTCGCGGATGAAATCGGAAGGGGCGGCGGGGGCCGTGGGCTCGGGCAAATCTGCGCTCATAAAGGGCGCAGTTTGCGGCGCGGCGGGCGCGGGTGGCAAGCGTCGCGTTGCATGAGGCGGCCGGCTCAGGGGCTGATCAAGACCATCGGACCCTCGGCCTTGGGCACGCCGCCCTTGCGTTCGAGGGAAACGGCGAACTTCGCGATGGTGTCGACCGGCTTGTCGGCTTTGAACTGGAAGCGGGCCTCGCCGGTGGCGGCGTCGACGGTGAACACGCCGCCGTCGACCGGAATGGAATACTGCGGGTCGACGACCCAGAGCTGGTAGTCCTTGTCGGGGGCGAGCGCGGGAAGCTGTGAGACGGTGAGCACGCCTTCCTGCGAAAAGGGATTCCAGACGGCGACGGCGGTGGCGTCGGGGGCGTTGCCGAGCAGGGAGTTGAGCGTGGCGATCTTGAGCGCGGCGAGGTCGGCCTGCGCCTTGAGCTCGGCGATCTGGGCGAGGGCGGCGGAGCGGGTTTGCGCAAGCTCGGTGTCGAGGGCGGCGACGCGCTGCTCGGCGGTCTTGAGGCGGAGGGTTTGTTCCTTGGATACGATGCGCTCGGACTCCAGGGCGGTGTCGAGGCTGCGGGCCTGCAACGCGGCCAGCGCCTCGCTCTCGGTGAGCAGCGCGAGCTGGTAATCGAGCCGGCTGGCGGTGAAGCCGAGATAGGCGGCGAGCAAGGCGAAGACCGCCGCGGCGGCCCAACCGGTCCAGGCGGGCAGGCTGAAGGGCGTGACATTGTCGCCGCCGCCACCTCCGTGGGCGTCGCTCTCGGAGCGTTGTGATGCGGGGCCGGTGCGCGGCGTCGTGGCGCAGGTGGCGAGCACGCGGTCGCGCAGGCCGGCCGAGGGCGTGACCGCGGGCGCGACGAACGCGCAGGCGGAGGCGGTCTCGCGCAGATCATCGACGATGCGGCGCAGCGCGGGCTCGCGCTCCAGGCGACGGCTGAAGTCGGCGAGTTCCGGGCCTTCGACCAGATCGAAGGCATGCAGGGCGGCGAGCTCCTCGGTGCGTTCGTCGATCATGGGGCGGGGGGCGCGACGAGGTCGCGCAGTTTGAGCAGGCCGCGGCGGATGCGGGCCTTGACGGTGCCGAGCGGTTGCCGGAGTCGTTCGGAGATTTCCTGTTGGGTGAGGCCGGAGAAGTAGGCGAGTTCGATTGCCTGGCGTTGCTCGGCGGGGAGTTCGCCAAAGGCCTTCCGCACCGCGGCGCCGCGCTCGCCGAGGTCGGCGGCTTGCACGACGTCGGGCGGCGTCTGGTCGTAGCCGAGGTCGGCCGGGGCGGACTGCGCGAGGAGCTCGGAGCGACGTTTGCGCGAGCGCACGCGGTCGAGGGCGCGGTTGCGCGTGAGGGTCATCACCCACGAGAACGCGCTGCCGCGGGTCGGGTCGTAGTCTGCGGCCTTTTGCCAGACGGCGACAAAGGCGTCGTGCACGATGTCCTCGGCCTCGCGCTGGTCGTTGAGGATGCGGTGGACGGCGGCGAGAAGGGGACGGGAAAAGCGGTCGTAGAGCTCGCCGAGGGCGGCTTGGTCGCCGTCGGCGATGCGGGCGAGCAGGGGGGCGTCGAGGTCGGCGGGGCGGCCGTGTTCGGACGGGACGCTCATGCCGCGGAATGGAGTTGGCGCCGCGCGGTCCACCTGCTCCGGCCAAGGTGTGGCCGGCGAGCGGGACAGGCAGGTGTCTGACGTGGACATTCCATGGTGTTAAACGCGCGGCCGGGTTCGATGGATGCGGAGCATTCGGCCGCCCTGACGGGTGGCAATGGCAAACCGTTGTCTGCGCGGGGCGTGGTTCACAACACGAGCAGACCGACGAGGCCGAGCAAAAGGAGCGCGCCGATGGTGGCGAGGGCGATGCGTTCGCGCGTGGTGGTGTGCAGCAGCATGGGTGTTCAGTAGGCGGGCGTGCGTTCGAGCAACGCGTAGGTGACCTCCAGCGGGAGGGGTTGCAGCACGGGCAGCACGGCCTCGACGCGGCCGCCCTTGGTGCCGCGCAGAAAGAAGGCGCTCACGCTGTCGAGCGTGCGAAACTCGCCGCCGCTGAGGGCGCGCAGCCGGCCGGCGATTTCGTCGAGTCGCGCGGCGTCGGCCAGCACGCCGGCGACGCAAAAGAGCGCTAGGTGCGTCTCGTAACGCAGTGCGGCTGTGTCCGCGGTGCCGCCCGCGCCGCCGGCGGTGCGCGCGAAGAGCCGGTCGGCTAGCGCGGGGTCGGGGTGGCGGATCAGGTGCGTGCAGAGCAGGGTGACGGTGGTGTCGTTGAGGGCCGCGCCAAGCACTTGGTCGAACAAACGCGCACGATCATCGCGGCGGCCCAGCGCGGCGAGTGCGTCGAGCCGGAGCAGCAGGCGCTCGCGTGGATTGAGCGGGACGTTGGTCCGCGCGGTGAGCGCGAGGGTTTCGTCGGCGTGCCCGAGCTGGAGCAGGCGGCGGCCGATATAAAAACTCGTGTAGGCGTCGGTGTCGCCCGCGAGCACCGCCTGGATGAGGCGCCCGCGTTGCTCGTCGGCGGGCAGCGTGGCGGTGTCGGCGACCAGTTTGAGCGCGGGCACCGCCGACGGCGGCAGCGCTGGATCGGCCAGCGCCTCGCGCAGGACGTCGTAGTCGCCCAGCCGTTGCGACGCGAAGATCAGCGCGTGTTGCCAGGCCGGAATAGTCGCGGGGTCGTGCACCAAGCGTTCCGCGGAGAGCCGCGCCACGGCCTGCACGTCGCCGCGCGCGATCAACGCCCGCAACCACAGCCGGCCGGTCTCGGCGCGCCGGTCCGGATGGTCGCGGAGCAGCCGCCGATACACCTGGTCCGACGTGGCCGGCTGGTTGACCTGCCACAGGCGCGCGAGCCGCAGGCCGACCGGGTAGTCGTAGGGGTTGAGTTCGTAGGCGTTGTAGAGCGCGAGCAACGACTCTTTGATGCGACCCTCGGCGGCGGCTTGTTCCGACTGGCGGATAAAGTGGGTCGCGCGCACCCGCCCCAGCTCCGACCAGGCGGGCGGCCAGGCGATCTGTCGCAACGAAATCTCATAGCCGATGGCGCGCATGCCGACGAAGGCCCCCAGCACGCCGACCAGCAGCAGCGTCAGCGCCGTTCCGCCCAGCAGCGCCGCGGCGCGTCCCCAGAACGGCCGCACCTGCGTGGCGTCGACCGAGCAGCGCCACAGGCCGTCGGCGCGGCGTTGCAAGAGCGGGCAAACGCGCCGGAAACGCGCCGGGTTTTCCCAATGCGTGACGGCGGCGCAGGCGCTTTCCCAAGCGCGCCCTGAGTCGCTTTGGTGCTGGCAAGGGCACGCCCCGCGCGTCCGCCGCAGACGGTAGATCGTCTTGCGAATGTTCCAGTAAACGGAGGCTCCGTAGAGCCGGAGCGCGTCGCCCAGCATGCCTTTCACACTGGCAAGCTGTTGG
>JAUWBF010000072.1 GCA_030601755.1 Verrucomicrobiota bacterium | reverse complement strand
CCCGATGAAAGTTTCCCGTTCTTGGCTCCAGAACTACGTCGACCTGAGCGCCGCGTCCGATGAGGACATTTCGCGCGCGATCACCTTCCTCGGCTTCGAGGTCGAGCAGGTCATCAAGACCGGCGCGCCCGCGCTCAACCTCGTCGTGGTCGGCCGCATCCTCACCCGCGACAAGCACCCCAACGCCGACAAGCTCTCCATCTGCACCGTCGACGTCGGCGAGGCCCACGGGGGCGTGCGCACCATCGTCTGCGGCGCGCACAACTGCGACGCCGGCAACCGCGTGCCCGTCGCGCTGCCCGGCGCCACTCTGCCCGGCGACTTCACCATCAAAGAAGCCAAGGTCCGCGGCCAGCCCTCGTCCGGCATGCTCTGCGCCGGCGTCGAGCTGACCATCGAGGAAAAGTCCGACGGCCTCTACCTGCTCTCCGGCGAACCCGCCGTCGGCACGCCGATCAACGACGTGCTGCCCCCCGGCGACACCGTGTTCGACATCGAGATCACGCCCAACCGCCCCGACTGCCTCTCGCACCTCGGCGTCGCCCGCGAGCTCGCCGCCTGGTTCCGCAAGGACCTCGTGTATCCACAAGTTGGATTCGCCCCCGCCTCCGTCGACAGCGACCCGCACTCCGAACTGCTCAAGTCCGTGCGCGTCGACAATCCCGAGGCCTGCCCGCTCTACACCGCCACCGTCGTCACCGGCGTCAAGGTCGGCCCGTCGCCCGAGTGGCTGCAGCGCTACCTCAGTGCCGTCGGCCTCCGCCCGATCAATAACGTCGTCGATATCGGCAACTTCGTGATGCTCGAATACGGCCAGCCCGTGCACGCGTTCGACGCCAGGAAACTCGCCGGTCCCGAGATCATCGTGCGCAACGCCGTCGAGGGCGAAAAGATCGTCACGCTCGACGAGAAGGAGCGCACCCTCGTCGCCACCGACCTCGTCATCGCCGACGGTGAAAAGCCCGTCGTCATCGCCGGCATCATGGGCGGTGTGAACTCCGGCGTCTCTGAGGAGACGACCGATCTCGTCCTCGAGGTCGCCGTGTTCGAGCGTCGCGGCGTGCGCCGCACCTCGCGCCGCCTCGGCCTCTCGTCCGACTCGTCCTACCGCTACGAGCGCGCCGTCGATCCGCACACGCTCGACGAGGCTCTGCACCGCTTCATCGACCTCATCCTCGCCCATGCCGGCGGCAAGGTCGCCGGTCCGATCCGCAAGGTCGGCGGCGACATCCCGTGGGAGCGCGAGATCACCGTCACGCCTGCCTACATCAACGAAAAGCTCGGCTTCGAGATTCCCGCCGACGACATGCGCGCCGCGCTCGAGTCGCTCGAGCTGACCGTCGTCCGCGAGGAGCCCACCGAAAACCGCGGTCCGGCCTGGGCGTTGTCCGTGCCGTCGTGGCGCGACGACCTCGACCGTCCCATCGACCTGGTCGAGGAAGTCCTGCGTGTTTACGGCACGGAAAAGATTCCCGCCGCCACCGTCACCGCGCCCGGCCTTGTCACCGACGAGGACCCGATCGTGCGCTTCAACCGCATCGTCACCGCGCAGCTCGTCGGCCAGTCCTTTAACGAGTGCGTCAACTACACGCTGCGCTCCTCGGCCGAGCTCGGCGCCTGGACCGAGGCCGGCAAGGCCGACCTCTACGCGCTGGCCAACCCCTTCGTCGAGGACCAGTCGCACCTGCGCACCTCGCTGATCGGCGGCCTGCTCGACACGCTCAAGCTCAACCAGTCCCGCGGCGTCTCGGCCACGCGCCTGTTCGAGACCGGTCGTGTCTTCGCCGAGCGCGGCGATTCGCTGGTCGAGTGCGTGACCGTCGGCTTCGTGATTGCCGAGGACGCCGACGAGCGTTCGTGGCGCACCCGCGAGGGCGCCGACTTCTACTCGGCCAAGCGCCTCGTCGAGACGCTCGCCACCGCCGCCGGCATCGACTTTGCCCGTCAACCGCTCAAGCCCGTCGAGGGCGACGAGTCGCCCTGGCAGGCCGGCCACGCCGCCACCGCCGGCGACATCCGCCACGGCTGGTCCGCTTCGTTCGGTCTGGTGAACCTCGGACTGGTCAAGAAGCTCGGTCTCACCGGCCAGATCCTCGCCGGCACCGTGCAGATCCTCCCCGAGAAGCTGCCCGCAGCCTCCGCTGCGAAGAAGCGCTATCAGCCGCTCAACCTTATGCCCGCCGCGCTGCGCGACCTCGCGCTGGTGGTTGATGCGACTACCACGGCCGGTGAGGTGCAGAAGGCGTTGACCAAGGTCGCCCGCGCCGCCGTCGGCAACGCCTTCGCGCTCGAGGGCGTGCAGGTGTTCGACGTCTACCAGGGTAAGGGCCTGCCCGAGGACAAGAAGAGTCTCGCGTTCAGCCTGACCTTCCGCGCCGCCGACCGCACGCTCACCGACGCCGAGGTCAACGCCGTCTTTACCAAAATCCAGGACGACGTCGCCGCCGCCGGCTACCAAGTCCGCAAGTAACGCCAAGGACATCGGAGAACGGACATTCCTGTCCGTTCCTCCCTTCCGCACCGTGAACGGACAGGAATGTCCGTTCTCCTTTTTTGTCTGGCTGATCCGCTCAGCGCAGTTGCCGGCGTCGACAGGCGGCGATGCCCAGCGCGCCGAGTCCGGTCAGCGCCGCGACGGCCGACGGCTCGGGCACGGCGGCGAGGCTGTCGAGGAAGAAGGCGGCGCTGTAGGTGGAGCCAAACCCGTCGTAGTAGAGGCCTTGGCCGACGATCTGGCCCGCGTCATTGATGCCAAAGGCATTCCACAGCGTGACGAAGCCGGCGGTATCGCCGCCGTTCTCGACCAAGAAGCCGGCCACGAGGGCGTTCAAATCATACATGTCGCCGTCGGTGTAAAGGTAGGCGCGTTCGCCAGCGCCCTCGCTGGTGCCCACGATGTCGCCGAACGTGTTGATCGCGTTGGCGCTGACGCCCTCGTCATCACCGGGAAGCGCGTCGACGGTGGTCATCGTTTCGCCATCCCAGAAATAGGCCGTTTCGGTGAACGTCTCGGAGTCCACGAGGCCGCCCGCCACCACGCCGGCGTCGTTGATCGCGGCGACGTAGCCCATCCCGAGGACGAGCGTATCCGACACGGAACCGTCGGGCGCCCAGCGCACCGCGACCGTGTTGAAGTTTTCGTCAGTGGTCCGGCCGGCGACTTGTCCGGAGTTGTTGATGGCGTTTGCGTAGGTGGTGTTGCCGTGGGGGCTGGCGAGCTGAGTCGTGCCGCCTCCGCTGCTCCAGACAAAGCCGTGGTCGGGCTCGCCGGAGAGCAGGCCGACGACCTGTCCGGCGTTGTTAAGGCCGTTCACTTCCCAGATGAAGGAGCCGGGGGTGACCTCGGTCGTGCCGCCGCCGCTTGACCAAATGAAGTAGCGGTAGTCTTCGCCGTCCTCGACGTAGCCGAGCACCTGGCCGGAATCGTTGAGCGCGCCGGAGAACGGGGAAAAGATCGAGCCGGCGCCAAGGTTGGTGGTGACCTGGGTGCTGGTGCCGGCGCTCCAAAGGAAGAGGTTGCCGTTGCCATCCTCCACCAGGGTCTGCCCGGAGGCGTTGATCGCGGAGGCCCGTGAGCTTTGCGAACCGCCGGGATCGATCATGGTCAGGTTGGTGTAGGTCAGCTGGGCGTGCAGGCCGGCGGCGCAGGCGAGCAGGGTGATGGATGGCAGCCAACGGGTGGTGTGCGATTTCATGGGTGTTGAAGGGAGTCGAAGCGGATGTGTGCGCGACGCTCCCGGCCACCGTCCTCCGGCCTCGCGGGTGCGCGCGTCGGCGGGAGTGTGCCCGAATCCAAAAAACCTGCCTGTCCTGCTAAATAGTAAGGGGGAATTTCCCCTATCAGGAACCGCCCATCCACAACGCCATGAGCCCGGCGCGACTGGAGACGTTGAAGCTGCGATAGATGTCCGTGACGTATTTGTGCGTCGTGGCCCAGCTCAGCCCCAGGATGTCGGCGATCTCCTTTTCCGACTTGTGGGAGAGCAGTTGTGGCAAGAGGCGCCGATGGGCGGGCGAGAGCGGCGTCTTGCCGACCAGCAGGCCGTGGTTGAGCAGCAGCTGGCGGTGAAACCACTTGATGCCGCGCAGGGTCTGTCCGACGAGCTGTTCGTGCTCCGGGGTGAAGCGTTCCTCGCGACGAATGCGGTCGAAACAAAACAGCGACTCCGCATCGCGATTCACAGGGAACACGCACCAGATGCGGTCGGTGATGCCGCCTCTTTCGAAATACATCTGATACTGCGGCGTCTGACGAAACGCCTCGAAGTCGATGAAGCCGTCGTGCAGGCGATAGCTGCGGAAGCGCCCCGCCTCGCCGATGACCTTGCGCGTGCTCATGCCCGGGTTGCGCTCCATGTGGGCGAGCACCTTGCGGATGAACTCGGCGTCATACTCCGGTTTGGTGATCCAGCGCTCGGCCGTGCGCAGGCGCCACCCGCCGAGCACGTCGCTGGCCGCGTGCGGTTCGTCCTGAACCCGCGCGATGCCGATCCAAAAGGCGTCGTCGGCACCGATCCATTCGCAAAGCCGGCTGAAAAGAATCTCGATGGATGCGCGCGTTTCAGCGAGCGGCAGATCAGCCAATTCGTCCCAAAGCGCGTAAACGTTTTCCGAATGCTCGATCATCATGCTTGGTATTATAAACGCCGAAGCTCCCCTGCTTGAGCCTGCTTTCGCGCCGGGTTGTCAAGGCACGGATGATCTTGCCGCGAAAAATGGAGGCACGGCCAACGCGCATGGCCGGGTCTTTCCGCCGCGCGTGATCGTCCTCAAGCCGCGCGCGGAGACCGGAGCGGGCGGCGTCTGCGCATCGTGGCGAGCGTGAGCGCGCCGAGGCCGGCGAGGACGCCGAAAGTCGAGGGCTCGGGAATGGCGCCGGTCACGGACAGGGTGCCATTGTCGAGCAGGCGGCTGGTGTCCCAACGCAGCGTGGGATCGAGGTCGGGCAAATTCACGACGGCGAAGGTGCCACCAAAACTGCTCGCCTCAAAAAGCTGAAAGGTGTCGCCGAACATCGGAGTGAAGTCGTTGATGAGTGTGATCGTGAGCGTGCCGTCGAACGTCAGATCGCCGGAGACGTCGATGGCGTCGTGTTCAAGTCCGCGCACAAGACCGCCAATCTCGAGGGCGATGATCGCGGTGCTGTCAAAGGCGAGGTTGCCGTTGACCGAGAGCAGGCTGGGACTGTCGCCGGGGGCCAGGATGCCGGCGACGCGGAGGGTTCGGCCACTGGCGAGGTTGACGGTGCCTGAGCCGGTGAGCGACTGGCCCGCGCCAACCGTGAAGCCGCCGGATTTGGCGGTGAGGTCGAGCACGCCGGTATCTCCGATATGGATACGACCGGCATGTGCGATCGTGCCGAGGGCACTGAGGGCGAGGGTGCCCCCGGAGACGGTCACGTCGCCGGTGAGGGTATTGGCATTTCCGAGGGTGAGGGTGCCGGAGCCTGTCTTGGTCAGTCCGCCGGAGCCGGAGAGCACGCCGAACAATCCGGCGTTCAGGCCGTTGGTGTCGACGGTGGAGGTGTTGGTCGTGGTGAAGTCGACTTGGGTCATGAGGCTGGAGTTGATCACCTGGATCGTGCCTCCGGAGAGGTTGTATTCGGTCATGTCCGAGAGGTCGGCGATGCTGCCGTTTCCGCCGATCTGCAGGGTGCCGCCTTCGTTCAGATTCAGGGGGGGCGCGGTGGTTTCATCGAGGCCCAGACGCAGGAGTCCTCCCACGCGCAGGGTGCCGCCATTTTCGATGGTGACGCTGCCGACGGAGGAGCCCGTGGAGGAGGATGCGGCGGCCAGCTCAAACGTGGCGCCGCTGGCGACGAGGGAGTTTTCACCCGAGATCAGTAGCGTGGTGTCGGTATTGGCTGCCGTGCCGAGGTAGATGCTTCCGTCGCTGGTGATCGAGCCGCCGCCGGAGACGGTGACCGTCGCGCTTGAGCCCGCGCCCGCGGCGATGCTGACGTCGGCATCGGCGTGCACGTGACCGCCGTCGCTGACGGTGAGCACGCTCTGTGAGCCGGCGCTCTTGGCGAGGAAGACGTAGTTGTCGGTCGTGAGGGCTGATCCGGTGCCGGTGACCAGCACGCTCGTGGTGGTGTCGGCGTTGAGCGCACCGATTTCGATGTTGCCGTTCGCGTGCGCGGTGCCGCCGTTGGACAGGGTGATGTTGGCCGAGGAATTGGCTCCTTGGGCGAACTGGGCGTGGCTCGTGGTGGCAAATCGGGAGTCCGCGCCGGTGACCAGCAGCGTGGATGTCGATGTGTTGCCTCGGCCGGAGTCGTGGCTGCCGGTCACGGAGTAGTTTCCTCCGTTGGAGACGGTCAGCGTCGAGTCGGCCCGGAGACCACCGGCCGCGGAGACACCGTCTCCGACCAAGAGTTCGGAGCCCGCGCCGTCGATGCGAATGTTGACCGTGGTGTCGGTATTACTGGCGACCTCGAGTCTGGTGCCGACGACGACGCGTCCTCCATTTTCCATGGAGAGGGACGATTCGGTGCCGATGGTGCTGCCGAGGGTGCCGAGCCGCAGATAGGCTTGCGCGTCGATCAAGGCGCCGGCACCGGTCGCCAGATTCTCCGCATAGAGAAACAGGCCGTCGGGGGAGCGAAGGGTCGCGCCTGTGTTCACGGTGAGCGAACCGGGCCGGAGCCATTGCCGGCGCCGGAAACCAGCGTGCCGGCCGAGACGACGGTGCCGCCGGTATGGTCGGTGTTGACGTTGGACAACACGAGCGTGCCCGCGCCGGTCTTGGTGAACAGGCCCGTGCCGGTGAGCGTGCCGCTTTGGGTGGCGGTGCCGGTGGCGACCTCAGCGATGATGCCTCCGAGCGTTGAGATGGCGGCGGTGCGGGTCTCGTTGTCGGCGTAGGTGATGGTGACGGGAGGCGGCGGTGTTGCGAAAGAGACGTAGAGCTCGATTTCGTCGATGGCGTTGCCGTTGGGCGCGGCGATGCGAAAGCCGGTGACGCCGGTCAGCGTCTCGTCCAGATTGTAAAGGTGCCGGCGCGAAGACAGGTCGGGGGAGGCAAAACTGTAAGTGAGACTGCCGATCTCAGTCCACGAGGTGCTGCCGTCGAGCGCGTTGAGGGCCGTGAGACCAACGTCGGTCGTGTAGTAGATGGTGTAGGTGCCGAGGCTGCGGTCGGCGAAGCCGCCGTTGTTGTCGCGGCCAAATGCAAACGAGGACAAATCCATCGCCGAGTCGAAGAGGATGCCGGCCGAGCCCGTGCTGTTACCGATCCAGCTGGAGGAGTTACCGTAAACGCCGTCGTTCAATCCGGAGATCGTGTGCACGCCATAGCCGTCGCCGTTGAGCAGGTCGGTGGCGAAGGCGGAGGCGCCTTCGGTTTGCAGGGCGTAATTGGTATCATCTGCGCGAAACGTTCCGCCTGTCTCGATCAATGTGAACTGGGCGCGCGCCTCGGTGGAGAGGCCGAGCCCGGAAAGGGCGATAAGGAGCGAAAAACGGCTGGATGTCTTCATGATGCCCCACGCACCCAGCCGGGGCGAAAAACGATCTCAAACGCAATTGTGCGCATGGCCGAAGCGGGCGGGAGAATGTCCGCTCCGGGCGCTCCAGCAGGGAGCGGGCGGCCTCGGAGACCCCGACGCGGGCAAATCGGCGGGGAATGGCTCCGAAACCGGCCGGCATGCTTTGTGGCCGCGGGGCGCGTCGAGGCTTGGCTTGGGCATTTCTCCTCCCTTAGCTCATCCGTTTACGACCATGTCCGCTCCCGCCGACTTCAACATCGACCACATCGCCAACCTCGCGCGCATCGCGCTGACTCCCAAGGAAAAGGCGACCTTCTCCGCCCAGCTCGGCGACGTGCTGGCCAATATCGAAAAGCTCAAGGAGGTCGACGTCTCCAACGTCGAGCCCACCGCCCACGCCTTCCCGGTGAAAAACGTCTGGCAGGCCGACGTCGCCAAACCCGGCCTCTCCGTCGAGGACGCCCTGCGCAACGCCCCCGCCAAGCGCGACAACATGGTCTCCGTCCCCAAGGTCGTGGAATGATCCCTTTGTCTTAGCCACAGAGTTCACAGAGCTCGGACACAGAGAGCACGGAGCCAATCCGGTTCCTGTTTTCTCTTTCCGGCACTCTGTGTCCTCCGTGTCCGAGCTCCGTGCCCTCTGTGGCAAAAATAATATCCGCAATGTCCGCCCTCCATTTCCAAACCATCGCCGAGCTCGCCGATGCCCTTGCGGCCGGCACGACCACCTCGGTCGAGCTCACCCAGGCCGTCATCGACCGCACCCGCGCCGTCGAGGATCAGGTCAAGGCCTTCAACTCCTACGACGCCGACGACGCGCTCGCGCAGGCCCGCGCCTCCGACGCCCGGCGCGCCGCCGGTCGGGCGCTCGGTCCGCTCGACGGCATTCCGATCGGCATGAAGGACGTGCTCGCCGTGAAAGACCAGCCGCTCACGGCCTCGTCCAAGATGCTGGCCAACTTCGTCTCGCCCTACGACGCCCACGTCACCGAGCAGCTCCGCAAGGTCGGCGCCGTCATCTGGGGGCGCCTCAACCTCGACGAGTTCGCCATGGGTTCCTCCACGGAGAACTCCGCGGTGCACACCACGCGCAATCCCTACGACCTCGAGCGCGTGCCCGGCGGTTCCTCCGGCGGCAGCGCCGCGGCCGTCGCCGCCGGCGAGGCCATCGCCACCCTCGGCTCCGACACCGGCGGCTCCATCCGCCAGCCCGCCGCGCTCTGCAACGTCGTCGGACTCAAGCCCACCTACGGTCTCGTTTCCCGCTACGGTCTGATCGCCTTCGCCTCGTCGCTCGACCAAGTCGGCCCGTTCACCCGCACCGTCGAGGACGCCGCCATCGTGCTGCAGGCCATCGCCGGCCACGACGAGCGCGACTCCACCTCGTTCAAGACCGACATCCCCGACTACCGCGCCGCCCTGCAGGAGAAAAAAGGCCCGTGGCGCATCGGCATCCCCAAGGAATACTTCGGCGAGGGGCTCGATCCCGAGGTCGCCGCCGCCGTGCAGAAGGCCATCGACTACTACAAGTCCATCGGCTGCGAAATCAAAGAGGTCTCGCTCCCGCACACCGAGTATGGCGTGGCCGTTTACTACATCATCGCCACCGCCGAGTGTTCCTCGAACCTCGCCCGCTACGACGGCGTGCGCTACGGCCACCGTTCGCCCGACGCGAAGGACATCTCCGAGGTCTACTTCAAGTCGCGCGCCGAGGGTTTCGGCCCCGAGGTGAAGCGCCGCATCGTGCTCGGCACCTACGTCCTCAGCAGCGGTTACTACGACGCCTACTACCTGCGCGCGCAGAAGGTCCGCACCCTCATTCGCAACGACTTCTTGAAGGCCTACGAGGAGGTCGACGCCATCCTCACGCCGACCTCGCCGACGCCCGCCTTCAAGCGCGGCGCCAAGGCCGACCCGCTCGCCATGTATTTGTGCGACGTCTACACGATCGGCGTAAACCTCGCCGGCCTGCCCGGCATCAGCGTGCCCTGCGGCTTCACCGAGGGCGGCCTGCCCATCGGCCTGCAGCTCATCGGCCAGCCCTTCAAGGAAGCCGACCTGCTGGCCGTCGCCAACGCCTACGACTCCGCCCACAATTGGGGCAAGCAAACGCCAAAGCTCTGATTCTGAGTTTTTAGCCACAGAGGACACGGAGCTCGGACACAGAGAACACAGAGTTCGGAACCATGGATACGCAGATCAATCAGCTGACCGAACAGATCATCGGCGCCGCCATTGAGGTGCATCGGGATCTTGGCCCGGGGCTGTTGGAGTCTGCGTATCAGCGGGCACTGGCTTATGAGCTGAAGCTGAGGAACCTTGAGTTTGAGGAGCAGAAACTTTGTTCGGTTCAATACAAGGACCTCCTCATTGAAGATGCTTATCGACTGGATTTTCTGGTCGGCGGGAAAGTCGTTGTGGAGCTGAAGGCCGTGGACGCGCTGCTCGATGTTCATGAAGCCCAAGTCCTGACCTATCTCCGTTTCAGCTCTTGCCGCGTTGGCCTGCTATTTAACTTTCGCACCACCTTGCTCACCAAACACGGCCTCTCCCGCCTGGCTCTGTGACCTCTGTGTCCGAGCTCTGTGCTCTCTGTGGCCCAACTCCGAAATTCCGTCTCCTCCGACTCACCCAATTTTCAAATGCAATACGAAGCCGTCATCGGTCTTGAGGTTCACGTCCAGATCAAGACCAACTCCAAAATGTTCACCCGCGTGGCCGCCGGCTACGGGCAGCCGGAGAACACCCTGACCGACCCCGTCGTGCTCGCGCTGCCCGGCGTGCTGCCGGTCATGAACAAGGCCGCCATCGACGCCATCATCAAGGCCGGCCTGCTCCTCGGCTGCGAGATCGCGCCGGTCTGCAAGTGGGACCGCAAAAACTACTTCTACCCGGACTCCCCGAAGAACTACCAGATCTCGCAATACGACCAGCCGATCTGCATCGGCGGCTCCGTCGAGATCGAGCTGCCCGGCTCCGCCCGCAACGTCATGGGCGAGCACAAAAAGATCCCGCTCACCCGCATCCACCTCGAGGAAGACGTCGGCAAGCTCAACCACGGCGCCGTCGACTCGCTCGTCGACTACAACCGCGCCGGCACGCCGCTGATGGAGATCGTATCCGATCCGGCGATACAGTCGGCCGAGGAGGCCTTCGCCTACCTGACCTCGCTGCGCGCCTCCATGATCTACGGCGGCATCTCCGACTGCGACATGGAGAAGGGCCAGCTCCGCTGCGACGCCAACATCTCCATCCGTCCCGTCGGCGCCACCACGCTCGGCACCAAGGTCGAGCTCAAGAACCTCAACTCGATCTCCTACGTGCGCGACGGCATCGCCCACGAGATCAAGCGTCAGATCGCCGTCGTGCAGTCCGGCGGGACCATCGTGCAGGAGACCCGCGACTACGACGGTATCACCGGCACCAGTCAGTCGCTCCGCTCCAAGGAAATGGCGCACGACTACCGCTACTTCCCGGACCCCGACCTCATGCCCGTCGAGGTCGACGAGGAATGGAAATCCCGCATCGCCGCCGAGTGCCCCGAGCTGCCGTTCCCCAAGCAGGAGCGCTTTTTCAAGCAATACGGACTGCCCTACACGCTGACCTCCGTGCTCGTGTGGGACCGTGCGCTGGCCGACTACTTCGAGGCCGCCGCCGCGGCCGCCGGCTCCGACAAAGCCCAGGCCGTGGGCAACTGGATCGTCAACGACCTGCTGCGCGAACTCGGCGCCGCCAAACTCACCGTGGCCGAGTCCAAGGTCACGCCCGCCGCGCTGGCCGAACTGGTGAAGCTCATCGACGCCGGCACCGTGCTCAACAACGCCGCCAAGGAAATCTTCGTCGAGATGTTCGCCACCGGCGACTCCGCCGCCGCCATCGCCGATCGCAAGGGCCTCAAGGCCGCGCCCACCGACACCGGCGAACTGGAGCAGTGGTGCCGCGACGCCATTGCGGCCAACGCCAAGTCCGCCGACGAGTTCCGCGCCGGCAAAGAGAGCGCCATCAACGGCCTCAAGGGCCCGGTCATGAAAGCCTCACGCGGCAAGGCCAACCCGAAGCTCGTCGACGAGACCCTGCGCCGCCTGCTCGCCGAAGGCTGAGTTTAATCACCGGGATACGGAGTTTTAACGCAAAGGCGCAAAGTCGCGGAGGGACGCAAAGATTTGAGCGAATCATTTTCTCCGCGACCTTTGCGACCTTCGCGTCTTTGCGTTAAAAATTTGAGTCTCCGCCATGCCGACCATCCCCGTTGCCCCCGGACTGCGCCTGGTCGACCTGCAGCTGGAAGACGCGGACGAGTTGTTCGCGCTCACCGACGCCAACCGCGCCTACCTGCGGCGCTGGCTGCCGTGGCTTGACCACACGCGCGGCGTGGCGGCGACGGAGACGTTCATCCGCTTCGCGACGCGCGAGGCGGCCGGCGGCACCGCGCGGCACTTCGCGATCTGGGAACAGCAGGCCATCGTCGGCATGTGCGGCTACAACCACATCGACACGGTCAACCGCAACGCGACCATCGGCTATTGGCTGGCGGCCGAGGCGCAGGGGCAGGGCGTGATGACGCGTTGCGTGACCGTGCTGGCCAACTTCGGCTTCGCGAAGCTCGACCTGCACCGTCAGGTGATCGCTTGCGCCGAGGACAACCGTCGCAGCGAACTGGTGGCGCGGCGCTGCGGGTTTGTTTTCGAAGGCGTGGCGCGCGACGCCGAGTGGCTCTACGACCGTTTCGTGAACCACCGCGTGCACGCACGACTGCGGACGGACGCCTGAAGCGGTGCCAACCATCCCCGTAGGCCGCCTGCTTGCAGGCGCGATGGGCGCAACGAGTCGACCGACGTTGAGCGCGCCTGCAAGCAGGCGGCCTACATAGGCATGCCCATGGTCTCTTCACGCAGGGCGCTGATGCTCGGGGTGGTCGAGCAGGCGGACGACATTGGTGACGAGGGTGTGTTCGTCGTAGGGCTTGGCGAGCAGGGCGGTGGCGGGCTGGCGGAGCTGGTCGCGCAGGATGTTCTCGGCGGCGGCGTCGCCGATCATGCCGGTCGAGAAGAGCACGGGGAGGCCGGGCGCGGTCTCGCGCAGACTCAGCGCGATGCGGTCGCCGGTCTCGGCGGGCAGCATGATGTCGAGCAGCGCGAGGTGAATCTCGTCGCGATGCTGCGCGTGCAGGTGGCGGGCCTCCTCGCCGTCGGCGGCGGTGAAGACCTTGAAGCCGTGCTTGCCGAGCACGGTGGCGGTGATGAAACGGATCGCCTCCTCGTCGTCGCAGACGAGCACGCCGCGTCCGCGTCCGTTGACGAGCAGTTGTTCGTTGGCACCTGGGGCGGCGGCCTGATCCGCGGGCAGGGCGGGCAGGTGGACGTGGAAACGAGAGCCCTTGCCGACCTCGCTGTGCACCTCGACGAAGCCTCCATGGCTGCGCACGATGCCGAAGACGGCGGCGAGACCGAGGCCGGTGCCCTGGCCGACGCCCTTGGTGGTGAAGAATGGTTCGAAGATCTTGTCGAGGTGGTCGGCGGGGATGCCGACGCCGGTGTCCGCGACGCCGAGGCGCACGTAGGGGCCGGGCTTGAGGTCGCCGCTCTCGCCGGCCCGGTCGGCGTCGATCTGCACGACGACGGCCTCGAGGGTGAGGGTGCCGCCGGCGGGCATGGCGTCGCGGGCGTTGACGGCGAGGTTGAGCAGGACCTGGTGGAGCTGGGTCGGGTCGCCGAGCACGCAGGGCAGGTTTTCGTCGAGGTGACGGATGACGGAGATGGCGCGGGGAAAGGTTTCCTCGGCGATAAAGGTGATCTCGCGCAGCAGGTCCTTGGGACGGAGGCTGACGCGCTCGCCGTCGATGCCGCGGGCGAAGGTGAGGACTTGGCGCACGACGCCGGCGCCGCGGCGGGCGGAGGTCTCGATGACGTCGAGGCTGGACTTGTTTTCCGGCCCGGGGAAGCGGAGTCGCAGCAGCTCGACGCTGAGCAGGATGGGCGCGAGCACGTTGTTGAGGTCGTGCGCGATGCCGCCGGCGAGCAGACCGATGCCTTCCATGCGCTGGGCGCGCAGGAGCTGGTGCTCGAGTTTTTTCTGCTCGGTGATGTCCTGCTTCATCGCCACGAAGTGGGTGATGGCGCCGGACGCGTCGCGCACGGGGGCGACGGTCATGTGCTCGTGGTAGAGGCTGCCGTCGCGCCGGCGGTTGCGCAGTTCGCCGCTCCAGATCTTGCCGCCGCGGATCGTGGTCCAGAGGTTTTCGTAAAATGAATCCGCCTGATGGCCGGAGTAGAGCAGGTGCGGAGTGCGGCCGAGCGCCTCCTCGGGCGGATAGCCGGTGATGGCGGTGAAGGCGGGGTTGACCCACTGGATGATGCCCTCGGCGTTGGTGATGACCCAGGAGGTGGGCGTGGCTTCGAGCGCGGCGTGTAGCAGGTGGAGCTCGGCCTGCGCGGCGTTGCGCGCGGTGAGGTCGATGTCGAGGGAGAATATCTCGGGCTCGTTGCGTTCGTTTTTGAAGAGGAAGAAACCGGAGAAGACGTTGACGGTGGTGCCGTCCTTGCGGAGCAGCGTGAACTCGCCCGGGCCCATGGGCGGGCCGCCGCGCAGCCAGGCGTCGACGGTGGCCGTGAACTCGGCGGCGCGGGCGGGGGGCAGGAAGAGTTCTTCGGGACGACGGCCAAGCGCCTCGGCGGCGTTCCAACCGTAGAGCCCGGCGCTGGCCTGGTTCCAGAAGATGACGCGGCGTTCCTGATCGTAGCCCTGCACGGCGATGCCGGGCATGTTTTCGAGAATGGTGCGGAAGCGTTGCTCGCTGGTCTTGAGCGCGTCCTCGGCCTGTCGACGGAGGGTCTCGTGCTCGGTAAGTTCCATCGCGAGGGCGAGGTTGTCGGCCATGTCCTTGAGCAGGTCGACCTCGTCGTCGGCGAAGACGCTGGTCTCGTTCGCGTAGAGGGCGACCATGCCGCGCGGCTCGCCGGCGATGATGAGCGGGAAGCTGGCGCAGGAGTGGTAGCCGAGGCGCAGGGCGCGGTCGGCCCAGGGGATGCCGGCGTGGCGCCGGATGTCGTTGCGAATGGCGGGCGCGCGGTTGCGCACGCTGACGGAGGCGGGGCCGGCGGTCTCCAGCGGGGCGGCGAGCCGGATGGTGACGCCGGTCAGGTAGTCGCCGAGATGGCCGGCGTGCACGGCGGGTTCGATGCGGGCGCCGTCGGCCGAGAGCAGGCCGATCCAGACCATGCGAAAGCCGCCGCGGTCGACGGCGATCTCGCAGGCGCGGGCGAGTAGCGTGCGCCGGTCGCGTTCGCTGAGGATGGCCTGGTTGATGCCATTGCTGACGGCGAGCGTGCGGTTGAGTCGCGCGAGTTGGTCGCGAGCGTCGCGGCGCTCCGAGATGTCGCGGGAGATGGCGAGCCAGAGCCGGCGGTTTTCGAGTTCGATGGCGCGGGCGTTGATCTCGACGGGGATGAGGCGGCCGTCCTTGGTCAGGTGTTCGTCTTCCCAGGTGTCGGCGCCGTCCGTCACAAGTTTGTCGATGTGGCGACGGGCATGTTCACGGGCGGCTGGCGAGTCGATGTCGAGCGGGGTGAGCCGGGAGAATTCCTGCCGGGTGTAGCCGAGGAGTTGGCAGGCGACGTCGTTGACCTCGATGAAGCGACCGGGAAGGCCGTCGGCCCCCGGTGCCTCGATGAGCATGACGGC
>JAUWBF010000102.1 GCA_030601755.1 Verrucomicrobiota bacterium | reverse complement strand
TCCGTCCTCCCGCTCATCGCCCATGCGCTCAACTCCGCCTTCTGCTCCTCATCCAGCTTCACCTCGGGTGATCTTCTCATGGCTCATTTGAACGTGCCCTCTCTTATTTGTCACATTAATTATCGGGCACTACACTAGCTCGAGCCTGCTTCGTTCATGGAATTCTCGAGAGTGTGAGTTTGTCGACGAATCCACCGAATGTCCATGAAGGGTTATTGTCCGAAATGACGCGTGGCATTCTCAAAAAGTGAGTCGCACGATTTCGCAGACTCAACGGTAGCGCGCCGGTTGCCTTCTGGAAAAAGTGGGTGCTTGCCTGTTCCTGCGCGATCCGTCCGGTGCTGATTGCCGATTCACGGGCCAGCATCATCGATGCTGGAGGTGGGTGGGTGGGGGGCGCTCCGGGAGGGTCTGGGCAGCGTTGCGCGAGCTTGGTTCAAAACAAAAATCCCCGGTGTGCGCACGCGGGGATTTCGATGGGGCGCCCGGTGGGGCGAGGTTGGTTTGAGCGCGGCCGTGCTCAGCCGCGCTTGGCTGCGATGAGCTTCTCGAGCTTGACGATGTCGGCGCTGAACTGGCGGATGCCCTCGGCGGTCTTCTCGGTGGCCATGGCGTCCTCGTTCATGGCGAAGCGGAAGGACTTTTCGTCGAAGGAAACCTTCTTCAGGTCGAGCGAGGCGGCCTTGGAGGCGTCGAGTTTTTTCACGACGGGGGCGTCGGACTTCTTCAAGTCGGCGAGCAGGGCCGGCCCGATGGTGAGCAGGTCGCAGCCGGCCAGCTCGGTGATCTCGCTGGTGTTGCGGAAGGAGGCGCCCATGACCTCGGTCTTGTAGCCGAACTTTTTGTAGTAGTTGTAGATCTCGGTGACGGAGACGACGCCCGGGTCCTTGTCGCCGGTGTAGTCGGCGGTGGGGTTCTTGGCCTTATACCAGTCGAGGATGCGGCCGACGAAGGGCGAGATGAGCTGCACGCCGGCCTCGGCGCAGGCGACGGCCTGGGCGAAGGAGAAGAGCAGGGTGAGATTGCAGCGGATGCCTTCCTTCTCGAGGATCTCGGCGGCCTTGATGCCTTCCCAGGTGGAGGCGATCTTGATGAGCACGCGCTCCTTGGCGATGCCGGCGGCGGCGTAGAGGGCGATGATCTCGCGGGCCTTGGTCAAGGTGGCCTCGGTGTCGAAGGAGAGGCGGGCGTCGACCTCGGAGGAGACGCGGCCGGGGACGATCTTGAGGATCTCGAGGCCGAAGACGACGAGGAGGCGGTCGATGACCTTGTCCAGCGGGTCGGAGGCGGGCGACTGGGCGATGGCCTGGTCGACGAGGGCCGCGTATTCGGGCATCGAGGCGGCCTTGAGGATGAGGGAAGGATTGGTGGTCGCGTCCTGGGGGGCGAACTCCTTCATGCTGGCGAAGTCGCCGGTGTCGGCGACGACCTTGGTGAGGGCTTTGAGTTGGTCGAGTTGGGTGGGCATGATTTGGAAAAGGAAGTGACAGCGTGTTCGGCTGGCCGGGCGCTGTCGAGGTCGGGGGGGGCGGGCGCTCTGGACGAAGGCGACCGGCGGCAGGACGAAGACGACCAGTGTCGTGTTCGGTTGCCGGGATGTCACGCCTTGGACGGCGGATGGCTTTGCAAATAATTGCTCAACCACATGAACGCGGTCGATTCATCACCAAAGGCACCGTCGATCTGGGCCTCGAAGGCGGCGTCCAGTATGGTGCTGAAGTCGGGGCCGGGGCTGAGGCCGTAGGCGATCAGGTGGCGGCCGTGCAGCAGGGGGCGGGGGGCGGCGTCTTGCAGGGCCAGTTCGGTGGCGCGCTCGCGCAATCGGGAGATCAGGGTCTCGGACTCGCAGGAACTCAACGGCGGGCGTCCGCGGGCGTCGGCGATCATGACCAGGCAGAGGTCGTCGATGGTGGCGGGGGCGAGCTTGCGGGCCAGGCGGCGGACCTGCTGGTCGCTGAAGGTGCCGTCTTGGCCATGGTGATGTGCCAGATGGTGTGCGACCAACGGCGTGATAAAGGGCGCGTGGTCGAGCGGTGCTCCGATCTGGCGCAAAAATGCCTCGGTGGGGACGACACCGGCGGCCTCGTGGCCATTGCTGGTCCAGCGCAGCACGCCGCGGCGCTCGGCGCGGACTGTCGTGGCGGGTTTGCCAAAGTCGTGCGCCAGCACGGCCAGCATGAGCAGCCGGCGCCGGCGGGGCGGGGCGGCGCGCCATTCGGGCAGGGCGGCGAGGGCGTCGCAGCAATGGGCGGTGTGCGTGAAGGCGTCGCCCTCGGGGTGCCAGTCGGGCTCTTGGGGGCAGCCGTCCATGGCGGCGACTTCGGGGAAGTGGGCGAGCCAGCCGGTGTCCTTGAGCACTTGCAGGCCGCGCGAGGGGCGGGTGGATTTTTCGGCCCACTTGGCCCACTCGCCCCAGACGCGTTCGACGGCGAGTTCTGCGCCGGTCGCTTGGATGGATTGGCACAGGGCCACGGTTTCGGGGGCCAGTCGCAGATCGAAGCGCGCCGCCAGTTGAAACGCCCGCAGCACGCGCAGAGGGTCCTCGACAAAGGCCGGACTGGTGTGCCGCAGTATACCCGCACGCAGGTCGCGCACGCCGTTGTGCGGGTCGATCAACCGCAAGGTGAACGGATCGTAGGCGATGGCGTTGATCGTGAAATCCCGCCGGGCCGCCGCCTCCGCGTCGCTCAGCGTGGGATCGGGCTCGACCGCAAAACCGCGGTGGCCGGCGCCGGTCTTGGACTCGCGGCGGGGCAGGGCGAAGTCATACCAGCGACCCCGGAGGTGGAGTTTGATGACGCCAAAGCTGCGGCCGACCACGTCGGTCGCGCCGAAGGGCGCGAGCACCCGGTGCAGTTCGCCGAAATCGGTGCCGGCGACCTCGATGTCAAAATCGTCCGATTCCAGTCCCAGCAGCCAATCGCGCACGCAGCCGCCGACCAGCCGCGGTCGACCCACGGCGGCGAGCGCCTCCAGCACGGGCATGAGTTCGACGGGAATCTTCATTCGGTGGAGCGCGTCTGGCGCCAGGCAGCCCACGCCAGCAGCGCCCAGCCCGCAATCAGGAACAGGCCGCCCAGCGGCGTGACGGGGCCCAGCAGGCGTGGTCCTCCCAGCGCCAGCCCGTAGAGCGAACCGGAAAAAAGCCCGATTCCGGCCAGCCAGCACCAGCCTGCTCGGAGCAGCGCACCCGCCGGAACAGAGCCGCCCGCCGACGCCGCCAGTCCCAAGGCCATCGCCGCCACGGCGTGCATAAGGTGGTAAAATACCGCCGTTTCCCACACGTCGGTCATGCCGGCGGTCGCAAGGCGGGATTTCAGGGCGTGAGCGCCAAAGGCTCCCGAGGCGACGGCGAGTCCGCCGCAGGTCGCTGCGAGGGTGATTAATTGATAAGCGTTTCTTTTCGAAGGCATGGTGATTTTCTTCGTAAGTGGGGGTGTTCTAGCATGAATTCTGCAGCTGGTTACGATGAATTGCTGCTTGCCATTTGGGTGTCGTCCATTCTTTTGGCGATGCTTCCTGAAAAGGCAGCAAACCAACAAACCACAAACAAACTACATCATGAAAAAGACTGCCATCGCCCTCGCGGCTCTCGCGGCTTCCTCTTTCGCCTTCGCGCAAGAGTCCACCGCTCCCTCCTACTCCCTGTCCCTCGACAACACCATTGCCTCGGAGTATATCTTCCGCGGTAAGGAGTTCGGTGATGTGACCTTCCACCCCTCCATCGAGCTGGGCTACGGTGACTTCTACGCCGGTGTCTGGGCCGCTCTCCCCGAGAACGCCGCCGTCGACGAGATCGACTACTACGCCGGTTACGGCTTCGCCCTCAACGACACCTGGTCCCTCGATGTCGGTGCCACCTACTACTACTACTCCGGCGCCGCCAACACCTCGACCTTCGAGCCCTACGTCGGCATCTCCGGCGACGTCGCTGGCCTGAGCGTCAGCTTCTACGGCTACTACGACCTCCAGATCGACGACCTGACCCTCCAGGCCGGCGTCGGCTACAGCCTCCCCCTCGAGGCCATCGGTAGCTCGATCGACTTCTCCGCCACCCTCGGCTATGTGAATGGCGACGGCTTCGAGAACGCTTTCGTGGTTGACGACTACTTCTACTACGGCGTTGGCGCTTCCATCCCCTACGCCCTCACCGATGCCGCCACCCTCACCGTTGGCGTCAGCTACACCGATGTGAACGAGAACCTCATCAACAACGGTGCCGAGCTCACCGCCACCGTTGGCATCGCCATCGGCTTCTAAGTTGATCTGACGAATCGTTAGATTGCTTTTGTTAAACCCGCCTTCGCCCCGTGCGAGGGCGGGTTTTTTGTCCTCCGTCAAAAACAGCTGTTGACACGGACCAGCCGAAATCTAGCTCTTGCCTCTTTTCTCATGAAAACGTTCCTCGCCAAAAAAGAGACCGTGCAACCCAAGTGGCATCTCATCGATGCCGAGGGTCTGGTCCTTGGCCGTCTCGCGGTTAAGGCCGCCAACATCATCCGCGGCCGTCACAAAGCTTCCTACACTCCCCATGTCGACAACGGTGACTTCGTCGTGATCGTCAACGCGGAGAAGGTCGTCCTCACCGGCAAGAAGGAAGAGCAAAACAGCTACATGTTCTTCTCCGGCTACGTCGGTGGCGAAAGCTACCGTTCCCTCTCGCAGATGCGCGAGAAGCACCCCGAGTTCATCATCGAGCACGCCGTCAAGGGCATGCTGCCGAAGAACCGCCTCGCCAACAAGATGCTGACCAAGCTCCGCGTCTTCGCCGGCCCGAACCACACCCACGAGGCCCAGAACCCGGTCAAGATCACCCTCTGATTATCACAATGAGCGTCGAACAAGCCACTTTCACCGGCACCGGCCGCCGCAAGACCTCCACCGCCCGCGTTCGCATCGTCGAAGGCTCCGGCAAGTTCACGGCCAACGGCCGTGAGTTCGAGGACTACTTCTCCCACGAGAACTTCGCCAAGCAGGCCTTCAAGCCCCTCCTCACCGTCGAGCTTTCCGACAAGTTCGATGTCGTCGCCAACGTCGAGGGCGGCGGTGTCGCCGGCCAGGCCGGCGCGGTTGCCCACGGCATCGCCCGCGCGCTGCTGAAGTTCAACCCCGAGCTCCGCGCCCCGCTGAAGGCCGCCGGTCACCTGACCCGCGACCCTCGCATGAAGGAGCGCAAGAAGCCCGGCCAGCCCGGCGCCCGCGCCCGCTTCCAGTTCTCCAAGCGCTGATTTGCCGGCGGCCATTGCGCCGTCCGCACGATCTGTCGCCGTTTTTTCAAAACCGCCCGCTTTGCCGGGCGGTTTTTTTGTGCGCTCGGCTCGCGCGTGGAACCGGGCCTTGGCCCAAGGAGCGCCGCTTTTTAAGCGGCGTCGTTGTGCGCGGTTGGAGGATCGGACGAGGTGCAATCGGACCGACCGGACGCAGCCGCTTGAAAAGCGGCTCTCCTTGGGGTCATCAAGGCGCGTGCCTTTCGTGTATGATAACGTCCGGTCATGCCGGCCATGACGGTTGCTGACTTTTGCCGAAACGCGGTGGACGGGCGTTCGCCTCCGCCCCACTAATCGTAGGCGATGGCGCCCATTCTCGGCACGCTCGTTCCGGTCTTCCTGCTCATCGCCCTCGGGGCGTTGCTTCAGCGCGCGCGTTTCTTTGCGGACGGCGTGGTGGCGGGGCTTAACCGACTGACCTACTGGATCGGGCTGCCGACGCTGGTGTTTGTCAGCCTGTCGACTGCGGAGCCGGGCACCGGGCGGCCGTTGAAACTCTTGGTTGTGATGCTGGCGGCCACGTTGGTGGTCATGGTCGTGGCTTGGGTGCTGGCGCGTTGGCTCGGCGTCACGCCGGCCGACCGCGGCACCTTTGTGCAGGCGGGGTTTCGCGGCAACCTGGCGTTCGTCGGCCTGCCGGTGGTGATGGTGCTGCCCGGGGTGCCGCGCACGTCGGCGATCCTGTTGATCGCGCCGATGATCCTGTTCTACAACCTGTTCGCGGTCGTGGTGCTTTCGGCCAGCCGCCACGGAGCGGATTTTCGGGCGTTGCCCACGACGGTGCGCGAGATTTTGCGCAATCCGATCATCTGGGCCAGTGCCGCAGGTGCTTGTTGGTATATCAACGGCTGGGAGGTGTGGGCGCCGCTGATGACCGCGCTCGGTCAGTTGGCGCGTATGGCGGTGCCCTTGGCCCTGCTGTGCATTGGCACGGCGCTGGTGGCGACTCCGCTGCGTGGTGCCGGAGCGCGGGTGGCGGCCGCGGCGTTGACCAAGGGCGTGCTGTCGCCGCTAGCGGCCCTGGGCCTGGGCTGGTTGGCGGGAGTGGATCGCGAGGGTTTGAGGCTTTTGCTCGTGCTGGCGGCCTGCCCGACGGCGGCGGTGTCCTTCACCATGGTGCGCGAGCTGGGCGGTGACGAGGTCTTGGCGGCGCGGGCCATCGTGGCGAGCACCTTGGTCTCGGCGGTTGCTCTGGCCGTGATCGTCGCCTTGGCCTGAGTTTGGTCGGGCTTCGCAGGTGTCGAGCCGCTGGTTTTACGGCGAACCGAAGATACTCTCGAAGTCGATCGGCGGTTCCCCGCCCGGTGCGGTCGGACCGGCGAGGGTGGCGGGTGCTTGTTCGGTGCCGGTCGTCAGTTTGGAGGCGTTGAGCACGGCCCGGGGATAACTCGCGCCCTCGCGAAAACGCGGGTAGGCCAGCTCGGTGACGCTGAGCGGGGGATAGGTTTTGGCGGATTGTTCGCCACGAAAGGTGACTTGATAGACCGGCGCGGTGCGACGGGTCGCGCTGGGGTCGGCGCCGGAGGGTTGCGGGATGAGTTGGCCGGGCACGTGGTGTTTGGCGACCACGATGTAATGGGTGTCCTCGACGCGGCCCGTTGGCGCGGGCTGGGGCGGCGGGAGATCGCGGGCGGCATTGGCTGAGGGGACTGCGGTGGATGTGTCCATGGTCGGCTCGGCGGGCGCGGGCGGACGGCGTTCGAGCTCCGCGCGGGCTTCGGCGAGCGCCTCCTCGGTGGCGGTGAGGCGTTGCCGCAGGCTTTCGTTGGCCTCGCGCAAGACACGCAGCTCACGTGATTCGGGTTTGTCGCCGCAACCGGACAACAGTGGCAGCAGCGCGATCAGGGGCAGCAGGCGGGGGATGAGCATGCTCATAGGGGGGGGGCGACAAGGTGCGCGCTCTTGCGCCCGGTCGTCAAACAGCCTGCGGGAAAACTTGAGCCCGTCCCCGGGAGCCGCCTTGGTTGTGCCCCATGTCCGCCGCCAGCGTTGAGACCGTCGATGTGATTCTGCCCTTGGAAACGTCCGAGGACGCCGCTGCCTGGACGCGCGCGGCCGCGCGGCAATTGAAGGTGCCGGCCGAGCGCATCGGCGGCGTTCGCCTGCGCAAGCACTCGATCGACGCCCGCAAGCGCGCGGTGAAAATCCAGCTGCGCCTCGAGGTCGCGCTCGACGGTCCGCTCCCGCCCGAGGCGCCTCCGGTCGCCGACTATCCGGCGGTGGGCACCGCGCAACGCACCGCGCTGGTCGTCGGCTCGGGGCCGGCGGGTTTGTTCGCGGCGCTGCGGCTCATCGAGCTGGGCGTGCGCCCGATCGTGCTGGAGCGCGGCAAGGACGCTTCCGCCCGTCGCTTCGACCTTGGACCGATCCTCAAGGAGGGCCGCGTCATCGAGGACTCCAACTACTGCTTCGGCGAGGGCGGCGCCGGGACATTCTCCGACGGCAAACTCTACACGCGCGCCACCAAGCGCGGTCCGGTGGCCAAGGTCTACGAGACCTTCGTCGCCCACGGCGCGCCGGAGCGCATCCTGATCGACGCGCATCCGCACATCGGGTCCAACCTGCTGCCCAACGTCGTCAAGGCCATGCGCGGCAGCATCGTCGCGGCCGGCGGCGAGGTGCATTTCCAGACCAAGGTCACCGGGTTGCTGGCGGATGGCGGCTGTATCCATGGACTGGTGACGGCCGACGGTCGCGAGTGGCGGGCCGACGCGGTGATCCTCGCGACCGGCCACTCCGCGCGCGACATCTACCGGCTCTTGCACGAGGGCGGCGTGCGGCTTGAGCAGAAGCCCTTTGCCATGGGCGTGCGCATCGAGCACCCGCAGGCCTTCATCGACAGCCGGCAGTATCATTACCCGCAGGGTTCGGAGCGTCCGTTGCTGCTGCCTGCCGCCAGCTACCGGCTGGCCACCAAAATCAAGGAGCGCGGCGTGCACTCGTTCTGCATGTGTCCGGGCGGCTTCATCGTGCCGGCAGCCACCGAGAATGACGAAGTGGTCGTCAACGGCATGAGCCTCTCGCGGCGCGACTCGCCCTTCGCCAACAGCGGGCTGGTCGTGACCGTCGAGCCCGAGGACACCGCCCCGTGGCAGGCGGAGCACGGGGTGCTCGCCGGCATCGCCATGCAAAAGGCCCTTGAGCAAACCGCCAAGCAGGCCGGCGGTGGCGGGCAGGTGGCGCCCGCCCAGCGCGTGACCGATTTTATGGCCGGCCTCGATTCGCCCGACCTGCCCGCGACCAGCTACTTCCCCGGTCTCAAGTCAGCGCGCATCGACAAGCTCCTGCCGGGCTTCATCTCGTGGCGCATGAAGCAGGGGCTGAAACTCTTCGGGCAGCAGATGCCCGGCTACGTCAGCCGCGAGGCGCTGCTCATCGGCTTCGAGACGCGCACGAGTTCGCCGGTTCGCATCCCGCGCGACGACGAAACGCTGCAACATCCCGAGGTGGCCGGTCTGTATCCGTGCGGCGAGGGCGCGGGTTTCGCGGGCGGCATCGTCAGCGCCGCGCTCGACGGCATGCGCTGCGCCGAGGCGCTGGCCGCCGCGATCATGCGCTGACGGCAAGGCGGAAGCTTTTTCAACGGATAACCTTGAACAAGGTTGTCGTCCCCGTGTCCTTGGCCGCGATGAATTGGCTCAAGACCTCCATCGGCCGCCTGCGCGTGGTCGGCTTTTGGGAAGGTGTTTCCTTCCTCGTGCTGCTTGGCATCGCCATGCCGCTCAAATACTGGGCGGGCGAACCGCTGGCGGTGCGCGTCGTGGGCATGGCGCACGGCATCCTGTTCCTCGCCTACGTCTGGTGTGCGGTGCAGGCGGCGGTCGAGCACGACTGGCCGTGGAAACGCACCGCGCTGGTGCTGCTCGCCAGCCTGCTGCCGGCGGGGCCGTTCGTGGTCGACGCCAAGCTGCTGCGCGAGCCGGCTCCGGTCTCACGCTGAGCGGCGCATGTCCGCGTGGCGCTCGGCGTGCCTCAGCGTGAAACCGGACCGTTGTGCTCGTAGATCGGCGGGTAGCTGACCGTGCGTCCGTCCGCGGTGGTGACGCTCAGCGGCGTGTCGCCGCGGGTGACCACGATGGCGCGGTAGTCCTCGCCGGCCACGGGCACGAGGTGCGAGATATATTTGTCGGGGCCGACCATGTCGGCGTAAGTCGCGCGGTTGGTGCCGTATTCCAACATGAACTGCTGGCCGGCGGCGTCGAGCTGGCGGAGATTGTTGATGATGGCCTTCTCCTGCGAGACCGCCCGGACTTTTTGGAAGGCGGGGATGGCCATGGCCGCCATGAGGCCGATCAT
>JAUWBF010000025.1 GCA_030601755.1 Verrucomicrobiota bacterium | reverse complement strand
GCCACCGATCCGCCGCCGATAAGCATCCAGCGATTTTGCCACCATCCCAGTGCCAGCATAAACACCGCCGTCAGCACGGCCGCGCGCAGCAACGCCCCTTCAGGTCGCTTCCGCGAAACCCAGGCCGCCACTCCCGTCGCGAACAGCAGCATCGGTTGCAACAGCACATAGCTCGCATGGTGCTCCCAGCCCAGCACCGCGATACGACGCCCCATTGATTCGAGTTCGGTCACGTTGCGATGCACCGACTCCATGAACGGATCTGTCAGCCCAAAAACCACCGTTCCGCCCACCATCAGCGCCACCAACGGAGCCGACACGGCGAGTCCTGCGATTCCCAGTCGTCGCCATTCGCGTCTCATCGGTAGACGCCAACCGCCGGTCCGCCGCTCCAGCAACCAAGCCAGCACCTCCGCGCCTCCCGCCCAAGCCAAGGCATAGACCGGGTGGTTGACCTCCAGGCGCCAGCCCAGCCGATCCGGGAACTGCTCCAACAGATAAAATCCCAGACACAAAGCGCCGCCCAGTCGTCCCCACCAGCGCCACGCGTCCCCGTTGAAACACAGCGCATCCCCGCCAGTGCGCCCACACAGCACCACCGCGACGGCCAAGGCCACCAGCACCGGAATCGTCGACGCCGCGCTGAACCACATCCCGATGGCCCCCGCCAGCGCCGACCAGGCGAACATGCGCCTAACCACGTTCTCATCAGCCGGAAACCACGCCCCTCGCCCGCCGCCGTTCGCGCCGCCACGATGCCAGCCGAGTCCGCCCAGCATGACGCCCAACAACAATCCCGCGCCGCTCGCGGCGATGACGCCGTGATGATCCGCGTTGCCCGGATAAAACGATGCGTAAAACCCGCGGTGCCCCGCCAGCACCGCCACGCAAACCGCGCCGGCCAGAGCGCCCCAACGCCGCGCGCAGCACCACCCCAAGGCGGTCAACACCAGCAGCAAGACAGGCAGGTTTGCCCACACCGCCGCACGCTCCATCGCCTTTGCCAACGGCTCATCCGTGAAGTTACTCCACAGCTTGCCCACGCCCGCCAGCCACCAAGCCCAACCGCTGTTCCAGTAAATCGGCCTCCCTTCGGGCGCGTTGTCATGCACCGATTGCCGCAACCGCCAACCATCATCCGATGAAACCAGTTGCTCCGCCTGCCGGATCCACGTCTGCGCGTCAAAGGCCGTGCCCTGCGGTATCTGCTCGCGAGGCAACACGACATCCGGTCCCGGAAAACGCTCCGCGGTCACCCGCTGCAGGTAATCGTTCATCGCCGACGCGTGCCAGATCACGAAACCCAACACCGCGCACCAAACCAGCGCCGCGCATATCCGCCCTGCGAGGCCGCTCGGCGATCTGGTGTTACCGGAAGACATGTTGCGAAACACCAGTAGCGCTCAGAACAACTCCGGCTGGGCGTAGCGCTTCTGCGCCTCGGCCAGCGCTCCGCGCATCTCCATCTCGCCGAGGATGCGCAGCACAGCGTTCACGTCCGGCTCGACCAGCCGGCCGGGCGGCTGAACCGGCAGAGCCAGATTGAGCGTCGTGAGCTTCAGATTGCGCCGCAGATCATCGGTCCGCGCGGCAATGACCTCGCGAAAACGCTCCGGCTTCACCGACTGGGCGGCCGCGATCAGACCCTCGATCGAGCCGTATTCAAGCAACCACTTCACGGCCGTCTTGGGGCCGACGCCGGACAGGCCCGGGATATTGTCCGATGTATCGCCGACCAGCGCCAGATAGTCGGCGATGGCCGCCGGCGGCACGCCGAACTTCACCATCACGCCCTCCGCGTCCATCGTGCGCCAGCCCAGCTTCGGATTGGCCGACGGCGGCGGCAGGAGGATTTTGATGCGGTCGTCGACGACCTGGGCGAAGTCTTTGTCCGAGCTGACGATCAGCACCTCATGCCCAGCGCGGGCCAGCGACACTGCCTCGGACGCCAGCAAGTCGTCACTCTCGACACCGTCCTGCTCGACGCCGACCAAGCCCATCGCGCGCGTCAGTTCCTTCAGCACAGGGATTTGCTTTTCAAGCGCCTCGGGCATCTCCTCGCGCTGGGCCTTGTAGTCGGGCAAAAGCGCCAGCCGGTCCTGAGCGCCACCCAGGTCGAAAAACACCAATACACCGGCGGGACGTTCCTGATCCATCAGTCGCCAGATCGACTTCACCCAGCCGTGCACGGCGTTGGTCGGAAAACCGTCGGCGCGGTTCAGCTCCGGGATCGCGAAGAAGCAACGGTAGGCGAGATTAAAACCGTCGATGAGAAGCCACTTGGACATGATGTGGAAAAAGGTCTGGGGCAAAGCCGTGCACAGGCAAACAAAAGCCCCGGCCTGACGGCCGGGGCTTAAGATGAATACCGAAGGAACGCGGAGCTTACTGGTTGCCGCGGACGCGCGAGTCGGAACCGGCGGGGGTGACCACGCTGGGGTTCTGGAACATCGAGCTGGCCTCGACGCCGCGCAGGTTCTGCTTCTTGGGCGAACCACCGGGGCTGACGAGGTTGGCGGTGACGAAGATCAGCAGGTTGCGCTTGGACGAGGTTTCGCCCTTCGACTGGAAGAGCTTGCCGAGCACCGGAATGTCACCGAGGACCGGAACCTTGTCACTGATTTTCTTGACCTCTTCGCGGGTCAAACCACCCATCACCAGAGTGGCACCATCCCAGACGGTGACCTTGGTGCTGATCTCGCGAGTGGAGAAGATAGGCTGGAAGAAGCCTGACGGCACGCTGACCGTCGTGTTTCCAGAGATGGCGACGCTTTGGCCACCGTATTCAACAAAACCCTCAAACTCTGTAACCTTCGGACGCAGGTCGAGACTGATGGAGTAATCGTCTTCCTCAACGGTCGGGGTGACGTTGAGTTCGACGCCGACGTTGCGGGTCGTGAAGTCCTGCGGCGTGCCAGCGGTGATGCTGACGCCACCGGTGCCGTTACCGGTGCTGACCTGACTCTGGATTTCACCGTAGCTCTGCGGGTAACGCAGCTCTTGAGCCACCGCGATGTTGGCCGGGTTGCCGGAAAGAACAGTTACTTTCGGGGCACTCAGCAAATCAGTTCCGCTCTTTTGAGAAAGCGCGCGCAGCTGAGCAGAAACATCAAGACCTCCGATTGTGCCGAAGATAGCAGCGACCGTTCCGTTTTGAACGGGAAACTGAATAGGTTGCGGCCCCACGTTAGCCACAACATCCGTTGGCACTCCAATTGAAGTGCCTCCGAGATCAATGCCGCCCGGGAAACTGGGAGGATTGTTGGGAACAGGCTCGGGAGGGAGTCCACCCTGCAATATGGTGCCTTGATTGCTGGTTGACGCGGTGCCGAACGCCTGGGCGAGGCTGCGATTCGCTGTAGCGTATACTTGTTTTCCACTTTGGGTTGCGACCCCCCAAACAACACCCAATTCGTCCAATGCGCCCTCTTGGACTTCCATGAACTTGGCCTCGATCTCGACCTGACGGACGTCGTTGTAGCGGTTGAGGATCGCGCGGATGCGCTCGAGGTTACGGTTGGTCTGGGTGACGATGATCGAGGCACCATCATAGGCGAGGCTCGAACCGGGGGTGTTGGTGAAGTCGACACCGGCCTGCTGCAGGAAGGCCTGCAGGGCTGAACCTTCTCCACCACCGCCACCACCACCGCCACCAGCCGCGGGAGCGGGGGCAAACGGATCGGCGGAGACCGCGGGAGCGGCGCTGCCGCCGCCGAGGCCGGTCATGCGGGTAACCGTGGAACGGGTGACCGCGAAGAATTCGGTGGAAAGGTTGGCGCCAGGAGCATCGCTGCTGGGACGGACCACGATGGCGTCGGCCTCGACTTCATATTCGTAGCCGACGGAGGTCACGATGAAGTCAAGGATGCGCTTCAAGGAGAGGTTGCGCAGGGTGATGCTGACGGCCGGATTGCGATTGGCCGGATCAAGCAGCACGAGGTTAACGCCGCGAGCGCCGGCGGCAGAGGTATCATACTCCTCGCTGATGGCGCTCAGGGTGCTGACCACACGGCTGAGCTCGAGGTTGTTGAAGTTGACGCTCGGGATGATGATGGACTCGAGCTTGGCCAACAATTCGGCGCCGACACGATCCTTGGCGCGAGCGCGCGTGTTCTGGTCCTCGTAAAGACCGGGACGTTGCCAAGCGTCGGCGACCTCCTGCAGCAGCTGGGCGCGGGTCTTCTCACGATTGAGGTTCCCAACCTCGGCGCGGTCGCTGGCAATGCGACGCAGGAAATACTTGGCGTCGGGATTGTCCGGTTGCTCGGTCTCGAGTGCGCGGAAGGTCTCCTGGGCACCGTCGAGATCGCCGGCGATGTATTGGCTGCGGCCCTTGGCAAGCAGACCGGCGACAACCGCACGCTTGGCCTCGAGGTTCGGAGAAGCCTCGCGGATGTCGGGCAACGGGGGATTGAGAGCGGCCTTGCCGATGCGCTCTTCCTGGGCCGAGGCGGCCTTGGGGCTGTGAGCGGGGTTCTTGCGATAGGTCTCGAGCGCGTCGCGGGATTCATCGATCTGGCCGGCCTTCAAGAGGGCTTGGGACTTATCGAGCTGGAGAGCGAGAATATCGTCCTGAATGGCCGCGATCTGCTTTTGCGTGAGGGTGTTGGCCGGCAGGGTGCGCTGGGCGGCCTCGAGCGTGGCGACCGCACCGTCATAGTTGCCCTGAGAGGCCATCTGCTTGGCGGCGGCGCGCTGGGCCTTGGCATCGGCGAGCAGGCCCTCGATACGGGCGGCTTCATCACGGGCCAGCACCTCGGCGGTGGGCAAAGCCTCGGCGGCGGGCGCGGAGGCCTCGGCAGCGACAGCCGCGTCAGTGGCCTCGACGGTGGCGGGTTGGTTCGGGTTGTAAACCACCTCGGTGGGCTCCTGAACGGCCGCAGAAGCGGACGCGACGGGCGCGGCCGGCTTGGCCATCTGATCGTTCACGCTGGCCAGCAAACGCTGAACGGTGACGTCGTTCGGAGCGAGGGCCAGCAGCTGCTCGAAGTTGGCCTTGGCCGTGGCCAAGTCGCCGGCGTCACGGGCACGGAGGCCGTCCGCCATCAAGCGGATCTTCGTCTCGGTCTGGCTCTGCGCGTTGATGGCGGGGACCGCCACAGCCAGCAGCACCGGGGCGGCCAGCGAAACGAGGAGCGATTTGGGGAGCTTGGTGGTATTCATCAGGGGATATAAAGGTGGGACAAAAGGGTTTTACGGATTAAAAAACGACTCAAAAAACACGCATCACATTAGAAACCGGGAAAAATCCCTTCCGGGAGCGCGGGCGCAGCCTCGGGGGTGGGTTCCGCAGGTGCCGCAGGCGCGGCGGCCGGAGCCGGTTGCGAGGTCAGCGTCTGAGTCTTAGGTTCGGCCAAAGTGCCGCCCGACTTGGTGATGGTCACCGCCGGAGGCTCGGTCTGGATCGAATCGATCACATAGGTGTGATCACCGACCGTGAAGGTGGCGCCGGCCTCGAGTTCGCGGGGAGCAGACTCGCCGTCGACCTGAACCACCACGGAAGGATCGGCCTCGATCAGACGCTTGGTGCTGCTGAGGTCGGTTTCCTTGCCGCTCTTGAGATCACGGACGCGGGCCTTGGCGACGGTGTAGACGACGGGCTGGCCGTCCACGGTCTCGCGAACCACCTCGGCGGAGAACTGCACGATCTCCATGTTGAGCGAGGGGATCTTCTTGCCCGCGGCGCCGATGACGGTCTCGCCGGTGAGCTCATTGAGGAAGTTGCCGCGGGCGTCCGCGCCGGTGCCGATGTAGCCGACGAGCTGGATCGGGAAGGGATACTGCACGACCTTGACGAGGCTGACGCCGAAAGGCTCCTCGGGCTTGGGCGGGGGAGGCGGCGTCGGACGCGACGGCGGGGTCACGGTGAACTGCTTGGTTTCGGTGTTATAGAAGATCACCGGCGGAGTGAACACATCGTAGACCCACTTTTCACCGCGGGCCATCGAGGTGGCCGCGGGCCAAGGCAGGGCCTCGGAGATGTTGGCGGCCGGCAACGGCTCGGAAGCGTAAGCGGGGCCGGAGGACGGCGCGTTCACGCTGCCATCAAGCTTGGCCAGCTGGCCCTGCTGCATGAACGCCCAAGCACAGGCGCCCGCGAACAGCAACCCGCCGGCACCGAGAAAGATTTTGTCGGAAACTGGGGTAGACATGTCAGGAGTTCTCTTGGTTCTCGTCGGCGCTCTTTTCGACCAGGTTGATGTATTCGATGGTCACCGTGAACTTGGAGCGAACTTGATCCACGATGGGCTTGGCCTCTTCCGCGGCGGGAGTCGCGCCGGCCGCGGGGGTGGTGCCGCCGAACAAGGCGCTCAGGGAGCTGGCGGCCGAAGACTGCGAACGGCGGTTGGAGGTTTCAGCCTTGTTAACCACGGGCTCGACTTCGACACTGCGCACCACGAGAGGAAGCTCGAACTTGGCGATCTCGTTGAGGAAATCACGCAGCGAATCGGAGTAGCCGATGAAGCTGATCTTGAATCCGGTGGTCTCCACAAAACCGGGGACGGCCGCGGTCATGCGGGGATCGATGGCGAAGAAGTCGTTCTCGGGGCTGTTCGCGTTGGTGCCGCCGGAGGCGCCGCGCTGGGCGACCGGCTGCGCGACCGGAGCGGCACCGGGAGCCACGGGACGATTGCGCTGGAGGCTGACGAGTTCCTGCGGCTTGGCCTCAAAGAGTGTGGTCAACAGATACTCGGCGAGCAGGCGCTGGCGGTGCACCTGCGGGATGAGATCACGATCCGGACCGGTGCTGACGTAGGTCTGGAAACCGAAGCGGGTGCCGGCGGGAATGGCGACCTCGGCGGCCTCGGCGGCGGTCCGCATGGACTCCACGAAGCCGGCCAGATCAAAGTAGGCCTTGGTGGAATCGTCGGGATGACGGGAGGTGCGCACGCGTTCGGCAAACTCGCCGCGGCCCTTGAGGGCGGCCTGCATCGTAGCCAAGAGTTCTTTGGAACGCGCCAGATCGGCCTTGGCGGCCGCGACGTTTTCCTCGGAAGGGAACGGGTTGCGCTGTGTATAAGCGTCGAGAGCCTGGGACTTCTGCTTCACCTCGCGTTCGGCAGTGGAGACTTTGCCGAGGGTGAGATAGAGCAGAACGGCGGCGCCGAGGGCGACGGCCAGCAACAACGATACGGTGATTGTAAAGACGGGGTGGGACTTGAGCCGAGCCATGGGGAAGAGGATCAGAGGGGGCGTTGGGGATCGACCACCAGCACGAAGTCGAACCGAAGGATACCGGGTTGGTCGGCGTTGAAACTCTCGCTCTCGAGGGCCGAGATGAACCGCGAGCCGACGAAGCTCTCGAGGAGAGCCTTCACGCGCTCGTAGGAATCCTGACTGACGCGGGAAACGGGGTTGTTGTAGTCCATCAACCGTCCACTGACTTGCAGACGAATGATCTCGGGAGCCTTTTGGGCACCGTCCTCGGAAGAAGCGTTATTCGCGGATTCACCGCCGAAGAGTCCGCCGGTTTGCGCGGTGGCGGGCTTGGCCTCGGGACGCTGGACCTTGAGCTGTTCGAGCCAGACGTCGCCGACGCTGTGCAGGCGGTCCTGCAGGTCGGTGAGGAAATTGATCCAGTTGGCCTTGCTCTCCACGAGGCTGCGAATGGCTTCGACCTGCTCGCGGGCCTTTTGGATCTGCTCGCGATTTTGCTCGAGGCGGGCCTGGTTTTGCTGGAAGGGCGCGGTCGCCTGCTCGTAGGCGCGGGCCTCGGCCTTGTAGGCGGCCAGCATGCGCTGCGACTGGACGAGCGGCGGGATGAATACGAGCGCGGCGAGCGCAGCGGCGGCGACCAGCAGGGGCTGGCGGCGACGGAAGGCGAGCTTGTCACCGATGGACGGGGGCAGCAGGCTGAAGGCGTTCTCGCCCTTGGCCGGCGGCACGGCCAGACCGATCATGCCGGCGAGCACCGACGGGCACTCGGAGGCCTCGGCCGCCGCGGAGGCAACGGAGACGTTGCGCAGGGGGTCGAGACGCTCGACGGGCATCTTGAGACGCTCGCTGAGCAGGGAGGCGGCGTTGTCGATGAGCGAACCGCCACCACTGAGATAGACCGCGACAGGCTGCTCGGCGTTGCTCTGACGACGGTAGTTCACCGTGGAGCGGGTGATCTCGAGCTGGAGACGACCGACGAAGGACTGCACGGCATTGGCGACCGCAGCGCGAGCCGGAGACGTGGCGGGCAGCTCGCTGCTGCCGCTAAGCACCTGAACCTTCAGCGATTCACTGTGGGCAAAATCCTGTTTGATCTCGTCGGCGATGGCCTGGGTGATGGTGTTGCCGGCGAGCGGAATGGTGCGGATAAAGAAGCGCTGGTTCTCGACGAAGAGCAGGTTCGTGGAACGGGCACCGATATCCACCACGAGCACGCTGTCGGTGACCTCGGGATAATTGTAGCGGAAGCAGCGCAGGAGCGCGATGCTGGAGGAGGAGACCTGCTGGACGGTCAGGCCCGCGCCACCGACCGCGGAGCAGACGTTCTCGACGACATCAAGCTTGGCCGCGCCCAGCATGACCTCGAGGTCGAGGCCATCGTCGGCGACGGTGACATGATCCCAAACTACTTCGTTGAGCGGATAAGGGATGTTTTGCTGAGCCTCGAATTGAAAGATTTTCGCACGCTTGGACTTCTCGACCGCGGGGGTCTTGATGAACTTGCTGAGCGTGTGATGTCCGGGAAGGCCGACCACGACCGGACCATCGAGCCTGGCCTTCTGGGTCAGATCGCCCAACGCCTGTGTGAGCATCTGGTCCCACTTGCTTTCGAGGGCGGCGTCGGGATTGAAGGTTTCAATGGCGAACTTCTCCAAGGAGAGCCGGCCGGACTTGTCGCTTTGCAGCAAACCGCATGCGACGTGGCCGGCGCCACAATCTACGGCGAGAACACGGGGGGATGACATAGGGGAGACGGAGTCGATTTCACATGTGCCCAGTTCCAGCAAGAAGAAACTTGCCGAAGGGCCGTTGGAGGAAGCGGCTAAAGAAAATCAACGCTCGGTTCGGATGAACGAGGGCGAGGGTTTGCCGGAAGCGAAGGCGAAGGGAGTCAGGTATTGCGGCTGCAGGATGCCGTCGTTGGCACCGGACTCGGACGAGGCGCGCGATTGAAAGGATTGCAGCGAGGCCGGCGTGGTGAACGCGTTGGAAAAGCTCTTGCGCGAGGGAGGCTGCTGTTTGCCTTCGGCTTCCAGGTCGATCGAGTAGTATTTCGCATCGCCACGGATGCCGTCGCGCTTCACCACCTCGTGAGGCAGATAGAAACGAATGGTGGACTTGCCCCCCTCCAAGGCGACGGCCTCGGCCGAGGCCCGATAGAAGTCGAAGCCGTTCTTGGACGCGTCCACCGTGTTCTCGATGCCGAGATTCAGCGTTACGCGAACGCGATCAACATGGCGGTCACTGCCGCTCACCTTGGCCGGCTTGGCGTCGACCTCGATGGCGACCTCATACCAGTTTTCGCCGGGACCGAGACCGCGAACATTGGAATCAAAACGAACGTTGGCGACTTCGACCAACACCGGTTCCGCCGACGGCGCTTGGGCGTTAAGCCGGGCAAGACCGGCACCCAGGACGAACAACGACAGACCAACACGAAGGGGAGTAAGCAGTTTCATAGGGGGTGAAGCACAAAACCATTGTGCATGCTTTCCGTGCCGTCACGCTTAAAGATTGATTGGAGCGCATGAAGTTTATCAATGCGCGACACCATGCATTCATCGACCAACGTGCCCGCCCTCGACTACAAGATCGCCGTCCTCGTCTTCATTGAAAACACCGAGGGCGAACACCTGCTGCTCCTCCGCAACAAGGCTCCCAACATCGGCACGTGGAGCCCCATCGGCGGCAAGCTCGAGCGCGACATCGGCGAATCGCCCTTCGAATGCGCCGTGCGCGAAACCCGCGAGGAAACCGGGCACGAGATCACCACCGCGGACCTGCACCTCTTCGCCATGATCGCCGAGAAGGCCTACGAGGGCTCGTCGCATTGGTTGCTGTTTTTGTTTCGTTGTCGAAAACCCATCGCCGCACTGCCCCCGCCCATCGACGAGGGCCGCTTCGGATTTTTCTCGCGGGCGGAAATCGACACGCTGCCCCTGCCCGTCACCGACCGGCAGGCCCTGTGGCGCATCTTCGATCAACACCGCGACCGCTTCGTGGCCCTGCGCGCCGACTGCGATCCCACCCGCGAGCTGATCGTCCACGTCGAGCAAACCACCGGATGAAGAAAACCGATTGGTCATCATGAGAACGCCGACTTCTTCGCCGACTAATCGCTCTTGATTTCTTGAACCCGCGGCCAGAAAACCAACCCCTTCATCGATTCAACGCCTTTCCCGTGAGCAAAAAATCCACCAACACCGCCGACGTCGCCTCCTCCGGAAGCGAGAAAGCCCCCATCAACGCGCAACTCTCGCCCGACGCCAAGATCGAGCTCTACCGCCAGATGGTGCGCATCCGTCGCTTTGAGGAACGCTCCCTGCGCGCCTACCAGGCCAAGAAGATCGGCGGGTTCCTCCACCTTTACATCGGCCAGGAAGCCGTCTGCGTCGGCAGCTGCTCGCTCATGGGCAAGGACGACCACGTCATCACCGCCTACCGCGACCACGGCCACGCCATGGCCGTCGGCATGGATACCAAGCCCCTCATGGCCGAGCTCTACGGCAAGGCCACCGGCTGCTCCAAGGGCAAGGGCGGCTCCATGCACTACTTCGCCCCCGACAAAAACTACTGGGGCGGCCACGGCATCGTCGGCGGCCAGATCCCCCTCGGCGCCGGCCTCGCCTACGCGCTGAAATACAAGGGCCTCAAGGGCTGCGCGCTCGCCTTCATGGGCGACGGCGCCGTCAACCAGGGCGCCGTGCACGAGGCCTACAACCTCGCCGCCCTCTGGAACCTCCCCGTCATCTTCGTCATCGAGAACAACGGCTACTCCATGGGCACCTCCCAGGAGCGCTCCTCCGCCGGCCCGGGCCTCGCCCAACGCGCCGAGGCCTACGGCATGGCCTGGGGCACCTGCTTCGGTCACGACCTCTACGAAGTCCGCGCCACCATGGACAAGTTCATGACCCGCGCCCGCGAGGAGTCGAAGCCCGCCGTCGTCGAGATCGACACCTACCGCTACCGCGGCCACTCCGTCGCCGACCCCGACAAGACCTATCGCACCCGCGAGGAGGTCGAGGAATACCGCAAGACCAAGGACCCCATCAACCTCTTCCAGGAAAAGCTCAAGTCCGAGAAGGTCCTCACCGACGACCTCATCGAGAAGATCGACGCCGAGGCCCGCGCCGAGGCCGATCTCGCCGCCGAGTTCGCCGAGGCGAGCCCCTTCCCCACCCCCGACGATATCCAGACCGACGTCTACTGGGAGGCCGACAACGCCGACAAGCGCGCCTCCAAGGGCCGCCTCTTCTTCGACTGATCCGCCCCGCGTCACCAACTTTCAACTACACCACCCTTTCCAATGGCCGTTCTCACTTACCGCGAAGCCGTCCGCGCCGCCCTCTCCGAGGAAATCGAACGCGACGAAAACGTCGTCCTCATGGGCGAGGAAGTCGCCCAGTTCAACGGAGCCTACAAGGTCTCCGAAGGCATGCTCGAAAAATACGGGCCCAAGCGCGTCGTCGACACCCCCATCTCCGAGGCCGGCTTCATCGGCATGGGCGTCGGCGCCTCCATGCTCGGCGTCCGCCCCGTGATGGAGCTCATGTTCTGGTCCTTCTACTCGGTCGCCTTCGACCAGATCCTCAACAACGCCGCCAACGTCCGCTACATGTCCGGCGGCCAGATCTCCTGCCCCATCGTCATCCGCGGCCCCGCCAACGGCGGCACCAACGTCGGCGCCACCCACTCCCACACCCCGGAGAACGTCCTTGCCAACCACCCCGGCATCAAGGTCGTCGTCCCCTCCACCCCCGCCGACGCCAAGGGCCTGCTCAAGTCCGCCATCCGCGACAACGACCCCGTCATGTTCCTTGAGAACACCATCCTCTACGGCGAGAAGGGCGAGGTCTCCGACGATCCCGAGTTCCTCATCCCCCTCGGCGTCGCCGACGTGAAGCGCGAGGGCTCCGACCTCACCATCGTCACCTACGGTCGCTGCGTCCTCCACTCCCTCAAGGCCGCCGAGGTCCTCGAAAAGGAGCACGACGTCTCCGTCGAGATCGTCGACCTGCGCACCATTCGCCCCCTCGACATCGACACCGTGCTCAAGTCCGTCGCCAAGACCCACCGCGTGCTCATCGTCGAGGAACAAAAGCCCTTCGCCTCCGTCGGCTCGCAGCTCTCGCACATGATCCAGCGCGAGGCCTTCGACGAACTCGACGGCCCCATCCACCGCCTCGCCACCATCGACGCGCCCGCCATCTACAGCCCGCCCGTCGAAGTCGAGCAGCTCCCCAACCCCGACCGCGTCGTCAAGGCCGCCCTCGCCGCCCTCGCCTAACCTCCACACCGACTTACTCAAATGGCCAACATCATCGAAATGCCGAAACTGAGCGACACCATGACGGTGGGCACGCTCGTCAAGTGGCTCAAGAAGGAGGGCGACAAGGTCGCCGCCGGCGACATGCTCGCCGAGGTCGAGACCGACAAGGCGACCATGGAGCTCGAGTGCTTCTTCGACGGCGTCCTCCTCAAGGTCTTCGCCGACGCCGGCTCGCAGGTCGCCATCGGCGAACCCCTCTGTGCCGTCGGCAAGGAAGGCGAGACCGTCGAGGCCCCCGCCAAGAAGGCCGCCCCCGCGTCCGCCGCCGAGGAAAAGAAAGAGGAGCCCAAGCCCGAGAAAAAGGAAGCCCCCAAGGCCGAGTCCAAGCCCGCCGCTCCCGCCGCCACTCCGGCCCCCGCCGCGCAGCCGGCCCGCGCCTCCGGCGAACGCGTCAAGATCTCCCCCCTCGCCAAGAAGCTCGCCGCCGAGAAGGGCATCGACCCCGCGCTCGTCAAGGGCTCCGGTCCCGGCGGCCGCATCGTGCGCGCCGACATCGAGGCCGCCGACAAGGCCGGCAACGCCAAGGTCGGCTCGGCCAAGGGTGGCGCCGGCTTCACTCCCGGCTCCGTCGCCAAGGGCCCTATCCAGGAAGAGCGCGGCGTGCCCGTCTCCACCATGCGCGGCGTCATCGCCAAGCGCCTGCTTGAGTCCAAGACCACCATCCCGCACTTCTACCTTGAGATCGAAGTCGACGCCGAGCCCCTCCTCGCCCTGCGCGAGCAGCTCAACAAGGGCCTCGCCGACGCCGGCGTGAAGCTCTCCGTCAACGACTTCATCCTCAAGGCCAGCGCCGAGGCCCTCCGCAAGGTCCCCGACGTCAACGCCTCCTGGCACACTACCGAGATCAAGTATCACGCCGCCGCCAACGTCTCCTTCGCCGTGGCGCTGCCCGACGGCCTGATCACCCCGGTCGTCTTCAACGCCCACGACAAGTCCGTCTTCGAGATCAGCAAGGAAGCCAAGAGCCTCGGCAAAAAGGCCAAGGAGAAGAAGCTCCAGCCCGCCGAGTTCACCGGCGGCACCTTCTGCGTCTCCAACCTCGGCATGATGGGCATCCCGAAGTTCCTCCCGATCATCAACCCGCCCAACGCCGCCATCCTCGGCGTCGGCTCCACCGTCACCAAGCCGGTGGTGAAGAACGGCCAGATCGTCGTCGGCCAGACCCTCACGCTCACCCTCTCCGCCGACCACCGCGTGGTCGACGGCGCGGTCGGCGCGCAGTTCCTCGGCGCCCTCAAGGCCGTGCTCGAGAGCCCCGCGCTCATGCTGGTCTGATCCACGTTGATCGGACGAGCGGCGACCACCGCCCTCCCCCTCCCTCCCAAGACCCGGCCCGCAAGGCCGGGTCTTTTTTTTTGCGCGCGCGTTTCCAACCGTAGGGACCGCGCTCGCGCGGCCCGGCGCCCAGCGGGCCGAGCAAGGTCAGCCTCTACACGTCGGCGCACCGGCATCCGCACTTCCGGTTTGCGACCGCCGGCGACGCACCCGACATTGGCCCCATGTCCAAGTCGAAGCCCAAGAAATCCGCCGCCAAAACTACCGCCGCCGCCAAGCCCTACGCCGCCCCCGCCTTCCTCGCCGAACTGCTCGCGGCCCGCTCGCCCTCGGGCGCCGAGTTCCAGGCCCAGGCCGTGTTCGACAAGTTCGTGCAACCCTCCGCCGACGCCTACGCGAAGGACGCCATGGGCAACCGTATCGCAAGTCTGAATACGAAGGGCGACCCCGTGCTCATGCTCGCCGGCCACATGGACGAGCTCGGCCTCATCATCACCTACGTCAACAAGGACGGCTTCCTCTACTTCGACACCATCGGCGGCCACGACAAGTCCGTCATCTCCGGACGGCGCGTCGTCATCCAGACCGCCAACGGCCCCGTGCTCGGCGTCACCGGCAAGCGCGCCATCCACCTCATGAACGAGGCCGATCGCAAGAAGGTCCCCGAGCTGCACGAGATCTGGATCGACATCGGCGCCACCTCGAAAAAAGACGCCCTCGCCCGCGTCGCCATCGGCGACACCGCCACCTACGACCAGGGCTTCGAGCTGCTGCACGGCTCGGTCGGCGTGGCCCGCGCCTTCGACAACAAGGTCGGTGCCTACGTCGTCGGCGAAACGCTCGTGCGCCTCGCCGCGCTCAAGAAGAAGCCCGCCGCGCAGGTCGTCGCCGTCGCCACCACCCAGGAGGAGATCGGCTGCCGCGGCGCCACCACCTCGGCCCACCTCGTCAACCCGCACCTCGCGCTCGCGGTCGACGTCGGCCATGCCACCGACCACCCCGATTGCGACAACCGCAAATACGGCGAGACCAAGCTCGGCGGCGGCCCGATCATCTGCCGCGGACCCAACATCAACCCCTGGGTCTACGAGCAACTCGTGAAGGCCGCCAAGCGCCTCGGCATTCCCTACCAGCTCGAAGCCGACCCGCGCCCCACCGGCACCGACGCGCGCGCCATCCAGATGGGCCGCGGCGGCGTCGCCACCGGTCTGGTGAGCATCCCGCTGCGCTACATGCACACCCCGAGCGAGATCGTCGACCTCGAGGACGTGGAGCGCTGCGTGCAGCTCTTCGTCGAGTTCGCCCGCGCCCTCAAGCCGGGCGACTACGGCCACTTCTGAGCAGCCGTCGCCAGCTCAGCGCAAAACCCGTGTAAACCAACACGAGCGCGACGAGCGAGGCGACCGTCACGATCACCTTGCCGGTCAGGCCAAAGCCGCCGCCCGTGTGCAGGAAACGCATCCACACGCGGGCGCGCAGACCGGGACTACGGTCGTGATAAGACACGGCTCGCAGGATCTCGCCGGTGAACGGATCGGACTCGACCGGCACCCACGCGCGGTTAGGCATGTAGTCCGGCAAAACCACGTCGAAGTGCAACGGTCCCGGCGTCTCGCCATCGTTCGCCGCTTCCGGATAACCGACGCCGATCGAACGCCATTCGGGAAACCGCGCCGTGACGACCGCGAGCGCCTGTTCCATCGAGACCGGCTCGGCGCCCGGCGCGGGCTCGGGCATCGTGAGCGGCGGCAGCGCGAACATGCCGAAGTTGCGCGACTCCGGCGCCTGCTCGCCGGCCAGCGTGAAGACCAGCCGGTGACCCCACTCGTAGGAGATGACCACACCGGTCACGCCGAGCACCAGCAGCACCGGCAACGACCAAAACCCGAGCGCCTCGTGCCAGTTGCGATCACGGGCCTTGCCCCGCCAGCCGCGCATGAGCCAGAGACGCGGTTTCAACGTCCGCACGTTCCAGCTCCGCGGCCACCACAGCCAGAGGCCGGTGAGGCAGAGTCCGACGAACGCCACGTTGCACGCACCGGTGATCGCGCGGCCGACCGGAAACCAATCGCCCTCCATGCCCAGCCAGCGGTGCCACTCCTCGATTTCGTGGATGACATCGTGCAGGCCGTGCGCGCGCGATTCGCGCACCTCGCCGGTGAACGGGTTCGCGTAGAGCGGCCCCTCGCGGCCGGCGTGCAGCACGACCGCGTGGTCCGGCTCGCGAAAGATCGTCGCATGGTCGACGGCGAACTCCGGCCGCTGACGCAACGACGCCGCGCGGAGTTCGTCGAGCGTCAGCCGTCGCGCGTCGGCGTCGGCGGGCGGCGCCATGTGCGCGACCTCGCGATCCTTCCACGCGAGCAACTCCTCCTCGAAGGCGATGGCGACGCCGGTGGCGGACATGATCGCGACGATCACGCCCGACACCACGCCGCACACCAGGTGCGTCCAGAAGATCGCCTTGCGCAGGGTCATCCGATGAGTTCCGGCAACCCACGCCGCCCTCGGCGGGATCGCCAAGGTGGGGCGCATTGTCCCCAATGCGCCCGGTTTGACGCGAGCACGCGCGTCTCGAACGCGTTGGGGACAACGCGTTCCACCTGGGAGTTTTCACCCGTGCCAGCTCGCCGGTATGATTCCATCGCCGGCTCAGAAGCGCCAGCTGGCGGAGACGCGGATGTCGCGGCCGGCCTCGGGCGCGCCGATCACGCCGCCAAAGCCCGGAAAGGCGGTCATGTCCTCGATGCTGGCGTGACTGCGGTAGTATTTGTCGAAGACGTTTTTCACGGTGAGGTTGAGGCTCAGGTTCTCGGCGAACCACGGACGCCAGCGCACGAAGAAGTCGTGCACCGTGTAGCCGGGCTTGTCGATGGTGCTGCCCGCCACGCCGCTGATCGCGAATGGCACGGCGATGTCGTCGATGCCCTGCACGATGCGGGCGTTCCAGCCGAGGTCGACGTCGTGTCGCGGACGCCAGACGGCGTCGACGACCCAGGTGTCGCCGATCTGCGAGACGAGCGAGCCGTATTGGTAACGGGTGGCGGTCTGGCCGTTGAGTTCGGTGTCGGCGTGGTTGTATTGCACGCCCACGGCCACCTGGCCGAAGTCGTAGGAGGCGCGGGCGAAGACGCCCTCGGTCTTCAGCTCGCCGGCGTTGTCGTAGACGTTGGACCAAGGAAGTGTGTTCGTAATGACATCGTCGATACGGTGGATGTAGCCGCCGGCCTCCAGTTGCAGGCCGCGCTTTTGGTAGAGGAAGCGCAGCTCGTAGTTGACCGCCTTCTCGGCCTCGAGGTCGGGGTCGTTGTTGGCGATGTCGACCTTGAAGGCGTCGTTGATGTCGGGACCGCGGTAGGCGGTGGCGACGCCGGCGTTGACGCTGAACTCGGGCGTGAAGGCGTAGGTGGCGCCGAGGTTGGGGCTGAAGCCTTCGTGACGGAACTTTTGATCGAGACGGTCGTCGAGGCGGTAGATGTCGTAGCGCGCGCCGGCGTTGATGGTAAGCCGCTCGGTCGCGGCGAACTCACCCTGCGCGAACAGGCCGGTGACGGTGGCGTCCTCGCTGTCGGCGACGGGGCCGCCGCGGGGGCCGGCCTCAACGTGGTCTATGCGGTGATCGACACCATAGACGAGCTTGTGGTCACCGGGTCGCGAAGTGTTGCGCAGATCGAACTGCCAGCCGTCGATGTCGCCTTCATACGGGCCGAAGGGGCCGATTTGCAGCAGCTGCGCGTCGGTGTAGCTGAGGGTGAAGTCGATATCGATCACGTCGGACATCTCGGGACGGATGCCGTAGCCGAGCGTGGTGGTGCGGCGCTCGGCCTCCATGTAGAAAGCGGGGTTGGCCGGACCGGGCGCCCACTCGGGGCGGCGCAGCTTGTCGCCCTCTTCCTCGAGGTTCTCGAAGCTGAGGCGCAGGCGCTGGCCGTTGGCGAACTCGCCGACGACCTTGCCGAAAACGACCTGTTGTTGCGAGTCGGAGCCGGCGAGGCGGTTGCCGTCGCCGTCGGTGATCTCCTCGTGATCGGAGGAGACGACGCTGAGCAGACCGCTCCAGGTGTCGTTGGCGCGGCCGAAGCCGGTGAGGCTGCCGCGGTGGCCGTTGGTGTTGTCGAAGTAGCCGTATTTCGCGAGCGCGCCGGCGGTCTCGCCGGGGAGCAGCAGGTCGGAGGGGTCCTTGGTCACGAAGCGGATCGCGCCGCCCAGCGAGCCGGGGCCGTCGGCGGCGTTGCCCACGCCGGGCTGGATCTCGACCTGTTTGAGCAGCTCGGGCTCGATGGTGACGCGGCCGATGTGGTGGAACAGCGATCCGCTTTGCGTGGCGCCGTCGACCTTGATGTTGAGCAGACCCTCGCCGAGGTTGCGCACGTAGATTTTTTGGGCGATGCCGGTGGAGCCGCCGACGGTGACGCTCGGGTCGATGGAAAGCGTGTCCTCGAGATCGGTCGCCTGACGGGTATCGAGGTCTTCCTGCGTGACAATGAGGACGCGTTGAGCGCCGGTCGAGGTGACGACCACGGGCGCGAGCATGAGCGGCGCGTCATTGGCGGCAGCCTGGGAATCGGCGGCGGCTTCGTTGGTCGCACCGTCGGCGGGCAGGATGGCGATGGTGCGGCCCTCGCCGGCCTGGTGAACAAGCCCGGAGTCGGCCAGCAGCCGGTCCAGCGCCTCGTTCGCGCCGAAGGAGCCGCGCAGCGCGGGAGCCTGTTTGCCGGCGACCACGCGGGCATCGAAGATGATGTCGGCCCCGATGATCTCGCCGACCTTGGGCAGTGCGTCGGCGAGCGGCTGCGCGGGCAGTTCGAACGCGTGGGGCGCGACGGCCTCGGTCTGCGCGGCGGCCGCGACGGGCAGGCTCAACGCGACAGGAAACCAGCCGATGGCGGCGATTTGCAGGAGGGGGACAAGCGGTGTGGGTGCTCTCATGGAAGGGATGGCCCCGTCCCGTGGCTTGATGACGGATGACGGCGGCTACCCAACACGACGGGCGGCGCGCCGCATCGTTCACCCTGAGCGCGAAAAAAGTTCAGCGTTTCGGCCCGATCTCGATCAGGCGTTCGCCGATGCGCTCCACCGTCACCGGCAGGATCAGCTCCAGCGACACGAGAAAATCGACCGGCTTGTCCGTCTGAAACGACCCCGACACCGGCAATCGGCGCAGCTCCTCGCCGCGGATGATGATGTCCCCGTCGAAATACCGGCCCGCCTCGCGCACGACCTCTTGCAGCGGCCGCGCGGCGAACACGATCCGCCCGCCACGCCACATCGCAAAACTCTCCGTCGCAAACGCCAGCCGCTCCACCTCGCCGCCCGCCGCCGCAAGCCGCGCGCCCTCCCCCATGCGCAGCAACACCGCCGCCTCGCCGTCGGCACCGGCGATCGCGCCAAATTTCACCACGCCCTCTGCGACGGTCACCGTCACGCCCTCGCGGCGCCGATCCACCTGAAACTCCGTGCCGACGACCTCGACGCGCGCCGCGCCGGCCTCGATCACAAACGGTCGCGCGGTGTCGCCGTGGACCTTGAAAACCGCCCGTCCGTCAAACGCCCGCAACCGGCGTTCGTCCGCGGTGAAAGCCGTCTCGAACCGCGTCGCGCCGTCCAGAGTCACCTCCGAACCATCGGACAAACTCACCGTGCGTTGCTCGCCGCGCCCGGTCTCGAAGCGGGCGATATCCGGCGCCGGTGCGCTCCCGAACCATAAAAACACGCCCAACGCCAACACCGCCGCCATCGCCGCGAACGCCCCGCGGTTGGCCGCCAGCAGACGCCCCCAGCCGCGCCACGTCGCCAGCGACGTCCGCCGGTGCGCGGCGTCGGCCGCGGTGGCGCGCAACGTTTGCCGAACCTCCTCGTCGGAGAACAGGTCCGCCGCGCCGGCCTCGCGATAGAGACGCTCCGTGCGCTCGTATTCCTCGCGGTTGCCCGGCTCGACCAGCCAACGCTCGAAGCGGCGCGCCTCCGCCGCGGACAGACGGCCGCCATTGGCGCGCAACGCCAGCCAACGGGCTGCCTCGGAGGAACGGGTGGTCATGGTCTGTTCGGAAGGAAAAGGTTAAGGTCCGGCGAACCGGCGCCCGCCGCGGAGCGAACAAGACGTCGGCAAACGACGCCCCATTCTCAACGACGGACGAGACGGGCAAACATTCACCCGGAGCGACGATTTTTTTCGAGCGCCATCTGCGCGCCGCGTGCCCGCGCTCACGTCACGGCCGGGCCAGCGCCTCCGTCACCACCGCGACCGCCTTGGCCAGATGCTTGGCCACCGCGGTCTTGGACAACGCCATGTGGTCGGCGATCTCCGCGTAGGACATGCCCGCCCGCGAATGCAGAATGAAAATCGCCCGCGTCCGCTCCGGCAACGTCGCCACCGCCGCGGCCAGCAAGGCGCGACGCTCGGTCTCGCTCGCCGCGTGATCGGGAGCCGGCGCGTCGTCCGGCAGGCACTCCACACAGGCGTCCTCGCCGGCGGCGTGCCGCTCGCGCACCTGGCGACGGCGGACGCCGTCGAGGATCAGGTTGCGCACGAGGCGAAACAAAAACCGCCGCGGCTCACGCACCCGCTCCGGATGCGTCAGTCGGAAAACCCGCAGGTAGGCCTCCTGCACCACGTCCTTCACCTCGTCGGCCACCCGCGTGCGGCTGGCCGCATACCGGGCGACATCGTGGTAGTGGTGCGTGAACCCATCATAAACCCCGACCACCGACGACTCCGGGTCGGACTTCACGGGCATCGCCGCGCTGACGCCGCCGCCGATCATGCCCTCCGCCCTCCCCTCGCCACGAGCCCACGCGCCCGCCGGACGGCGTGAAATCGAGGATGCGGCGGCGCAAAGTGAGACATGTTCTCACTTAAGGATTCATCACTCCGCGCCGTCAAGAATCAGTCTCAATAAATAACCCCGTCTTGCGCAGCCGGGCTGCATGAGGGACTTCATGCCCCGATAATGTCCGCCATCACAGTAGACGACGCAGCGCGGTGACAACGCACCCGCTGGCGCACTCAAGCCAGCGTCCAAGAGGTCGGGGCATGAAGCCCCGCCTACAGGGACCAAGCTGTTTTGGTGAAGCGCGTTGCTCCCAACGCGCTCGGGTGGAATCGGTTTAACTGTGAGGCATCGAACTTACGCCCGGCCCGTCAGTGCAGCCCCTTACGCCCGCAGAAGGCTCTGCTTCTCGTGGTCGGCCTCGTGCCGCTCGGTCACGTTCACGGGAAAAGGGGGCAGGCTTTGGATTTCCTCGGCGGTCAGCTTGGAGTCGCCATGCAAAGCGGCCTTGACCAGCCGGCGCAGGCGCTTGGTGGAGACCCGCAGATTGAAGGTGCGCCGGGCGGCGCCGGTGTTGGCAGGATGATGCACAAACTCCTGGACCTCCGTGTTGAAGTCGCGCAGCCGGGTCAGCTTGGCGACGTTGCGCACGAGATCGAGGTCCGCCACGAAGTGATCGGGACTCACCAGACGGATCAGGGCGTAGAGCCAGCGCGCATGCGGATACAACGCGCGTTTAAAAACCGTCTTTTCGTAACGATCAGGTGACAGACCGTGCTCGCGACAAAAACGAGCCTCGAAGGATTTTTCGGACATGGGGTGAAAGCAAGTTAGGGTAAAGGCCGGGGATCGCCTGAGAAATTCTCATCAAGCGAGGCCGACAGCGGCGGGCAAATGAAAAAAAATGATAGAAACGCAGCCTCAGCGAGGCATCAGAACCGCTTCAGCCATCGTCTGCCTTCACCTCGAAAAGTCCCCTATTTGGAACCGACGGCTTTCCTGCGGCTTGCACGCGGCACGCTTTCGTAACAATCGCGCCAGCCGGGCGGATTCACCTGCAAAACCGGCTGCAAAAATTTTTGCGACGCCAAGCCGCCGAGCGTCGTCGGCGGCGTCGGTTCAACCGACGGTCAGGCGGCGTCCTTGTCCTTGGCCTCGGTCTTGGCGGCCTTGCGCAGGAGCGGGCGGCGCTTGCCGGCGACGACGGCCGCGTCGATCACAACCTCGGCGATGTCGGCGCGTTGGGGCAGCTCATACATGACCTCGAGCATGAGGTTTTCCAAAATGGAGCGCAGGGCGCGGGCGCCAGTCTTCAGGTCGATGGCCTTTTGGGCGATGGCCTTGATGGCGTCGGGCGTGAGCTTGAGGTTCACGCCGTCCATCGCGAAGAGCTTGGAATACTGCTTCACCAGCGAGTTCTTGGTGCGGAGCAGCACTTTCTCGAGGTCGGCCACGGCGAGCTGGTCGAGCACGGTGACCACGGGCAGACGGCCGATGAACTCTGGGATCATGCCGAAGCGCACGAGGTCCTCGGGGGCGACGGACTTCATCATCTCCTCGGCGGTCATGTGGTGGCCGGACTTTTCCTGACCGCCGCCGGTGAAGCCGAGCTGGTTGCGGCCTTGGCGGCGCTCGATGATCTTGTCGAGGCCCACGAACGCGCCGCCGCAGATGAAGAGGATGTTGCCGGTGTTGATCTGGACGTAGTCCTGGTTCGGGTGCTTGCGGCCACCCTGCGGGGGGACGTTGCACACGGTGCCTTCGAGAATCTTGAGCAGGGCCTGCTGCACGCCCTCGCCGGAGACGTCGCGGGTGATGGAAACGTTCTCGGTTTTGCGGCCGATCTTGTCGATTTCGTCGATGTAGATGATGCCGCACTCGGCCCGCTTGACGTCGTAGTTGGCGGCCTGGAGCAGGCGCAGGACGACGTTCTCGACGTCCTCGCCGACGTAGCCGGCCTCGGTGAGCGTGGTGGCGTCGGAGATGGCGAAGGGCACGTCGAGCACGCGCGCGAGGGTGCGGGCGAGCAGGGTCTTGCCGGAGCCGGTCGGGCCGGTGAGCAGGATGTTGCTCTTCTCGATCTCGACGTCGTTGAACTCGGGGGCGAGCGCGCCGCCCTCGGCGGTCGCGGCGTTGTCGCGGGTGCTGGCGTTGAGGCGCTTGTAGTGGTTGTAAACGGCGACGGAGAGGACCTTCTTGGCGTGGTCCTGTCCGATGACGTGCTCGTCGAGGGCGCGCTTGATCTCGGAGGGTTTGACGAGACGCACGGCCGAGCGGGTCTCGACGGCGGGGGTGCTGACCTCGCGGTCGACGATGGTCTTGCAGACCTGCACGCAGGAGTCGCAGATGTAGACTCCCGGGCCGGCGATGATCTTCTTCACCTCCGCCTGCGACTTGCCGCAGAAGGAGCAAAGGGTCATGCGCGAGGATTTGGCCATGGCTGCAAGTTTCTCCGAAGGGGGCCGGAGGTGTCGAGGGCGTTGTTGGGCCGGCGTTCCCGGGGCGGGCCGGGGTCGCCGGACGATCTCAGGCGGCGGTCGCGATGGACTTGGCCGCCTCGTTGGTCGACTCGACGACGTGGTCGACGAGTCCGTAGGCCTTGGCCTCGTGGGCGCTCAGGTAGTAGTCGCGGTCGGAATCCTTGTCGACCTGCTCGGGGGTCTTGCCGGTGTGGCGGGCGATGGTCTCGCTGAGCGTGGTGCGCCAGCGGAGGATTTCGCGGGCTGCGATGGCGATGTCGGCCGTCTGGCCGCCGGCGCCGCCGCTGGGCTGGTGGATCATCACGCGGCTGTTGGGCAGGGCGAAACGCTTGCCCTTGGCACCGGCCGCGAGGAGCACGGTGGCCATGCTGGCGGCCTGGCCGATGCAGTAGGTGACGACGTCGCACTGGAGGAAGTTCATCGTGTCATAGATGGCCATGCCACCGGTCACGACGCCGCCGGGCGAGTTGATGTAGAGGTGGATGTCCTTCTTCGGGTCCTCCATCTGGAGGAAGAGGAGCTGGGCGATGACCAGGTTGGCGACCTGGTCATCGATCGGCGTGCCGATGAAGATGATCCGGTCCTTGAGCAGACGGGAGTAGATGTCCATCGACCGCTCGCCGCGGCCGGTGTTTTCGAGAACGATGGGGACGTAGTAGCTCACGTTGGAAGGGCCGGGTCCGGACGGGACTGTCAGGCGGTGGCCTCGGCGGTCGAAACCGTAGCCTTGGAAACCACCAAATCAAGGGCCTTGTCGAAAATGATCGACTGCTGGATGGCGCGCAGGCGCTCGCGGTCCTTGGTGAGTTCCTTGACGAGTTTCTCCGGGGTGGAGTTGGTCATCATGGCCTCGCGGTAGATGAAGCTGTCGATGTCCTTCTCGTCGACCTTGAGGGACTCCTTCTCGGCGATCTTCGAGAGGATGAACTGGGTCTTGACGCGGGTGGTGGCGGCCTTGCGGGCGTTGTCGAAGAGCTCCTGCTTGTCCTTCTCGAACTGCTCGGCGGGGACGCCGCGGCGCATGTTTTCCTGCATGAAGCGGCGCAGGACGGACTGGGTCTCGGCCTCGATCAGGCTCTCGGGAACGGGGAACTCGACCTTGCCGGTGAGGGCCTCGACGACCTGCTGGCGCTGGGCCTGGCGGTTCTGGTATTCCTTGCGGAGCTTGAGGTTGTTGGCGGTCTTGGACTTGAGGCCGGCGAGGTCGTCGGCCTGGTTGGCCTTGAAGAAGGCCTCGTCGAGGGCGGGCAGCACGCGCTCGCGGATCTCGAGGATCTCGACGGAGTAGACGGCGGTCTTGCCGGCGAGGGCGGGGGCGCCGACGAACTCGGCGGGGAAGGTCACGGTGACGTCCTTCTTGTCGCCTTTGGAGAGGCCGGCGAGCTGCTTGCCGAGGCCGGGGATCAGGCCTTCCTGCTCGCCCTCGACCTCTTCCCAGGTCTGGGGAACGGAGCCGTAGATCTGCTTCTCGGGCACGATCTCAAGGATGGGCTGGCCGTCGACGGTGCCGGTGTAGGAGAGCTTGACGTAGTCGCCCTTTTGCGAGGCGCGCTCGGCGACGTTGAACTCGGCGCGCTGGCCGCGGAGCTCCTCAATGGCGGCGTCGACCTCGGCGTCGGTGGGCTCGGCGGAGGTGACGGTGGTGGCGAGACCGGTGTAGTCGGGCAGCTCGAAGGTGGGGCGCAGGTCGACCGTGATGGTGATGATGGCGGGCTGGTCGGCGGCGATGGTGCCCTCGTCGACACCGGTGATCTGGAGGACGTCGAGCTTGGACTGTTCAAGGCCGTCGCGGTAGGCCTTGGTGACGACCTTCTGCTTGAACTCTTCGCCGATCTCCTTGCCGTAGCGCTTGATGACGAGGTTGGCCGGGGCCTTGCCGGGGCGGAAGCCGGGGAGGCGGGCGACCTTGGAGATTTCGCCGATCACGGCCTGGTGCTGGGCGGCGACTTCGGCCTGGTCGAGGGAGACCACGAGCTCTTTGCGGGTGTCGGAGACGTCTTTGATTTCGATGTTCACGGTTGGAAAGGAAGGGAGGCTTTTTGTTGAAAGAATCCGAAAACCTACGGGTCGCGGCCCAAATCGGTCAATGCCGTATTCCGACGCTTGAAAGGCGGGCGCGCGGCCCGCTTCATGCCCTCCCCGCCCTCATTACATGGAATCGTTGCGCCAACTGCTCTCCCGCCACGCCCCGCTGCTGTTGATCGACAGTTGCTCGCAGGTGATCCACGCCGGATTGGCGCGATCGGCCGACGCGCCGATCAGCTGGGAAACCCGCGAGGAGGAGGCCGGCTCGGGACTGTTTCGCGCGGTCGAGACCCTGTTGGCGGCCGAGGGACTCAAGATCGCGGACGTGCGCGGCTTCGCGTTTTGCGAGGGTCCTGGGTCGGTGTTGGGCATCCGCACGGCGGCGGTGGCGCTGAGAACGTGGAACGTGCTCAACCCGGTGCCGATGTTCGCGTTCCAAGGGCTCGACGTGGTCGCGCGTTTTCTCAACCGGCCGGAGGTCGCGGTCATCGCCGACGCGCGGCGCGACTCGTGGCACGTCGCGCGACTCGGTGCGGCCATCGCCCGCGTGCCGTCCGCGGAGTTGGCCGGCGAGCTGGTGATGCCGGCGGGCTTCCGCAGCTGGAGCAAGTTGCCCGCGAACGTCGCCGGCGTGCCCTACGACGTGGGCGCGATGCTCGCGGCGACGGCGGACCAGGCGATTTTCCGCGCGGTGGACGCGCCAGACGCGTTTTTGCACGAGACTCCGGCCTACGCGACGTGGACGCCGCAGGTTCACCAAGCCCCCGCCCCGCGCGCCTGAACCATGTCGACCGCCACCAGTCTTCCCCACCGCTGCTGGGCCGAGATCGACCTCGCCGCTCTCGAGCGCAATCTTCGCCTGATCCGCGCCTCGCTGCCGCCGCACATGCGCTACGTCGCGGTGGTCAAGGCCGACGCCTACGGGCACGGCCTGCCGCAGACCGCCGCCCGCCTGATGCACGCCGGCGCGGACCTGTTCGCCGTGGCCAACCTCGCCGAAGCCGCCGCGCTGCGTGAACTGAGCCCCGAGTGGCCCGTGCTGGTGCTCAGCGCGCTCCTGCCCGACGAGGATCGCCACGCCGCCGAGTATCAGGTCGCGCTCACCGTGTCCTCGCCGGAGGAGGTCGAGCGCTTCGACCGCGCCGCGCAACGCGCCGGCCGCCCTCTCGCCGTGCACCTCAAGATCGACACGGGCATGGGCCGGCTGGGCGTGTGGCACGAGCAGGCCGTGCCGTTGTATCAGAAAATCCGTGACGCAGCCCACCTGCGGCTCGAGGGCGTGTTCACGCATTTCTCGTCGTCGGACGACGACCCCGCGTTCACCGCGCTGCAACGCCGGCGCTTTCTCGACGCGCTCGACCGCATGCCCGGACTCGATCCGGCGTCGATCTTCGTGCACGCCGACAACAGCGCCGGCCTCGAGACCTACGAGGAGGCCGGCCCCTTCAACGCCGTGCGCGTCGGCCTGCTGCAATTCGGCGTCCTGCCCTCCCCGGGGTCGCTGCTCGCCGAGGTGCACGCCGAACCGGTGTTCAGCTTCCGCACCCGCGTAGGCCTGGTCAAAACCCTGCCCGCCGGCACGCGCATCAGCTACGGCGGCACCCACACCCTGAGCCGCGACTCGCGGGTGGCGATCCTCACCGCCGGCTACGGCGACGGCATTCCGCGCTCCGCCAGCAACCGCGCCTCGGTGCTCATCCGCGGGCAACGTTGCCCCGTGCTCGGACGCGTGACCATGGACCAGACCATCATCGACGTCACCGACCTGCCCGCCGCCGCCGTCGGCGACGAGGCCGTGCTGGTCGGCCGCCAACAGGGCGCCGAGATCGACCTCACCGAGTTCAGCCGCTGGGCCGACACGATTCCGTGGGAAACCCTCTGCTCGGTCACCAAGCGCGTGCCGCGGCTCTACCGCACCCCGCTGGGATTTTGACTTTTTTGGTCCCGCGTTGAAACTCGCCGTCGTGCCGGTCGTCCCATGCGATGACCCTCGACGCCGATGACCCCGCCCCTCCCATCCGCCCAGGCCTGGCAACCCCTGCCCCGCTCCCACTGGAACGACGCCACCGCGCGACATCTGCTGCGCCGCACCGGCTGGTCCGCCGATCCCGAGGAGGTCGCCCGCGCCGTGCGCGACGGCCTGCCCGCCACGCTCGAACGGCTCTTTCCCGCCGAACCGCCGCCCTTCCCCCGCCCCAAGCTCACCGAGGAGGAACGCACCCGCGCCCCCGAGTTTCGCCAACGAGTGCGCGCCGCCGACGGTCCCGAAGCCCGTCAGAACATCCAGCGCGAGCAACGCGACCTCTCCCGCAACGCCAACAACGACCTCGTCCTCCGCTGGCTCCAGCAAGCCGCCACGCCCGCCAACTCCGCCTTCGAGAAGTGGCTCCTTTTCCTCAGCGACATCTACGTCGTCTCCGTGGAAAAAGTCCGCTCGGCCAACCTCATCTACGAACACGCCGACATCCTCCGCCAAGGCGCGCTCGGCCCCGCGCCCGACCTCACCAAGGGCGTCTCGCGCTCCGGCGCGATGCTCAACTACCTCGACCTCCAGCGCAGCGGCAAGAAGGCCCCCAACGAAAACTTCGCCCGCGAGCTGCTTGAACTCTTTACCCTCGGCGAAGGCCACTACACCGAGAACGACATCAAGGAAGCCGCCCGCGCCTTCACCGGCTACCGTTTCCGCGGCGACAAGTTTCACTTCGACACCAACAAGTTCGATCAAGGCCAGAAAACCATCTTCGGCCAGACCGGCTTCTTCAACGGCGACGACGTCATCGACCTCGTTTACAAACAACCCGCCGCCGGCACCTTCCTGCCGCGCGAGATGACCCGCTTCTACCTCACCGACCAGGTGCCCGACGCCGACTACTTCGAGCCCCTCGCCGCCTGGTGGCGCGAACGCGGCCACAACCTCCGCGACCTCTGCCACCGCTACTTTTCGTCCATCCTCTTCCACCACCCGTCCTACCGCGCCAACTACATCAAGAGCCCCGTCCACTACCACCTCGGCCTCCTGCAGGACCTCCGGCTCGACGTCACCCCGCTGCCCCGCACCACCCTCAACCCGCTCCGCCAGATGGGCCAGCAGGTCTTCAACCCGCCCAACGTCCGCGGCTGGGTCGGCGGCCGCCTCTGGATCAACTCCTCCACCCTCGCCGCCCGCCGGCAGCTCGTGCAAACCCTCTTTACCGCCATCAACGAGGACAAGATCAACGCCGACGACCGCGTCGCCCTCGATGCCGCCCGCGCCGAGGGCCACGACCGCTTCACCGTCGACGACGCCCGCCTCGAGTCCTTCGCCGCCCTCGGCGTCGACGGCATGGTCGACCGCTTCGTCACCTACTTCCTGCCCTCCCCCGCCCACGACGCCTTCCGCGGCGCCCTTCGCGAGTTCCTCGCCGACAACCCCGACACCCGCCGCATCCGCGAGGCCGCCATCGCCGTCCTTCAGACCCCCGAATACCAACTCTGCTGACCAACCCGTCCCCCGCCGCCATGCACAACTCGACCAACCCCAGGCTTCCCGTCACCCGCCGCGAGTTTTTCCGCCTCGGCGGCGCCGGCATCGGACTGCTCGCCTTCAGCCGCTTCGCACCCTCCTTCCTCGTGCAATCCACCCTCGGCGCCGCGCCCGCCCCCGAGAAGGACCGCACCATCCTCGTGCTCATCCAGCTCGCCGGCGGTAATGACGGACTGAATACGATCGTGCCCTACGAGGACGCCGACTACCACCGCCTGCGTCCCACCATCGGCCTGAAAAAGGACGCCGTTCTCCCCATCGACGACCAGCTCGGCTTCAACCCCGGCTGCGCCGCGCTCAACGACATGCTCAAGGAGGGCAAGCTCGGCGTCATCCAAAACGTCGGCTACCCCAACCCCAACCGCAGCCACTTCCGCTCCACCGAGATCTGGGAATCCGCCAGCGATTCCAACATCAACGACGCCACCGGCTGGATCGGCCGCTACCTCGACAACGCCTGCTCCGGCCGGCCCGATGCCGCCACCGGCGACGACCCCCTCGCCGTGCACATCAGCGGCGAGGTGCCCCAGTCCTTCTGCGGCGAGCAACCCCACTCCACCTTCGGCCTCTCCGGCAACGCCGGCCGCGGCGGACGCGGCGGGCGCGACTCCCTCTCCCTGCTCAAGCAGCTCGCCGGCCAAGGCCACGACGACCACGACCACGGCAACGAAGGTTTTCTCCGCTCCACGCTCATGGACGCCATGGTCACCGAGCAGAAGGTCCAAAAGATTCTCGGCCAATACCGCGGCGACGCCCAATACCCCGGCGGCGGCTTCGCCCAGTCGCTCAAAAACGTCGCCGCGCTCATCGCCGCCGGCATGTCCACCCGCGTCTACTTCGTCTCGCTCGGCGGCTTCGACACCCACGCCAACCAGGTCAACAACCACCAGAACCTCCTGCGCCAGCTCTCCGAAGGCATGGCCGCGTTTCAAAAGGACATCGAGGCCAAGGGACTCGGCCCGCAGGTCCTCACCATGACCTTCTCCGAGTTCGGCCGCCGCCCCGCCGAGAACGAAAGTTCCGGCACCGACCACGGCACCGCCGCCCCACTCTTCGTCATGGGCACCGGCATCAAGGGCACGCTGCACGGCACCGCCCCCAAGCTCGACCTCGACCGAAAAGAGGACCTCACCTACAGCACCGACTTCCGGCAAATCTACGCCACCGTGCTCGACCGCTGGCTCGACTGCCCCGCCGACAAGGTCCTCGGCCAAAAATTCGAGCCCTTGAACTTCATCTGAAGTCCAGCCCCGTGCCCTCGCTTCCCCCGTGGCCCTGAGCGTGAGCTCAGGGACCCCTTTGCGAACATCCCCGGGCTCACGCCCGTGGCCACCCGATCCTCTGGCCTCGCCCCACCCTCGTGGCCCCGAGCGTGAGCTCGGGGACCCTCGACGCCGCCCAGCCGTCCAACCCGTTTGTCACTTATTAAGTGACAAACCCTCCGGCGCGACGCGTCCCGTGGGCGGGTGGTCCCCGCGGAGGGCGGGCACTCCTGCCCGCCCCGTTGGACGCCCGGTCCGCGGCAACGCCATGGTGAAAGATTTCCGATCCGTTTTTTGCGACCATTGGCGTCTTTTGCGGTTAAAAACCAGTGCATCGTCAAACAGCTGACTCCGGCTTCGTGAGCCTTCGTATCCTTTGTGGTTAAACAAACGTCGCACGGGACGCGTCGCACGTGGCGGGCAGGAGTGCCCGCCCTCCTTTTGACGCGCGTCTTCCGCCTTTCCCTTCCGCCCTGCGTCCCCTTCACTCCCCCCTTTCCCTCCTCCCTCATCCCTCCCACGCCATGCCCACCTGTCCCGAATGCACCCTCGACGACGTCCTCGAGCACTCCGACCACTGGGAGTGCGCGACCTGCGGCCACGAATGGCCCAAGGACCCGGAGCCCGAGGCCGCGCGGGTCGTGAAAGACGCCAACGGCAACGTGCTCACCGAGGGCGACAGCATCACGCTCATCAAAGACCTCAAGCTCGGCGGCTCGCAGGTGCTCAAGGCCGGCGCCAAGGCCAAGAACATCCGCCTCGTCGACGGCGACCATGAGATCGACTGCAAGGTCGACGGCGTCGCCGTGATGCTAAAGGCCTGCTTCGTCAAAAAGGCCTGACCTTCCCGCCCCTCCACGCGCCGCATCTCCCGTGGCCCCGAGCGTGAGCTCAGGGACCCTTGGCGAACATCCCCGGGCTCACGCCCGGGGCCACCCGATCCCCCTGCCTCGCCCCGCCCCCGTGGCCCCGAGCGTGAGCTCGGGGACCCTCGCCTCGCCCGTCCGCGACTCCCTCCGCCCCCCCCACGCTCCGACTGCGCACCGCGCCCCCTTTGCCCGCCCGCCACCCGCCGGCGGGCTTTTTTTGCCCGTCCGCAGCCTTGCCGCCCGCCGTTCCGGCCTGTCAGCTACGCGCACCCATGTTAACCGGCGAAATCCGCAGCAAAGTCGACGCCCTCTGGAATGCCTTCTGGACCGGCGGTATTTCCAACCCCCTCGAAGTCATCGAGCAGATCACCTACCTGCTCTTCCTCAAGCGCCTCGACGACCTGCACACCCTGGAGGAGAACAAGGCCGCCCGCCTGAAACTCCCCAAACTCGAACGCCGCGTCTTCCCCGAGGGCAAAGACCCCCGTGGCCGCCCCTACGACGACCTCCGCTGGTCGCGCTTCAAGCACCTCGGCGACCCCAAGGCCATGTTTGAGGTCGTCGGCGACCACGTCTTCCCCTTCCTGCGCACCCTCGGCGGCGACGGCTCCACCTACGCGCACCACATGAAGGACGCGCGCTTCACCATCCCCACGCCCGCCCTCCTCGCCAAGGTCGTGGACATGATCGACGCCGTGCCGATGGAGGACCGCGACACCAAGGGCGACCTCTACGAATACATGCTCGGGAAGATCGCCAGCGCCGGGCAGAACGGCCAGTTCCGCACCCCGCGCCATATCATCCAGCTCATGGTCGAGCTCACCGCGCCCACCCCACGCGACGCCATCTGCGACCCCGCCTGCGGCACTGGCGGTTTCCTCGTCGCCGCCGGCGAATACCTCCGCGCCCACCACCCCGAGATCCTCCGCGACGCCCGCCTCAAGAAACACTTCCACGAGGACGCCTTCCACGGCTTCGACTTCGACAACACCATGCTCCGCATCGGCAGCATGAACATGCTCCTCCACGGCGTGGAAAACCCCGACATCCGCTACCGCGATTCCCTCGGCCAGGACCACGCCGGCGAAGAGGAAAAATACACCCTCATCCTCGCCAATCCCCCCTTCGCCGGCTCCCTCGACTACGAAAACTGCGCCAAGGACCTCCTCACCGTCGTCAAAACCAAGAAGACCGAGCTCCTCTTCCTCGCCCTCTTCCTGCGCCTGCTCAAACCCGGCGGCCGCGCCGCCGTCATCGTGCCCGACGGTGTGCTCTTCGGTTCGTCTAAGGCCCACAAACAACTCCGCCAGATCCTCGTCGAGGAGCAGAAACTCGACGCCGTCATCTCCCTCCCCGGCGGCGTATTCAAGCCCTACGCCGGCGTCTCCACCGCCATCCTCCTCTTCACCAAGACCAACTCCGGCGGCACCGACCACGTTTGGTTCTACGACGTGGACGCCGACGGCAAGAGCCTCGACGACAAACGCACCGACCTCGTCCCCGAGGAGAAATTCGGCCCCGTGCCCCGCGTCGCCCTCACCGCCGACGACCACGCCAAAAACAATCTCCCCGACCTCCTCGCCCGCTGGCGTTCGCTCCATCCCTTAAACTTAAACTCTCAACTTAAACGCGAGTCGCCGGAGGCGACTCGTCCGCGCACCGCGCAAAGCTTCTGCGTGCCCAAGGCCGACATCGCCGCGCAGGGCTACGACCTCTCGCTCAACCGCTACAAGGAAGTCGTCCACGCCGAAGTCGCCCACCGCCCACCCGGCGAAATTTTAAAGGCCCTCGAAAAACTGGAGGCCGAGATCCAGCAGGGCATGAAGGAGCTGGAGGGGATGCTGAAGTGAAAACGGTTCGCCTTGGCTCAATCGCAGAGAGTTTGCCCTGCGACTACGGCGATGACCCGTCGGATGACGCACCGTCGTTCGACGTCGTGAAGGTCAGCAACGTAAACGGGGAAGGTCAGTTTCACGGCGACTTCGAGAAACGCCGATTCCGCGACGACCAAATCAAGAATCTCCTCGTCAAGGAAGGTGAGTTGCTCGTCGTGAAATCGAGTGGCTCAAAGGCAAACATACTTTCGGGGAAGACTGCGATTTGTGGCGCCGACCGAGCCGGTCAAATCGTCGCGTCAAACTTCCTGCTACGCCTTCGGGTGGACGAATCCACCGTGGTCCCGCGTTACGTCTGGTATGTGCTGAACAGCGGAGCCTCCAAGGCGTTCGTCAAAACCATCGTTGGAGCTTCGACCTACCCGAATCTTAAATGGTCGAGCTATGCTTCACACCCAATCCCCCTGCCGCCGCTGGCGGAGCAGCGGCGGATAGCGGAGGTGCTGGACCGGGCGGAGGCGTTGCGGGCCAAGCGCCGCGCCGCCCTCGCCCAACTCGACTCCCTCACCCAATCCCTCTTCCTCGACCTCTTCGGCGACCCCGCCACCAATCCGAAACGCTGGCCGCTGGTTCGGCTCGGCGAACACACCACGAAAATCGGAAGCGGTTCGACGCCGACAGGCGGCGAGACGGCATACAAGACCGAAGGGATTTCGCTTATCCGAAGTCTCAACGTTCGCGATGGCGAGTTCACCCTCAAAGACCTCGCTTTCATCGACAACCTACAGGCCGCGAAGCTAGCTGGCGTTGTCGTCGAGGCAGACGACGTGCTGCTGAACATCACCGGGGCTTCCGTCGCGCGAGTTTGCCGTGCTCCTTCGTCGGTGCTTCCCGCGCGAGTGAATCAGCATGTCTGCATCATCCGGCCAAAGCCGACACTCAACGCCGTATTCCTGGAGCAGTTTCTTTTAGCTGAGCAGACCAAGCGACGCTTGCTCAAAATCGGCGGAGCAGGTGCGACCCGCGAAGCAATCACCAAGGCACAGATTGAAGTCTTCGAGGCAATCTGCCCCCCCATCGCCCAGCAGCGTGAATTCGCCCGGCGAGTGACGGTGGTGGAGAAACTCAAAGCCGCGCAGCGCGCGTCGCTGGCGGAGTTGGACGCGCTCTTCGCCACCCTCCAGCACCGCGCCTTCCGAGGCGAACTCTGAAGCCTATGTCCAGCCACACCGCCGACCGGTTCCCCGATTTCGCACGCTGGATGAAAGCGAAGGATTACGCCCCTCAAACCTGCAAAGAATACCCCTACTTCCTAGACCGATACCTCAGTGCGTTTGGCCGCCCGATCGATCCAGATCACGTATCTTCAGAGCAAGACGTGCAACGCATCGCTGAGGACGTCAGGCGCGCGATCGATCACGGCGGTCGAGGTAGCGGAGAGTTCAACCTCCGCGATCTTCAGCGCAACCTCATCCCGGCCCTTCGTCTCTATGTGAAGTTTGCGGTCGACGAAGGACAATCCTTGGTAGCAGTCGACACGAAGGCCGACGAGCTGCCTCCGCGTGTAAGCGTGACGCTCTCCCGGGTGGTGCGTGATACGAAGGTTGCGCGCAAAGTGAAACACGCTCACCGCCAGACATGTCAGATTTGCACCGGCCGTCTGGAACTAACCAAAGATCGTTTTTACTCCGAAGGCCATCACCTGAAGCCGCTCGGAAAGCCGCACGATGGCCCGGACGTGGAGGACAACATCCTTTGCGTGTGCCCGAATTGCCACGTGAAGCTCGACTTTTTGGCGATCAAGATCGATTCGACGAAACTTCGCAAAGCCACAGGCCATGCCGTTCGGCAGGAGTTCATCGACTACCACAACGGGCTTTGCGCATGAGCACTTTTGAAGAGAGTTATGCGCAGTGCGAAGTGGCTCAGCGAGTGAAGATCATGGCGCCGATGCAGCCTTAATCCCCATGCAACAACAGAACATCCCCATCAGTTCGCTCGTGGACATGTATAAACGCGGCGAGCTGCGCCTACCGGAAATACAGCGTCACTACGTCTGGCGCGCCACCCGCGTCCGCGATCTGCTCGACTCGCTCTATCGCGGCTACCCCAGCGGCTCGATCCTCATGTGGGAGACCGACGAGGCCGTGCCCACCCGCGACACCGCCGTCGCCCAGCAGATCGGCGCTTTCGCCGGCCGCAAACTTCTCCTCGACGGCCAGCAGCGCCTCACCTCGCTCACCGCCGTCATCAACGGCGAGCCGATCAAGGTCCGCAATCGCGTCCGCCCCATCGAAATCCTCTTCAATCTCGAACACCGCGAAGGCCCGCCCTTGGAGGCCAGCGAGGTCGAGGAAGACGTGGACTCGCCGTTGACCCCCGACGACGAGGAGTCGGACGAGACCGAGGACAACGGCGACAGTGAGACCGCCGTGGCCGAGCGGTTCAAAAACTTCACCTTCGTCGTCGCGAGCCGCGCGCTCCAGGCGCAGCCGCACTGGGTCTCCGTCAGCGAGGTATTCAAGTCCTCCAAGGATTTCGATATTTTGAAGAAGGTCGGCATCACCTCGATGGACGACCCGCGGCTCCAGAAATACTCCGACCGCCTGCAGCGGCTCCGAAAAATCCGCGACTACAGCTACGTCGTCCACGTGCTCGAGCGGGAGATGAATTATCAGGAGGTCACCGAGATCTTCGTCCGCGTGAACTCCCTTGGTGCCAAGCTACGCTCCTCCGACCTCGCGCTGGCCCAGATCACGTCGCGCTGGCAAAATCTGCTCAAGCAGTTGGAGGAGTTCCAAGAGGAGTGCGAAAAAAGCTGGTTCACCATCGACCTCGGCCAGTTGGTGCGCGCCATCGTGGTGTTCGCCACCAAGCAGTGTCTGTTTCACAACGTCGGCCGCATCCCGGTCGCCGAATTGGAGCGCGGCTGGGAGGAGGCCAAGGAGGGCCTTCGCTTCGCGATCAACTTCCTGCGCGCCAACGCCGGCATCGAGGACGAATCGTTGCTCTCGTCGCCCATGTTCATCCACGCCCTGGCCGCCGTCAGCCGCGTGAAGGACAACAAGCTCACGCAGGCCGAGCAGCAGGCCTTGCTGCACTGGTTGCTCGTCGCCAACGCCCGCGGCCACTTCTCGCGCGGCTCGACCGAGACTCTGCTCAACGAGGATCTGAATATCATCTTCCGCACCGGAGACATCGCCGCGCTGATGGGGCCGCTCAAGCGCCAGTTCGGTCGCCTGCACATCGAGCCCGCCGACCTCGCGAATCGCGGCGCCAACAGCCCGCTGTTCTCGCTCGCCTACCTCGCGCTCAAGGCCGGTGGTGCCAAAGACTGGTTCAGTGGTCTGGGGCTCTCCCTCACACATCAAGGGCGCCTGCACTTCATCCAGTGGCACCACATCATCCCCAAGTCGCTGCTCAAGGGCCGCTATGAAACCGGCGAAATCAATGAAATCGCCAACATGGCCTTCATCACCGGCCAGACCAACCGCCGCATCAGCAACAAGGAACCCTCCGTTTATCTCGCCGAGATTGTGAAGGAGCAGGGCCAGCAAGCCCTCGACTCTCAACTCGTGCCCAACGACCCGGCTCTCCTCCAGCTCGACAACTACCGCGAGTTTCTCCGCGTGCGTCGCGAAGCGCTGGCCGAGCGCATGAATGCCTTCATCGCCAAGCAGGCGGGGCTGTGAGGCCGATTCTATCTTACACGCGAGGCGCATTATCCTCACGAGTTGCGAGCGCAGCTCGTGAGGACGAGCCTTGGGAGGGTCAAGTTTAAAGGCTTGCTCGCCAGACTATCCTGTAAGAAATAATACCCTGTTTTTCTTACAAAAACGGCATGGTCGTTCTCTCACAAAGCATCGAAAAATCAGTGCTTAGCCGTATTTATGGCCGAGGCAGGGGTTCCGTGTGCACCCCGACTGAGTTTCTGGACCTCGGCAGCCGCTCGGCCGTTGACCTGGCCCTGTCGCGTTTGGTCAAAAAAGGCATCCTTCGACGGGTGGATCGCGGCGTGTATGGCTTCCCAGAAAAGAACCGGCTGATCGGTGAATTGTCACCCCGTCCCGAGGCCGTTGCCAAGGCGCTCGCCCGCAAGGGAGCCCAGAAGCTGCTGCCCTCCGGTGCCTTTGCCGCCAATCTGCTGGGCCTCACCGAGCAGGTGCCGGCCAAAATCGAATACCTCACCGACGGCCGTAGCAGACAGGTGATGATCAAGAAGCTGCCCGTCGTGCTCAAGCAGACCACGCCCGCGCGACTGGCGACGGCCGGCCGGGTCTCCGGCACGGTGTCGCAGGCCCTGCGCTTTTTGCGCAAGGATCAGGTGAACGATGAGGTCATCGAAAAATTGCGCCAACGGTTGAGCGCCGCCGACAAGGCCCAGCTCCTCCGCGACATCCCGTTGGTCCCGGCGTGGGTCGGCGAAGCGTTCCGCAAGATCGCCGCGAAAGCATGAACATCGTCGCGCAGCTTCCGTCCGAAGATCGGCTCGCGCTTTTCACCGAAGCGGGCGCCCGACTCGGTCTGCCGCCGTTTCACATGGAGAAGGATTTCTGGGTGTGCTGGGTGCTGGCGACGCTGTTTGAGCATCCGGCCGTCGGCCCCAACCTGACCTTTCGTGGCGGCACGTCGTTGTCGAAAGCCTGGGGCGTGATCGACCGCTTTTCGGAAGACGTCGATCTGGCCATGTCGCGCGACTGGCTCGGCGACGCAAAAAACCCGGGCGAAGCGGGCATAAGCCCGTCCGAGAAAACCCGCCGCCACAAGGCGCTGCGCGAGGAATGCCGCGAAGCGATCAACGATCAGCTGGTTCCGGCGCTGCAGGCGGCGGCCGCCGGTTTGCCCGAACCAAATCGCATCGAGGTCGAGCCGCTGGAAAAGGCACGCGATCCCTTCTGCATCCATTTCGAGTATCCCGGCACCGGACTGCGGCCTCCCGCCGACTACAACAAGGCCATGGTCAAGGTGGAGCTCAGCGGGCGCGCCGACGGCTGGCCCATGTCGGAGCGGAGCATCCGCCCCTACATCACCGAGGTGTTTCCCGAAGAAACCGGCAACCCCAGTCTGACGCTTTCCTGCGTGCGTCCGGAGCGCACGTTTTGGGAGAAGGCATCGCTGATCCACGAGCAGCACACCGCCAAACCGGAAAAGGCGGCGCTGAAACCGCACCAAGCCCGACACCTGTTTGATTTGGTCCGGCTCTGGAACCATGGGGTCGCGAACGAGGCAAATTTCGTCGCGCTGTTCGCCGGTGTGAAGGCGCACCGGCACGCCTATTTCGACTACAACTGGATCGATTACGATCGGTTGCAGCCGAAGGATCTGCAGCTGGTGCCCTCGCCGGAGCGACTGCCCGAGTGGAAAGCGGATTATCAGGCCATGCGGTCGATGTTTTTTAAAGAACCGCCTGACTTCGATGAGCTTGTAGAACAGCTAAGAATCATCGAACAATCACTGACCCGCCTGTGAAATCGAACTTCGCCTTCCTCCAACACGAATGGCCCGAGGTGTTTGCCTCCGCCAACCGCGCGGAGGCTTTGGCGGCGGATGATCCCCGGGCGTCTTGCTTCTACGCGCGCCGCACGTTGGAGCTGCTGGTCCACTGGCTCTACAAATTCGACGCCAAGCTGCGCCTGCCCTATCAGGACAATCTAAGCGCCCTGCTCCACGAGCCCACCTTCAAGCAGGTCGCCGGCGAGGCGGTGTTCAACAAGGCCCGCGTGATCGTCACGCTCGGCAACCGCGCCGTGCACCACCACCGTCCGATCCCGGGCAGTGACGCGCTCACCGCCCTCAAAGAGCTGTTTCACATCGGGCACTGGCTGGCCCACACCTACGCCACCGGCCCCAAGCCCGCCCCATCGCAGGCCTTCGATCCTGCCGCCCTACCCCGTCCGGCCGCTGCCGCCGCGGCGCCGAAATCGGCCGAGCAGCTCCAGAAGCTCTCCGACGAACTCGCTGCACGCGACGAAAAGCTCGCCACGCTCCTCGCCGACAAGGCCGCGCTCGACGCCGAGCTGATCCGGCTGCGCGCCGAGGTCGCCGCCGCCAAGCAGGCCAACGCCAGCACTCCCGACACGCACGACTACTCGGAGGCCGAGACGCGCGACACCTTCATCGACCTGCTGCTCAAGGAAGCCGGCTGGCCGCTAGATCAGTCGCGGGATCGTGAATACGAGGTCGACGGCATGCCCAACACCAAGGGCAAGGGTTATGTCGACTACGTGCTCTGGGGCGACGACGGCAAGCCGCTGGCCGTGGTCGAGGCCAAGCGCACGCGGCGCGATCCGCGCGTGGGCCAGCGCCAAGCCGAGCTCTATGCCGACTGTCTTGAGAAGCAGTTCGGCCAGCGCCCCGTCATTTTCTACACCAACGGCTACGAGCACTGGCTGTGGGACGACACCGCCTACCCGCCCCGTCCCGTGCAGGGTTTTTATAAAAAGGCCGAGCTGGAGTTGATGGTCCAGCGGCGAGGTTCGCGCAAACCACTGGGCGAGGCACCGATCAACGAGGCCATCGTCGAGCGTTACTACCAGTCCCGCGCCATCCGGCGCATCGGTGAAACCTTTGAAAAGGACAAGGACCGCAAGGCGCTGATCGTCATGGCCACGGGCGCGGGCAAGACCCGCACCGTCATCGCGCTGGCCGATCTGCTGATGCGCTGCAACTGGGCCAAGCGCGTGCTCTTCCTCGCCGACCGCGTGGCGCTGGTCAATCAGGCGGTCAACGCCTTCAAAACCCATCTGCCCGAGTCGTCGCCGGTCAACCTCGTCACGGAGAAGGACGCCGAGGGCCGCGTCTTCGTGTCGACCTACCCGACGATGATGGGGTTGATCAACGAGGCGAAGGACGGGCAGCGACGTTTCGGTGTCGGGCACTTCGACCTCATCGTCATCGACGAGGCTCACCGCTCGGTTTACCAGAAATACAAGGCGATCTTCGACTACTTCGACTCGCTGCTCGTCGGCCTCACCGCCACCCCACGCGACGAGATCGACCGCGACACCTACGGTTTGTTCGACCTCGAAAAGGGCGTGCCCACCGACGCCTACGACCTCGCCGACGCGGTGAGCGACGGGTTCCTCGTTCCCTCAAAAGCGGTGTCGGTTCCGCTGAAGTTTCAGCGCCAAGGCATTCGCTACGACGATCTGTCCGAAGAGGAAAAGGAACAGTGGGACGCGAAGGAGTGGGACGAAGACGGCGGCACGCCAGACTTCGTCGAGCCCGAGGCGGTCAACAAGTGGCTCTTCAACATCGATACAGTGGACAAGGTGCTCGCCCACCTGATGACCCGCGGCCTGACCGTGGCCGGTGGCGACCGACTCGGGAAAACGATCATCTTCGCAAAGAATCAGGCGCACGCGGATTTCATCCAGGAGCGGTTCGATAAAAACTATCCGCATCTCGCCGGAAAGTTCGCCCGTGTCATCACATTCAAAACGGAATACGCGCAGAGCCTGATCGACGATTTTTCAAAGAAGGACGGCAACCCGCACATCGCCATTTCAGTGGACATGCTCGACACCGGCATCGACGTGCCCGAGGTGCTGAATCTGGTGTTCTTCAAACTCGTGCGCTCGAAGACCAAGTTCTGGCAGATGGTCGGTCGCGGCACGCGCCTCTGTCGCGATCTGTTCGGCCCCGACCGGCACAAGGCGTTCTTCCAGATTTTCGACTACTGCCAGAACCTGGAGTTTTTCAGTCAGAACCCCGACAGCACCGACGGCGCGCTCGGCGAATCGCTGGGCAAACGGTTGTTCAAGGTCCGCCTGGAGTTGATCGGTGAACTGGACCATCGATCCGACGGCGCCGTGGCCGAGCCCGAGCCGTTGCGCGACGAACTGGCCGCCGCCTTGCACGCGGAGGTCGCGGCCATGAACGTGGACAACTTCGTGGTCCGCCCCAAGCGTCGCGTCGTTGAGAAATATGCCAGCCGCGAAGCATGGGATGACCTCAAGGTCGAGGAGCATGCCGAACTCGCGGACGAGGTCGCCGGCCTGCCCTCGGAAGTTGAAAGCGACGGCGAGGAGGCGAAACGATTCGACCTGCTCCTGCTCAACCTGCAGCTCGCGGTGCTGCGCGCCGAGCCGGCGTTCAAGCGTCTGAGCGAACAGGTCAAAACCATCGCCGGCTTGCTGGAGGAAAAGTCATCCATCCCGATGGTGAACGCCCAGCTGGGCCTGATTCAGGAAATCCAAACCGACGAGTGGTGGCAGGATGCCACGGTCCGGATGCTGGAAAACGTCCGGCGCAGGCTCCGGTCACTCGTTCGGTTGATCGACAAGGCCAGTCGCAAACCCGTCTACACGGATTTCGAGGACGAGATCGGCGTCGGAAACGACGTGGCGCTGGCGGCGTTTTTGCCAGCCGACACGTTCGCCCGTTTTCGGGACAAGGCGCGGGTGTTCCTGCGGGCGCATCAGGACCACATTGTCATCCAGCGCCTGCGCACCAACCAGCCGCTGACCGCAGTCGACCTGGGCGAACTGGAACGCATGCTCGCCGAGAGCGGACTGGGCGACCCCGAATTCATCGCCCAAGCCAAGAGTGAAGGGCTCGGACTGTTTGTCCGCTCGTTGGTCGGACTGGATCGCGAAGCGGCCAAGGAATCGCTCAATGCCTTCACCGCCGGCGGCACACTCACCGCCAGCCAGATCGAATTCGTCAATCTGATCGTCGACCACCTGACGGCAAATGGCGTCATGCCCGCCGCCCTGCTCTACGACTCCCCCTTCACCGACCTCGCCCCGCTTGGTCCCGAGAGCCTGTTCAGCCCGTCCGAAGTCGACAGCCTTTTGACCGTGCTGCAAACCGTCCAGGCACGCGCGTCGGGGTGATACCGGCCTATGTTCACACTCCACCATCCCAACGTCCGCGTCGTCGGCAGTTTTGACGAACTGGTCTCCACGCCGTTCGCCGGCGAGGTCAACGCGCTGTGCTGGCCGCGCGGGTTGACCGGTGACTTCGACGAGATCGCGCGGGTCGTAGGACCGCTCGACGAGATCACCACCGTCGACGACGAGTCGCTCCGGGAGTTGACGCTCTCGCCCGCCGGACGCGCGGCGCGCGCGGTGCTCCTGGCCGACCAGAAGCTGCTGCGCGACGCGGGGCTCGATCCGTCGCTGGAC
>JAUWBF010000089.1 GCA_030601755.1 Verrucomicrobiota bacterium | reverse complement strand
GGGGCCGTCGGGGCCGAGGATGATCGGCATGTCGCCGGTGAAGTCGACCGCGCCGATGGCGTAGGCGTTGTCGTGGATGTTCGACGGATGCAGGCCGGCCTCGCCGCCGTCGCGGCGCGCCCACTCGGGCTTGGGGCCGATGAGGCGCACTCCCGTGCGGGCGGAGTTGTAGTGAACTTCGTAGGCCGTGGTGAGCAGAGTCGCGATGTCGGCCTCGGTGAAGAAGTCGGGCGCGCCGTGCGGGCCGTAGAGCACGCCGATCAACCACTCGCGGGTGAGCGCGGGCTGCACGGAGGCGGGCGCGCGCAGGAGCGGCGCGTCGTCGGCGACGCCGGCGGGCGTGGCGCGGGTGACGCGCAGCACGTCGCCCACGCGCAGCGCGCGGCCGGCGTGGCCGCCGAAGAGGCCGAGGGTGAAGGTGGACTTGCTGCCGAGGTAGTCGGGCACGTCGAGACCGTGGCGGATGGCGAGGTAGCCGCGTAGTCCGGGACCGGATACGGCGCCGAGCCGCAGGGTCTGGCCGGCCTTCACGCGGAAGGCGCGGTGGGCGGCGACGGGTTTGCCGTTGAGCGTGGCGCCGAGGTGCGCGCCGGTGAGGGCGACGACCGCGGGCGTGTTGAAGCGCAGGGTCGGGCCGTTGACGGTGATCTCGAGGCCGGCGGCGGTGTCGGGATTGCCGACGAGGCGATTGGCCAGGCGGAAGGAGAGGTTGTCCATCGGGCCGGAGGGCGGCACGCCGACGTCCCAGTAACCGATGCGACCTGGGTAGTCCTGGACGGTGGTCTGGGTGCCGCCTTCGAGCACCTCGATGGTGGCGGGCGCATAGGGCAGCGCGGAGAGATACTTCGTAGTGACCGCTCCACTACGGAATCCCACGCTGGCGATGATCTGGCGCAGGTAGCCGAGGTTGTTCTCGATGCCATGCACGCGGGTATCGGCCAGGGCGGCGTCGAGGCGGGCCAGCGCGTCGGCACGGTCGGCGCCTTTCACGATGATCTTGGCGATCATCGGATCGTAGAACGCGGAGACCTCGCTGCCGGTCTCGACCCAGGTCTCGACGCGCGCGGTTTTAGGGAAAAACACGTCGGTGAGCAGACCGGCGGCGGGCTGGAAATTCTTGCCCGGATCCTCGGCGTAGAGACGCACCTGGATAGACGCGCCGCGGGCGGCGGGGCGGTAGTCGCGCAGGTCGAGTTCACCGGCGGCCGCGAGGATCATCCACTCGACGAGGTCGACACCGGTGACCTCCTCGGTGACGCCGTGCTCGACCTGGAGGCGGGTGTTGACCTCGAGAAAATAAAAATGGCCGGCGGCGTTGTCGTAGACGAATTCTACGGTGCCGGCGTTGGTGTAGCCGGCGGCCTGGCCGAGGCGCGCGGCGCAGGCGAGCAGTTCGTCGCGTTGGGCGGACGTGAGGCCGGGCGCGGGGGTTTCCTCGACGACCTTTTGGTTGCGGCGCTGCACGGAGCAGTCGCGCTCGCCGATGGCGACAACGTGGCCGAAGGAGTCGCCAAGGATCTGCACCTCGATGTGGCGGGCGTGCTCGACGAATTTTTCGAGGAAGACGCCGCCGTCCTTGAAGTTGTTCTTGGCGAGGCGCACGACGGACTCGAAGGCGGACGCGAGTTCGGCGGGTTTGCGGATGAGCTGCATGCCGATGCCGCCGCCGCCGCCGGTGCTCTTGAGCATGACGGGGTAGCCGATGCGGGCGGCCGCGGCCTGCGCGTCGGCGAGGTCGGTGAGCAGCTCGGTGCCGGGCAGGAGCGGCACGCCGTGGGCCTTGGCGAGGGCGCGCGCGGAGTGCTTGGGACCGAGCAGGCGCATGGTGTCGGCGCGCGGTCCGATGAAGGCGATGCCGGCGGCGGTGCAGGCCTCGACGAAGGCGGTGTTTTCCGAGAGGAAACCGTAGCCGGGGTGAACGGCCTGCGCGCCGGTTTGTTTGGCGGCGGCGAGGATTTTTTCCGCGTCGAGGTAGGACTGCGCGGCGGGCGACGGGCCGATGTGCACAGCCTCGTCGGCGAGGGCGACATGCAGGCTGTGGCGGTCGGCGTCGGAGTAGACCGCGACCGAGCCAATGCCCATGCGCTTCAGCGTGCGGATGATCCGGCAGGCAATGGCACCACGGTTGGCGATGAGGACTTTGGTAAACACGGAAAGGGAGGAGTCGGATTTTTAACCACGGAGGGCACGGAGCACACGGAGACTGGAGGCTCGAACTCCGTGGTTTAATTTTCTGGGTTCCAGATGAGGACCTCGACAGGGGTGGGGTTCCAGCCGTTGCAAGGGTTGTTGAGTTGGGGGCAGTTGCTGATGAGGCAGACGACGTCGAGCTCGGCGCGCATCTCGACGTAGCGGCCGGCGGCGCTGACACCGTCGTCGAACTGGAGGCCGCCGTCGGGCGTGACGGGGACGTTCATGAAGAAATTGATGTTGGGCGGGAGGTCGCGCTTGTTGAGGTCGAAGGACGCGTTGGGCCAGGTGGCGAGGCCGAGCAGGAAGCTCTGGCGACAGGAGTGCATGTGGCGCGTGCCGTGGCCGTAGCGGACGGCGTTGCTCTCGCAGGCGCAGGCGCCGCCAAGGGTGTCGTGGCGTCCGCAGGTGTCGGCGGTGATGGTGAGGAGGGCGCGGCCGGCGTTGGACATGAGGCGCGTGCCGGTGGTGAGGTAGATGGCGCCTTGCTCGCGGATGGTGTCCTGCGCGCTGTAGCGCTCGGTGAAGTCGCGAGCGTTGTAGAAGAGGGTGTCGGCGGCCTGGTTGCCCTCGAGGTCGAGGATGCGCAGGGTCTGGCCGGCCTTGATCTCGTGCATCCAGAAATCGCCCGCAGGGATGACCTGGCGATGGACGGCGGCCTCGGGGGCGAACGTGGATTCGGTGTAGTTGAGCGTGCTCATGGTCGTGGTGGCGAGGCGTCTGCGGGCAGGCGGCCGGCGGTGGCGGTTTTAGATGTAGAGGATCTCGGAGTTGTAGAAGGCGCGCTCGTTTTCCGGGCGCATGATGCGGCAGTAGTCGTCGGCGGCGGGCGGGTCGGAGCGCCAGAGCTGGAGCTTCACGGGCGATGGGCCGTAGGCGGCGGCCGTATCCATCGGGTGGTGACAGGTGGTGAGCACGACGAGCGTGTCCATCTCGGCGCGCAGATCGACGAAGTCGCCGGCACGGGAGTGCGCGGCCATGTGCACGAGGCGGCCCTCGGGGTCGGAGACGAGGCGGCTGAAGAAGTTGACGTTGGGCACGAGGTCGCGGCGGTTGAGGCCGTGCTTGGCGAGCTCGATCAGGAAGAGGTCGTGGCTGTTGCGATGGTGGTCGTTGCGGGCGGTCTGGTAGTTTTTCTCGCCCCACTTTTTCGCGACGATGGCGGCGTTGTCGTGGCCGCCGAGGGGGTCGTGCCAGCCGAGGGTGTCGCCGGTGATGGAGAACATCGCGCGGCCCATGTCGGAGACGAGGATGTGCCCGGTGGTGAGCTTGGCGGTGTGCTGGCCCTTGAGGGTGTCGGGCATGTTGTAGCGGTCGACGGGCTCATGGCGGTTGAAGCACAGGAACGAGACGTTGGCTCCGGCGCGCAGGGCGGTGAGGCGGAGGGTGAGGCCGCGGCGGACGTTGCCCGACCAGGCGACGCCGCCGGGGAGGGTTTCCTCGATGAGCAGGCGGTCGGCCGGGATCTCGCGCAGGGGAGCGGGCGGCGGCGTGGTCGGCCGCGGCGTGGTGAAGGAGGTGCCGGTGGGCGCGGGTGGCTGGCGGAGAGTCATGACAAAAAATCGGCTAAGCGGTATTACGAACTGATTATTTCGTAATACTGCAAGATCAATGCCAAGCACTGGAGTTGAGCGTTGATTGGCGGCACCCACGTTGGCGGCTAATCGACCTTCATAAACAGTCGAGGAAGGTGCCTCGGGCGAGGCTCGCGGCGGCTTTGTCACTTATTAAGTGACAAAATCTCGGAGACGTAACCTTCTTTCTTCAAAGCATCTAACAGCGATTGTAACTTAATAAGTGACAAATATTCCGTCGTTGGACGCGGGACGGCTGAGTGCGCGGGGGCGGAGAGAGAGACGCTGGGAGGAGCGCCGTGGAACGTCGTTCGGGGCGGGCAGGAGTGCCCGCCCTCCTTGGGACTCAGGCTTCGACGAGGTCTTTTTCGACGCGGAGGTTGTCGATGATGAAGGCCTGGCGGTCGGGGGTGTTCTTGCCCATGAAGAAGGCGAGCAGGTCGTCGCTGCTGTGGAGGTTCTTCAGGCTGATGGGCTGGAGGCGGATGTTGTCGCCGATGAAGTCCTTGAACTCGGACGGGCTGACTTCGCCGAGGCCCTTGAAGCGGGTGATCTCGGCGTTCTGGCCGAGCTTGTGCAGGGCGGCCTGTTTCTCGGCCTCGCTGTAGCAGTAGATGGTCTGCTTCTTGGTGCGCACGCGGAAGAGCGGCGTCTCCAGAATGTGGATATGGCCGTTGGTGATGAGCTCGGGGAAGAACTTCAGGAAGAAGGAGAGCAGCAGCAGGCGGATGTGCATGCCGTCGACGTCGGCGTCGGTCGCGATGATGACGCGGTTGTAGCGAAGGTTGTCGAGGCCGTCCTCGATGTTGAGCGCGCTCTGCAGGAGGTGGAATTCCTCGTTCTCGTAGATGACCTTCTTGGTGAGGCCATAGGTGTTGAGAGGTTTGCCCTTGAGGGCGAAGACGGCCTGGGTCTGCACGTCGCGGCAGGCGGTGAGGGAGCCGGCGGCGGAGTCACCCTCGACGATGAAGAGGGTGCTTTGCTCGGCGCGCTTGTCCTTGGTGTCGAGGTGGACGCGGCAGTCGCGGAGCTTCTTGTTGTGCAGCGAGGCCTTCTTGGCGCGTTCGCGGGCGAGGCTGCGGATGCCGGAGAGTTCCTTGCGCTCGCGTTCGCTGGCCTCGATCTTGCGCTTGAGGGCGTCGGCGGCCTCGGGATTGCGGTGGAGCCAGTTGTCGAGTTCGCGGGTGAGGAAGCCGGAGACGAACTGGCGGACGGTGGGGCCCTTGGGGCCGACTTCGTTGGAGCCGAGCTTGGTCTTGGTCTGGGACTCGAAGACGGGCTCCTGAACGCGGATGGAGACGGCGGCGACGATGGATTGGCGGATGTCGGCGGCGTCGTATTGCTTGTTGAAGAAGTTGCGGATGGTGGCGACGAAGCCCTCGCGGAAGGCGGCGAGGTGGGTGCCGCCCATGGTGGTGTGCTGGCCGTTGACGAAGGAGTAGTATTCCTCGCCGTAGTGGGCGCCGTGAGTGATGGCGACCTCGATGTCCTCGGCCTCGAGGTGGGCCATGGGATAGAGGGGTTCGCCGGTGAGTTTTTTCTCGAGGAGGTCCTTCAGGCCGGCGTCGGACTTGTAGGGTTTTCCGTTGAAATAGAGGGTGAGGCCGCGGTTGAGGTAGGCGTAGTTCCAGAGCATCTCCTCGATGAACTCGGGGCGGAACTTGAAGTCCTTGCCGAAGAGGGCCTCGTCGGGGGTGAACTCGATGAGGGTGCCGTTCTTTTCGGTGGAGGCGGCGATCTTGTGATCCTTGACGAGCTTGCCCTGGGCGAACTCGACGAGCTTCACCTGGCCGTCGCGCACGGCCTGCGCGCGGAAGGAGACGGAGAGGGCGTTGACGGCCTTCTGGCCGACGCCGTTGAGGCCGACGGATTTTTGGAAGGTCTCGGAGTCGTATTTGGCACCGGTGTTGATGATCGAAACGCAGTCGATGAGCTTGCCGAGCGGGATGCCGCGTCCGTAGTCGCGGACAGTGATGGTGCGCTCGTCGAGGTAGATCTCGACCTTCTTGCCGAAGCCCATGGTGAATTCGTCGATGCAGTTGTCGACGGTCTCCTTGAGCAGCACGTAGATGCCATCCTCGGCGTTGTTGCCGTTGCCCAGACGCCCGATATACATGCCGGGGCGCAACCGGATGTGCTCGAGGGGCGAGAGGGTCTTGATGGAGTCTTCGGTGTAATTGGCGGCCATGGATGCGAAAAATGGGAACGGGAAAACGAAGGACGGTTTGCGCCGAGGGTTTGTCCGACGCGGGACGAGACAAGCGAAAAGAAGGATCGGCTCCCCGCCACCCTACCCCGCCGTATCCTGCGCAACCATCGGCGACGCGGGCATGGTCTCGCGGTGGTAGCGCACCAGCACCTGCAGCGTGCCGGGCTTGGTGCGAAAGTCATCGGGTCGCGCCGCGCCGTCCTCGGCGTAGTAGGACAACTGCAGCAAGTCCCCCCGCCAGCGGCAGATGGCCCGGATGGTCCGGCCGGCGCCGGCACCCGTTTCGCAGACGATATCGAGCGCGCTGGGCACCTCGGCGTGGTTGAAATACAGGTAGCCGCGGTCCGGCTCTGGCGCGCCGGCGGTCTCCATGATGTAGCGCCCGCCGTCGATGCGCAGGCGAGCGTTGGGCACCGGCACCGGGCCGCCGCCAAATTCCGCCGCCTGAGGTATCCAGACTCCATCCAACATGCGGCCACCCTGTAACGTGACCGTTGCGGGGCAAGCCCACAGCGCAACCAGCAGCTTCCACCGCCCCAGACTTGCGGGCACGGCCGGGTCGGTCATGATGAATACCAACGGTTCAGCCCACCCATCCCCGTCTCCAGTCATGATTAAGAAACTTCTCATCATCCTCGGCATCCTCGTGGCGCTAGCGGTCGTCGCCGTCATCGCCATCGGCTTCTTCATCGGCCCCATCGTCACCAAGACCGTCAACACCGTCGCCCCCCGCATCACCGGCACGTCGGTCGAGCTCGCCTCGACCGACATCTCGCTGCTCACCGGCGGCGGCACGCTCAAGGGCTTGGTCGTGGGCAACCCCGAGGGTTGGAAGGCCGAGAAGGCCTTCTCGCTCTCCGAGGTCCGCCTCAAGCTCCAGCCGTCCTCCCTGCTGGGCGAGGCCATCGTGATCGACGAGGTCTTCATCGACGGCCCCGAGTTCGTCTACGAGTCCAACCTCCGCTCGTCCAACATCGCTGTCCTGCAAAAACAAATCCAGGACAACCTCGCCAAGCTCACCGGCCCCGCCGACCAAACCGCCGAACAACCCGCCGCCGAGACCGGTCCCGGCAAGAAATTCATCCTCAAAAAATTCCGCCTCCAGGGCGGCACCGTCACGCTCGGCCTCGGCGCCGCCGCGGTCACCGTGCCGATGCCTCCGGTGACCATCACCGATCTCGGCGTGGCCGAGGGCGGCATCACCGCCGACCAGGCGGTGGGCGTCATCATGAAGACCGTGCTCGCCAACGTCACCCAGGCCGCCACCGAGGCCATCCTCAAGGGCGGCGGCAAGAGCGTCGAGGGCCTGAAAGACGCCACCAAGGGCGTGACCGAGGGCATCAAGGGTCTCTTCGGCAAGTAACCGCAGGTGGATCGCGGCCTCCGGACGCGATCAAAGCCCGTGAGCGCGCCGGTGACGTCGCGCTCCACCTTGCCCGTTCAGTAGTGCGGCGGACGCTCGTCCGCGGGCGACGCCGCGCCGACGCCGGTCGCGCCCTCGGCGACGGTCGACGCGGCGCGTTCCGACAACCGCTTCACCTCGGCGCGCAGGCGGTCGAGCTCGCGCGAGTATTCCAGCATCGCCTTGTCCTGCTCGACCACGTGGCGCTCCAGCCAGGCCAGCCGCTCCTCAACGTAATCAAGTCGTTCGCCGGACATGGGGTTTTTTCTTCTCCGGCTCTTCGCCGGCGGCCATCTGCTTGAGCTGCTCAATCTCCGGCAGCACGACACGCTGGTAGCAGTCCGGACAGACCGAGTGGCTGAAGTCCGTGCCCGTGCGCTCGTTGATGTAGCTCTCGATCTGCTGCCAGTAGTTGCCGTCGTCGCGGACCTTTTTGCAGTAGCCGCAGATCGGCAAGAACGCCTCCAACTGGCGCACCTGCGTGGCGAATTTCAGGATGCGCTCGGCAACGCGCAGCCGCATCCAGATTTCCTGCACCGCGAGCGGCTTGTTCAGAAAATCGTCCACGCCTGCCTCGATGGCCTCGCGCTGGTTGTTCACCGAGGCCGTCTGGCTGGTCAGCAAAATGAAATACACATACTCCGCGCCCGGACGCTCGCGCAGCCGGCGGCACAGCTCCAGGCCGTCGACCTCGGGCATCACCCAGTCGCTCACCACCACGCGGACCGGCTCGCGCGCCAGCACCTCCAGCGCTTCGCGACCATCGGCCGCCTCCACCACCTGATGACCCAGCTTGCGCAAGGCTTGGCCGAGCACCGCACGGGCCACCGGATCATCTTCGACGGTCAGGATTCGCATGAAACACTGAACGCCTAACCAAGCCTATGGCGAGAAACACGCCTAAAGTTTTTCCACCTCCCGCCCCTGCCCCGCCCCCGCCGATCACGCCGGCACCAGACCGCGCAACAACCCGTCCAGCAACGTCAGGTCGAACGGCTTGCCCAACGCCCCGCTCGCCCCGCACGCCTCGGCCAAGCCCGCCAGCTCCCGCGGACACCGCCCCGACATCAACACCACCGGCACGTCCGGCGACTGCGCGCGGATGCGCCGGCACACCTCCGGCCCGCGCAACCCCGGCATGTCCACGTCGACCAGCACCGCGTCCGCCCCCTTTTCCGCCAGCAGCGCCAGCCCCTCCGCTCCACCCGCCGCGACCAACGCGCGCCGGCCCGTCGCCCGGCACCACATGGCCAGCAGGTCGCGGATCGAGTCGTGATCGTCGATGATCAGCACCTTCATGCGCGCCCGCTCCTCCCAGCCGCCTTGGGCGCGACCGCCGCGAGCTCCCGCCGTTGCAGCTTCAACAACGATGCCGCCACGTCGCGACACGCCTCGCGGCCACCGCCCGGCCCCTGCATCCGCTCCAGGCCGCGGCAAACCTCCACCAAGGCGCCCAGCACCCTGATCCGATGCCGGCGCCGGTCGTCAGGACGGCCGCGTCCCGCGGGCTTTTGCGAGGCTCTCGTTGCCATATGCACACTTTTTGTGTGCATACTAAGTTATGTCAACCAGCGAGATTTAAGAATCCCGCCCCGCGCCGCGCCCGTGTGCGCGTTGACACCCGCCCACGCTCGCCGCTACTCCCAACCCATGCACTACACCCAGCTTTTCCGGAGCCTGCGGGAAGCCAAGGGCCTCACGCTGGAAGCACTGGCCGTCCGCGCGCGTTGCCATCGCAACACGGTGATCAACGTCGAGTCCGGCCGCCCCGTGAAATTCAAGACCATCAGCCGTCTGGTGCAGAAAATGGGCTACCCCGCCGACTCCGCCGACCTCAAGAGCATCGCCCTGCTCTGGCTCGAATCCGCCAGCGGCATCCGCTTTTCCCGCCCCGAGGTCGCCCGCGAGGCCACGGCCGCGCTCGGCCGTCGCCAGGCCGCCATCACCGCGGCCGCCGACCGCCTGCATGAGGCCGTGCTCGCCGCCCACCTCACGACCGAGCAGATCGACCTGCTCGCCTTCGCCGCCGCCCAGCCCGAGCTGATGACCATCCTCCGCCAGATCCGCGACCTCGGCGAGCGCCTGCGGGACGTCACCCTCGCCGCCGCAGGCGACGACGAAGATGACGATCAGGAGCTGATGGTCGCCGAAGATTGAGCGCTCAAAGCCCCGCCGGATCGGTCACCGGCGGACGGCAGGTGCGGCCCTCGCAAACATAGGCCGCCGCCTTTCCGCTCACCGTCGTGAAATCCCGCAGCCACGGCGCGCGCTCCCGGAGCCACACGTCGTCCGTCGCCGCCAACACCGTGCGACGCGCCCCCGGCTTGGCGCGCAACGCCGCCGCCAGCGCCTGAAAATCCGCCGACGCCGGATCGCCCGCCAGCACCACCTGCTCGGGGTCCGACAACACCCGCTCCAATCCCGCCAGCAGCTCGGGCAACGCCTGCGGCGTCTGCATCCACTGCCCGCGCAGCGCCAGCACCGTGCGACGCGCCCGTTCAGCGCGACCGTCCGCGGCCGACGTATCCACGCGGAAAATACCCGCCAGTCGCGCCAGGTTCGACGCCGCCACCGAGGACGCCGCCGGCTCCGCGCCGTCGTGGTCGTCCTTCAACCGCAGCACGATGTTCGCGTCGTCCGCCGGCGCGGTGAAGTAGCCGCCGCCCGCCTCGTCCCAAAACCGCGCGTCCATCGTCGCCTGCAACCGGTCCGCCCAACGCAGCCAGCGCGCGTCCCACGTCGCCTCGTAAAGATCGAGCAGGCCCGCGATCAGAAACGCGTAGTCCTCGGCGAAGCCCTCGCTCTCGCCGCGCCCGTCGAGCCACGCGCGATAAAGCACGCCGCGCTCCGCGTCGAACAACTCGCGCTCGACAAACTCCGCCGTGCGCACCGCCGCCGCAAGGTAACCGCCGCGCTTGTCCGCGAGGCACGCCGCCGGCGAGGTGGCCGCGCGCGCCAGCGCGGTGAGCATGAGCCCGTTCCACGCCGTGACGATCTTCTCGTCGCGATGCGGCGCCGGTCGCTCGGCGCGCGCCGTGCGCAGACGCATCAACGCCGCCGCCAACACCTCGGCCGTCGCCTCGGTGGTCAACCCGCGGGCGGCCGCCGTCTGCGCCAGCGACCGGACCTGCCGCAGCACGTTGCGCCCGGCCATCTCGCCATGCGGGTCGAGCGACGCGGGCACGTTGCCGTCGGCTTCCAAACCAAAATGATCGGCGACCAGCGCGGCCGTCTCCGGCGAGAGCACCACGGACAACTCGCGGTGCGTCCACACGTAGAACGCGCCCTCGAGCGCCTTAGCCCCCGGACCGCCGTCGTGCGGACGGCTGTCGGCGTCGAGCGCCGAGTAAAACCCGCCGCCCGGCGCGCCCAGGTCGCGCAGCGTCCAGTCGAGCGTCTCGGCGGCGACCCACGCCAAACGCTCGTCACCGGAAAACAAATACGCGTCGAGGTAGTTCACCGCGATCTGCGCCTGGTCGTAGAGCATCTTTTCGAAGTGCGGCACGAACCACGCCTCGTCGACCGAGTAACGGTGGAAGCCGCCGCCCACGTGGTCGCGAATGCCGCCGCCGCCCATGTGGCGCAGCGTCTCACACGCCATCTTGATCGCCTCGCGGCCGGTCTCGGACTCGACTCCCTGAATCACCGCGACGCGAAAGAGAAAGTTGATGTTCGAAGCACGCGGGAACTTCGGCGCGCCACCAAAGCCGCCGTGCTCCGGATCGAAGCCCTCGTATAGTTGCAGGAACGCCCGTTCGCAGGCCGCCCCCGCCTCCTCGTGCAGATCGCCGGCGGGCCCGCCGCGCGCGGCCTGGCCGTCGTGATAATCGCGCAGGGTGCCGATCACGCGGTCGGCCTCGCCCACGAGTTTTTCCCGCTCGTCGGCCCAGCCCTTGGCGATGGCGCGCAGCACGGCGGGGAAGTTGGCCCGGCCCGTCGCGGCCTTGTCCTCCGGCGGGAAGTAGGTGCCGCCAAAGAACGGCTTCAGCTCCGGCGTCAGCCACACCGACATCGGCCAGCCGCCGCGCCCCGTCATCGCCTGCACGTAGGCCATGTAGACGCGGTCGACGTCGGGCCGCTCCTCGCGGTCGACCTTGATCGAGACGAAGTGCTCGTTGAGCAACGCCGCCGTCGCCTCGTCCTCGAACGACTCGTGCGCCATCACGTGACACCAGTGGCACGTCGAGTAGCCGATGCTCAGGAAAATCGGCTTCTGTTCGGCGCGCGCCTTCGCAAAAGCCGCCTCGCCCCAAGGAAGCCACGCGACGGGATTGTCGGCATGCTGACGCAGGTAGGGAGACTTTTCGGCGGCGAGGGCGTTGGACATATTCGCCAACCCTCCTCCGAACGCGACGCATGGCAAAACGAATGTTGATCCGGCTGGTCGAGCCTCCCCTTTTCTCCCAGCATTGCCGCTTTCATCCATGCCCCGCCCCATCCCGGTCATCCTCGACACCGACATCGGCACCGACATCGACGACACTTGGGCGCTCGCCCAGTTGCTGCGCTGCCCAGAGCTCGATCTGAAGCTCGTGCTCACCGCGACCGGAGACGCCACCTACCGGTCGACATTGACCGCGCGCTTCCTGCAAGTCGCCGGCCGCACCGACATCCCGATCGGACTCGGCGTCGACTCGCGCCCCATGGTCGACGGT
>JAUWBF010000037.1 GCA_030601755.1 Verrucomicrobiota bacterium | reverse complement strand
TCGGCGACCAAGCGCTACATCGACCCGCTCAACCCCGCCAACGACTACGACCCGCTCCGCGGCCAGTGGGTCACCAGCCGCACCGTCCGGTTTCTCTCCGCCGCGCGCGCCGAGGATGCCTCCGGACGCTCCTCCGTCAGCCACGGCACCCAGTCCATCGAGATCCGCGACGCCGCGCTCTTCAACTACGCCATCTTCTACAACCTCACCATGGAGTTCCACCCCAGCCCCTCGATGACCATCGCGGGCCCCGTGCACTCCAACAAGGACTCCTTCCTCACCGAGCAGAACACCCTCAGCTTCCTCGGCACCTACACCACCGCCGGCAAGCTCACCGTCGGCGCCTACACCTCCGGACGTCCCTCGGGCCGTCGCATCAGCTTCACCACCGGCGTCGACGAGGACGGTGACGGCGCCAACGACCTCGTCACCGCCAACAACCCCACCATCGACGGCAACTCGGTCGGCACCTACATCGACTCCTTCATCAACACCCGCGACTCCGACCTCAATTTCCGCGACATGGCCTCGCAGGTCTGGAACGGCTACGTGCAGGACTCCAGTCACGGCGTCACCCAGCAGACCCCGCCCGGCGTCATCACCGGCAGCCAGGCCCACGACCTCATCGAGGCGCCCGACACCAGCGCCTCCGCCGACGCCAGCATCGAGGCGCAGAAATTCTCCAACAAGGCCGGCCTCTACCTTGTCGTCGAGTCCAACGGCCGCGTCACCTCCTTCTACAGCGCCGCCGACGCCACCGCCTATAAGAGCGCCAGCAACCGCAACTCCTGGCGCACCGCCAACCCGAACAAGATCGTCACGCTTCCGTCCAACACCACCAACAACAAGCGCCGCCTCTACGACCACCGCGAAGGCAAGTGGGTCAATACCATCGACGTCGACCTCGGCCGCCTGCGCGAGGCCGTCAACGAGACCGACACCAACTCCGACGGCACGGTCGACCGGCTCAAGGTCAACGGTTCCAACTGGGACCTCGACAACACCGGCGGCGGCTCCACCGGCAAGTGGAACGGCATCGTCTACGTCGACGTCGAGTCGCCCAGCACCGGCTACTCCGCCACCAGCGACATCGGCAGCATGGGCACCGGCAGCGGCACCCGCACCGCCGTGCGCCTGCTCAACGGCTCCAAGCTTCCCGACCGCAGCGCCGTCAACCCCGCCAACAGCGCCCTCCCCGAGGGGCTCACCTTCGCCACCAACGCCCCCGTGTATGTGGCCGGCAACTACAACGCCGACGGCAACCTCAACACCGGCTCCATGACCGCCCCGGAGAGCTCGGCGGAAGCCCCCGCCGCCATCGTGGCCGACGCCATCAACGTCCTTTCCAGCGCCTGGGTCGACGCCTCCGGCAAGCCCGTGGGCGACGCCACGAGCAACTCCACCTCGCGCCCCGCCGCCGGCCACACCGAGGTCTCCGCCGCCTTCCTGACCGGCATCGTATCCAGCACGAGCACCAGCAACAACGACTACTCCGGCGGCGTGGAGAACTACCCGCGCTTCCACGAGGACTGGACCAACAAGAGCCTGCGCTACCGCGGCTCCATCGTCGCCCTCTTCGAGAGCGAGATCGCCCGCGGCAAGTGGTCCGCCGCCAAGTATGGCGCGCCCAAGCGCGAATGGGGTTTCAACTCCATGTTCGGCAACGGCCAGTATCCGCCGGGCACTCCCATCGTGCGCACCTACCGGCGACTCGATTTCCGCGACATCACCAAGGCGGAATACGACGCCCTGCTCGCCGACGTGAACCTGGGCTTTACCGAGATGGTGCCCGCCCCCACTCCCTGATTCACCGCCCCCTCTGAACACCCTTTCGATGTCGTTTCGCTCCCCGCTCCTGCTCACTCTCCTGGTTTCCGTCGCGCCCGCCTTCGCGGCCGACCTGCCGTTGCACGCGTCCCCGCTGGAGCCGCCGGCCGCCATCGAGGCCTCGCCGGGCAACGCGCTGCAAATGCCGCCGCCCCGCTCGCTGCCGCTGGTGCAGGTCGTCAAACAAACCTACACTTGGGACGAGCTGCCGATTTCCTACCGTGTCTTTCAGGCCGGCCCCCTGCGCGTGCGCCTGCCGTGGGAGGTCTTCGACGCGTGGTCCCTGAAGCACGAAGCCGGCACGGGCGACATTCACGGCTCGGCGCCGGGCTTCGCCGACACACGCCTGCGACTCATGCTGCTCCCCGGCGGAGGCCCGCTCGGCAAACTCGCCGACGCCCGCTGGCAGGCCTATCTCGCCGGCCTCGCGCCGGACGCCGCCGCCAAGCCGCCCACTCTGTTCGCCAACGACGATACCGAGGACAACCCGCAGATGCTGACCCTGCTGGGCGGCCGCTCGCGCTTTGCCAGCGTCGAGTCGACCGTCGCGCGCGGCGAAAAGCGCCGGTCGCTGCACGCCGCCGTCGCCCTGCCCGAGGGGGTCGTGCTCTTCGTGCTCGAGGGCCCGCCCGCCGCCGTGGAACGCGCCCAGTCCGCGTTCGCCAGCCTGCTGACCGCGCTCGACGTGGTGCCCTGAGATACATCAGACGTCTCCCCCCGTGGCCCGAGGCGTGAGCCGAGGGATTGACGCAACGACGCGATTAGAGCGTCTTAAATAAAACTGTGTCCTCTTTGATTAAAGGTGGAACGCGTTGTCCCCAACGCGTTCGAGAGATGTTCATCGCGTCAAACGAGCGTCTTGGGGACAAGCCGCTCCACCTAAAATGGCTACGACTTTATTTAAGCTGCTCTAGCGCGCAAAAAAAGACCGCGCCGACGAAGGCGCGGTCTCGGGAAAAGACGGTCGAGTCGGATGACTCAGCTTTCCTTTTGCTCGGTCTTCGGAGCCGGGGCCTTTTCGCCTTCGGACTTGCCGGAGCAACCGGCGGAGCAGCCGGCGCCCGCGTAGGAAGCGGCGGCGAAGGCGGCGAACAACGAGGAGATGACGAGGATTCGGAAGGACTTCATGGTTTGATGTGGATTTGTTTTTTCGGGATACGACCGCGGCACAAAGGCCGCGTCGCATTCAGGACATTAAACGGGCGAGTTGGTTCCGCCCCTTGGATTTTTTCAAAAAAACTCAGGGCGCCGGACCCCAGCGCTTGGTGAACGGGTAGTAGATGAACAGCGGGCGACCCACCACGTCGGCGGCGGGCACGTAGCCCCAGTAACGGCCGTCGAGGCTGTTGCCGGAGTTGTCGCCGAGGGCGAGGTAGCTGTGGTCCGGCACGGTGATGACCTCGCCGGGGCGCAGGATGGTGTTGGGGTAGTTCACGGAGGGCGCGGGCGCGGCGAAGTAGCCGGCGAAGTCGTCCTTTTGCGTGTTGTTGAAATCAAAGGCCTTGGAGCCGGTGATGGGCGCGCCGTTGCGGAAGAGGCGCGGCTCGCGGATCTCCAATTGGTCGCCGGGCAGGCCGACGAGGCGCTTGATGTAGTATTGATCGCCGTGGAGTTCCTCGATCTGGCCGGTGCGGAAGACAAAGCCGTCGCCGACCTTGGGCGGCACGAAGTGGTAGCTGACGCGGTCGACGAAGAGCTGGTCGCCGGTGAGGATGTCGAAGGACAGCACACGCTCGCCGGCAGAGACGGTCTTGCCGGTCTTGAGGAAACGCACGCGGCGCGTGCCGCCGTCGGCGGTGTTGACGAGGCGGTCGACGTAGCGGCCCTGCTCGATCATCTCGAAAACGATGTCGCGGAAGGGACGTTTGTCGCCGGGGAAAAACGTGTCGCGCGCCACCCAGTCGAAATCGAAGTCGAGCGGCACGGTGAAGCTGGCGAGGCGGTCGCCGACGAAGACCTGATACTGCCGCTTTTTTGCGGGCAACACGATCCAGTTGCGACCGGGGACCTCGTGGTGGGTGATGACGCCGCGCTCGGAGCCGCCGACCGGCAGCAGCACTTCGCCGGACGCGGGGGCGTCGACGCGCACGGGCTTGGCGCCGACGGTGACGAAGTTGACCGCCTTCATCACGGGGTTGGGCTCGTCGGCCTTCGAGGCGTAGATCTCGCCGGTCATGCCGTGGTAGCTCGGCCACATCGAGTTGGTCGGGATCTTAAACGGCTGCACGAAGTAGGTGCGCACGCCGAGGATGACGATGGCGGCGACGAGGAAGAACTCGACGTTCTCGACCAGCGACGACTTCGGGTAATGGGTGCCGCCGGTCTTGCGCAGGACGACCTCGATGGACTCGACGGCGAGCTTGAGCCGGCTGGCGTCGGCGCGTTCGCGGAGCAGCGTGCGGAGCTGGTCGCTCTCGGCGAGGAGTTCGGCGCGCTCCTTTTCGGAGAGCACGTCGCGGCGGTAGTGATAGACCTTGCCGGCGACCTCGAGCCAGTTGGCGGCGGTCTTCCGCATCTTGGTTTCAACCGAATCGAAGAGTCCGAACATGGCGCGGGGCGAAGTGGCGGGTGATGGGTGGCGTGCGGCGGGGCGCGAGTGGCGGCAGGACGATCCGACCGCGACGGTGGCGGTCAGTTCTTGAGAACCTGGATAAAGGCGTCGGGCGGGATGTTCACCTTGCCGATCATCTTCATCTTCTTTTTGCCTTCCTTCTGCTTGTCGAGGAGCTTGCGCTTGCGGGAGATGTCGCCGCCGTAGCACTTGGCGGTCACGTCCTTGCGCATCTCCTTGACGTTGTCGCGGGCGATGATCTTGCCGCCGATGGCGGCTTGGATGGCGACCTTGAACATCTGGGGCGGGATGATGTCGGCGAGTTTTTCGCAGAGCTGGCGTCCCTTGCCTTCGGCTTTCTCACGGTGGACGATGGAGGCGAAGGCGTCGACGGGGTCGCTGTTGACGAGGATGTCCATCTTGACGAGGTCGGCCTCGCGGTATTCGCCGAGCTCGTAGTCCATGGAGCCGTAGCCGCTGGTGATGGACTTGAGGCGGTCGTTGAAGTCGACGAGGATCTCGTTGAGCGGCAGCACGCAGGTGAGCATGATGCGGGTGTCGTCGAGGGTATCGGTGTGGTCGACGGTGCCGCGCTTCTCCATGACGAGCGAGAGGATGTCGCCGGTGCAGCGGTTGGGGATGTGAATGGCGGCCTTGATGGTGGGCTCGCTGATGTAGTCGATGGTGCCGGGGTCGGGCAGGTTGATGGGGTTGTCGACCTCGCGCTCCTCGGCCTCGCCCACGACTTTCACGCGGTAGACCACGGAGGGATAGGTGGAGATGATCTCGACGTCGTGCTCGCGGCGGATGCGCTCTTGGATGATCTCCATGTGGAGTAGGCCGAGGAAGCCGCAGCGGAAGCCGAAGCCGAGGGCGACGGAACTCTCGGACTGGTAGACGAAGGCGGCGTCGTTGAGCCGGAGGCGGCCGAGGGCGGCCTTGAGTTTTTCGTAGTCGTTGGACTCGAGCGGATACAGGCCGCAGAAGACCATCGGGCGAACCTCCTTGTAGCCGGGCAGCATTTCCTGGGCGGGCTTGATGTGCTGCGTGAGGGTGTCGCCGACCTTGATCTCGGAGGGGTCTTTGATGGTGGAGACGATGTAGCCGACATCGCCGGCGCCGAGGCTGGCGACCTTGGTCATCTTCGGGGTGAAGACGCCGACCTCTTTGATTTCGGAGCGTTGGTTGCTGCTCATCATGAGCATCTGCTCGCCGGCCTTGAGCGCGCCGGAGAAGACGCGGGCGTAGGTGATGACGCCGCGGTAGGTGTCGTAGAGGGAGTCGAAGACGAGGGCGCGGGTCTGCGGATACTCGGACCAGCGCGGCGGCGGGATGCGCTCCACGACGGCCTCGAGGATGTCCTCGATGCCGATGCCGGACTTGCCGGAGGCGAGGATGGCCTCCTCGGCGGGGATGGTGAGGATGTCCTCGAGCTGCTTCATGCAGAGCTCGAGGTTGGCCGAGGGCAGGTCGATCTTGTTGATGACCGGGATGATCTTGAGGTCCTGCGCGGCGGCGAGGTGGTAGTTGGCCACGGTCTGCGCCTCCACGCCCTGGGCGGCGTCGATGAGGAGAAGCGCACCCTCGCAGGCGGCCAGCGAACGCGACACCTCATAGGAGAAGTCGACGTGGCCGGGGGTGTCCATGAGGTTGAGCTTGTAGATGGTCCCGCTCTTGGACGGGTAGTTCATGGTCACCGGGTGGCTCTTGATGGTGATGCCGCGCTCCTTCTCGAGGTCCATGGCGTCGAGGTGCTGGTCGGTCATGACGCGCATCTCGACCGTGCGGGTATGCTCCAGCAGACGGTCGGAGAGCGTGGTCTTGCCGTGGTCGACGTGGGCGATGATGCAGAAATTGCGGGTGAGCGAGACGTCCATGCGATGTGAATAAAAGGCGATCCGCCCCTGCCCCGGCAAAACCGGAGAGGGGCGGTTGAAAACAAACCAGCGTGGGCCGCGCGGGGCGGCTTTCAAGCGGCGAAATCGGAAAATCGCCGCCGGTCCGAAGGCGCGATCAGAGCGCGGCGAGGTCGGCGAACTCGCTGGCGGACTTGCAGACCCAGGCGCGATCGGTGCGCTTGGCGAGACCGGCGAGCACGCCGCCCGGCCCGAGTTCGAGGAAGTCGGCGGCGCCGGCCGCGAGGGCGGAGCGCATGCAGTCTTCCCAGAGGACGGAGGACACGACCTGCTTGACGAGCGCCTCGCGGATGGCGGCGGGCTCGCTGATGACGTTGCCCGTGGTGTTGGTCAGCACGGTGAGCTGCGGGGCGTTGAAGGTGATCCCGTCGAGGAACTTGGCGAACTCGGCGCGGGCGGGCTCCATGAGGCGCGAGTGGTAGGCGCCGGCGACGTTGAGCGGGATGATCTTCTTGATGCCGCGGTCCTTCGCGGCGGCGACGGCGGCGTCGACCTTGGCCTTGTCGCCGGAGACGATGATCTGGCCGGGGGCGTTGAAGTTGGCGGCCTCGATGTCGAAGGCGGCGCAGAGGTCGTAGACGGTCTGGCGCTCCTCGCCGAGGATGGCGGCCATGCCGCCGACGGACTGCTCGCAGGCGAGCTGCATGAGGCGGCCGCGCTCGGCGACGACCCGCAGACCGGTGGCGAAGTCGAATACGCCGGCGGCGGTAAGGGCGGTGATCTCGCCGAGACTGAGACCGAGGGCGGTGGTGACGCCGGCGAGCTTGCCCTGCTCCTTCAGGATGGCGTGCAGAGCCATGCCGTGCACGAAGAGGGCGGGCTGGCAGACCTTGGTGAGGGTGAGCTCGGCGTCGGGGCCCTCGAAGCAGACCTTGGAGAGGCTCCAGCCGAGCACGGAGTCGGCCTCGTCGTAGAGCGCGCGGGCGGTCGCGGAGTTTTCAACGAGGGACTTGCCCATGCCGACTTTTTGGGCGCCCTGACCGGCGAAGAGGAGTGCGGTTGCCATAGAGATAAAGGGGCAACGCGTAAGGGCTGGGCCGGGCAAAACCAAGCCCCAAATCCGGCCGCGGGGCCGGGCTGGAGCGCGGCTCAGGTCTTGAAGAAGATGCCCTTGAGGTTCATCTCCAGCGCCTGCGGATTGGGCGAGAAGCGCAGGGCGTCGGCCTTGCTGACCAGACCTCCCTGCACGAGCCGAAGCAGGTCGCGGTTGAACGAAAAGCTCGTGGAGTCGATGCCGCTCTCCAGCAGGCCCTGGACCTTCTCGTTGTGGCCCTCGAGGATGAGGTTTTTGACGGTGGCGTCGGCGTTGAGAATCTCGTTGGCCGGCACGCGGCCGCCGCCTTCGAGCGCGGGAATGAGCTTCTGGCAGATGAAGCCGCGGAGCGTGCCGGCGATCTGGCGGCGGGCCTGCGCCATCTGCTCGGGCGGGAAAAACTCAAACAGGCGGGTCAACGACTGCGCCACCGTGGCGGCGTGCATGGTGGAGAGCACGAGGTGACCGGTCTCCGCCGCGGAGATGGCGGTCTCGAAGGTCTCGCGGTCGCGCATCTCGCCGATGAGGATGATGTCGGGGTTCTGGCGCAACACGGCCTTGATCGCCAACTCGAAGCTGGGCACGTCGAGGCCGATCTCGCGTTGCTGGAAGACCGACTTGTCGTCCTGAAAGGTGAACTCGATCGGGTCCTCGAGCGTGACGATGTGGCGGTCGAGGTTGCGGTTGATCCAGTTGAGCATCGCCGCCATGGTCGAGCTCTTGCCCGAGCCGGTGGCGCCGCAGATGAGCAGGATGCCGTCCTTGGCCTGGGCGAGCTTGAGCAACGGGTCGGCCTGCAGGCCAAGTTCCTCGAAGGAGGGGGCGCGGCTCTTGATGTGACGGAACACAATGCTGGGCGTGCCGCGCTGGTGAAAGGCGTTGACGCGGAAACGCCCGATCTCGTCGGCCGCGTAGGCGAAGTCGACCTGGCCCACGGTCTCCCAATTGGGGCGGAATACCTCGGGCACGAACTCGTGCACGAAGGCCGCGACCTCCTCGGCCGAGATGGGGTCCATGTCGACCGGCTTCAGGCGGCCGGAAAGGCGCACATAGCCGGGTTTGTCGGACTTGATGACGACATCGCTGGCGCCGCTCTCGACCGCCAGCCGGAGGAGGTCGTTAAAAACTTCGGTGTGGTCGGACATGTTGGGAAGCTGGGGAAAAACGTTGCAGAGTTGGTAAATAGAGGTGGTTTGCTGTGGCAAGGTATCTTCCCGTCAACCATCCATGAAACTCCGCCCTCTGACCGGTGCCATCACCGCTCTCGTCACCCCCTTCAAGCAGCAGAACGTCGCCTTCGACGATCTTCAGAAGCTCGTGGAGTTTCAGATCAAGTCGGGCATCAACGGCCTCGTGCCCGTCGGCACCACCGGCGAGTCCCCCACCCTTTCGCATGACGAGCACATGGACGTCATCCGCGCCGTCGTCGAGGGCGCCCGCAAGCGCGTGCCCGTCATCGCCGGCACCGGCTCCAACTCCACCCAGGAGGCCGTCGAACTGACCGTCCTCGCGCACAAGGCCGGCGCCGACGCCATGCTCGTCGTCGCCCCTTATTACAACAAGCCCAGCCAGGAAGGCCTGTTCCTCCACTTCAGCGCCGTGGCCGAGGCCACCAGTCGCCCGATCATCCTCTACTCCATCCCCGGCCGCTGCGGCATCGAGATCGGCGTGCCCGTGATCGAGCGCCTGCGCGCGAAGTATCCGCACGTCCGCTACATCAAGGAGGCCGGCGGCTCCGTCGACCGCGTCGACCAGATCAAGCAGGCCCTTGGCAAGGACATGACCGTGCTCAGCGGCGACGACTCCCTCACGGTGCCGTTCATGTCGGTCGGCGCCGAGGGCGTGATCAGCGTGGCCTCCAACCTGAAGCCCAAGGAAGTCGCGCAGCTCGTGAAGTTCGGCCTCGAGGGCGACTTCGCCAAGGCCCTCAAGCTCCACCGCAAGCTCTGGCCGCTCTTCAAGAACCTCTTTATCGAGCCCAACCCCGTGCCCGTGAAGGTCGCCATGGCCCGCACCGGCATCATCGCCTCCGACGAGGTGCGCCCGCCGCTCTGCGGCATGAGCAAGGCCAACCACGCCACCCTCCTCGCCACCCTCGAGGCCTGCAAGTAAACCCTCCTCCGTCCGCCCGCCCGCGGACCCATTCCCTACCCGTTTCCATGTCTCTCAAACTCGCCATCGTCGGAGCCAAGGGCCGCATGGGCCAGGCCCTCATCGCCGCCGCCACCGAAGCCGGCCACACCGTCGTCGCCCCGCTCGACGCCGGTGACGACCTCGCCGCCGGCATTGCCAAGGCCGACGCCGTCATCGACTTCAGCTTCCACAAGGTCACCGCCGAGGTCATCGCCCTCGCCGTCGCCGGCAACAAGCCGCTCGTCATCGGCACCACCGGCCACTCCCCCGAGGTGAAGCAGCAACTCCTCGCCGAGGCCGCCAAGACCGTCTGCGTCTGGTCCGGCAACTACTCGGTCGGCGTCAACCTCCTCTTCGCGCTCACGCGCAAGGCCTCGTCCATCCTCGGCTCCGACTACGACGCCGAGGTCGTCGAGATGCACCACCGCTTCAAGAAGGACGCCCCCAGCGGCACGGCCGAGCGCCTGCTCGAGATCATCCTCGAAGAGCGCAAGCTCACCCGCAACGCCCTCCGCCACGGCCGCGAGGGCATCACCGGCGAGCGCACTTCCACCGAGGTCGGCATCCACGCCCTGCGCGGCGGCGATGTCGTCGGCGACCACACCGTCATGTTCGCCGCGCTCGGCGAGCGCGTGGAGCTGACCCACAAGGCCTCCGACCGCGGCATCTTCGCCCGCGGCGCCGTGCGCGCCGCCGCCTGGGCCGCCAGCAAGCCAGCCGGCGTCTACGACATGCAGGACGTGCTCGGGCTGAAGTGACCTTCAGCCCGGAATGCCCAATGCCCAATGTCGAATGACGAAGGCGCTTTTGCTCACCGCCGTCCAATCGCACCGCACTTGTCATCAGGCATTCGTCATTTTCCCCATGATCACCTCCATCCAGGGCATCCTCGCCGAAGCGTCGCCGCTGCGCGCGGTCATCGAGGTCAACGGACTCGGTTACGAGGCCAACATCCCCGTGACGACCGCCGAAAAACTGCCCGCCGTCGGCGCCAAGGTGAAACTGCACACCTTCGTCGCCTACCGCGAGGACGCGCAGACGCTCTACGCCTTCGCGACCATGGAGGAGCGCGACTTCTTCCGCCTGATGATCGACCACGTTAGCGGCGTCGGCCCCAAGCTCGCGCTCACCATCATGAGCCGCATGTCGCTGCCCATGCTCGAGGCTGCCATTCGCAACGCCGACATCTCGTCCCTCGCCAAGTGCCCCGGCATCGGCAAAAAGACCGCCGAGCGCCTCGTCGTCGAACTGCGCGGCAAGGTTGGCGCGGGCGGCGGCACCTCGCCCATCGAGTCCGCGTCCGGTGACGCCAACGCCGCGGCCTCCTCCGCGCCCGCCGCCGACACCAAGACCCGCGACGCTGTGCTCGCCCTCACCGCGCTGGGCTACAAGACCGCGGACGCCGACGCGGCCATTCGCAACGCCGTGCTCGCCCTCGGGCCCAAGGCCACCACCGAGCAGCTCATCAAAAAGGCGCTCGGTTCGTGACCGGGCGCCTCGTGTGAAGGTTGTGGTGTTTCCGGCGCTCAGCGCTGGAATTGATACGACGTCAGTTCGCCGCGCGTCGACGCGGTCTGCATTTGCCTGACTTGGAAGGTGGGCACCTCGCCGTTGTCCGCGGCGTGATGAATCACGAAGCGATCATCCTCCACGAGTCGGCTGGCCATGAGGCTCGCGGCCTCGGCGTCGATCCAGCGCTGGGCGGCGATGCGCGACCATTGCTGCTGCTCGACGGTCGGCTGCGGAGCCAGCGCCAGCACGGGAGGCGGCGGAGCGACCGGAGTGACGGTCTGAACCGAGGCCAGCGTCGCCACCGGGCGCGTGACCACGGCGGCCGGCGAGACTGAATCATCCAACGCGACCGCCGGCGAATCGGTGGCGGCGACCACGGTGGCCATAGTCGTCGGCTCGACACCGGGCGTCTCGCGAGTCGCGACTCCGATCGAGACCACCACGACGCAGGCCGCGGCGACGGCACCTGACCAACCCAGCCAGGCAAACGAGCGCGTTTCGACGACTTCACCGGACAACTTGCGATTCACCTCGGCGAGGGCGCGGCTGAGCGCGCAGGATTGCGGCGCGCTTTCGCGTTCGTTCTCGAAGAGAACATGACAGGCGCGCTGCATGCGGCAGTAGCCGTTGTAGATACGGCGGCGGTCGGGGTTGCGCATCACCTCGGCCTCGAGCTCGGCGGCGTCGGCCGCGGACAAACGGTGGTCGAGGTAGAGGTTGAGCAGTTCGTTAAAGCGTGCGTCCTTCATTGAAAGTCCTCCCCGAGCTTGGCGCGCAGGCTGTCACGGGCGCGGGCGATGCGGCTCTTCACGGTGCCGACGGATATGTTCAAAATAGCGGAGATCTCCTCGTAGGAGAGGTTCTTCACGTTGCGCAGTATCAGGATCTCGCGGTGTTTGGCGTTGATGCGCTGCATGCCCTCGGCGATGCGGTCGACGAATTCCTGGGTGACAGTAATGTCGCCCGGCGTCTCGGCCTCGGAAGCGAACACCTCGGAGAGCGGCGTGTCGCTTTCCTCGCCGACAGGTTGGTCGAAGGAGACGGTCTTGTCGCGCTTGCGGCGCCACCAATACCAGTAGCGGTTGCGCGCGAGGTTGGTGGCGATCTGGTAGAGCCACGTCGAGAACGCGGCGTCGCCGCGAAAGTTGGCCAGTCCGCGATGCGCGCGGATGAACGCGTCCTGCGTCACTTCCTCGGCGTCCTGCTGGTTGCGCAGGAGCTGGTGGACCATGGCATAAATTCGGTCCCAGTAGCGGGTGACCATTTCATTGAAGGCGGCCGAGTCTCCACTCCGGAAACGATCGACCAGCAAACGATCCAGGGCGACTTCTTGAGCTTTTGTGGACATGATTTCCTCTGCGGTCTGACTCGCGTAGCGACGAATGGTTCCCCAATTTTCCACGTCGGTGGAAACAGGGGGCGTCGCGCTGGAGGAAGGCGGGTTCATGACGATTCAGGCAGCAAGGCGAGAATCCGCAGGCGGTGTCAACGGGATCACCTGCAAACGCGCCAAAAAACCCTTGCCAAAGCCCGAGGTGAAACGCAAATCAGACCCTCTTTCGTTTACGGGGGTCGATAGCTCAACGGTAGAGCAGCGTCCTTTTAAGTCGTTGGTTCTGGGTTCGAATCCCAGTCGACCCACCACCCTGCCGCGCGAAGCGCGACAACCAAGAGTCTCCGGGATGAGAACTTGGGTTCGACGAAGCGAAGCGGAGATGGGACACGCCATATGGCGCGGTCGCGCAGCGATGGCCGCAGGCCACCAATCCCAGTCGACCCACCACATTGCCGCGCGAGGCGCAAAACGATGCCGAATCTTTTCACCACGGATCTCGCGGATTGCCGCAGATATGGTCGATCAATCCGCGTTTACCCGTGCCATTCGTGGTCAAAAAATCCGAAGCGTCGCACTACTGGTGACAGCGTTCACTTCACCCCGTCATGCGCAAAGGACGCATAGACGGCGCCGATCAGGTTGTAGTGCGTGACCCGCCCCTGATCCTCGTTCGGATTGTTAAGTCCGGCCACGCGCCAACCGTCGCTCCCCTTGGCCAGTAGCGTGTGCACGACGATGCGTCCGGCGGCGTTGCGGTAGGCGACGGTCATGCCTTCAGCCAAATCGGCGTAGGCGACTTTTTGCAAAACCAGCACCGTGTTCTCGCCATAAACCGGCCTCATGGATTCGCCGCTGCCGATCACCGTAAGGCGGTTGGGATCAAGCGCCGCCAGCGCCTCCGCATCCTGCCATGCCTGCATGCGTGAGACCCCGGCGCTGGGCACCGGCTCGTTATCGGCGGACGGCTTCACCGTCGCATCGACTCCCGCGCACCCCCCCGCCAGCACCACCGGGAAAAAGAACCAGCTGATCCGTCGCAACATTCGGTTATGAGGTAATATACTCATGCAAAAATTGCCGACTAACACATGTTTTAAGTTGGAAAATAATCAACGCCAGTCTCATTAGGCTACGCACTTCATGAAACGACTCGTCATCATTGAAGACCAAACCGCGATTCGCGAAATGTTGGTCGAAATCCTCCGGTTGGACCCCAATTACAAGCTGGTTGGCGAAAGTGGTGACGGCCAAAGCGCCTACTCCCTTTGCCTTGAGGTGAAACCCGACTTGATCGTGCTCGACGCGAAGCTCCCCGGCCTCAACGGCGTCGACGTCCTGCGCCGCCTGAGCAAGCAGTTGCCCAACGTTCGCGTGCTCATTTTCTCCGGCCACGAGAACCCGGTTCTCGTCCGCGAGATGCTCGAGGCCGGCGCCCACGGTTTCGTCGAAAAAACCGCCGGCCTGTTCGAGTTCAAGAAGGGCCTCGAGACCGTCGCCAACGGCGGCACCTACTTCGGTCCGGCCGTCGCCGCCCTTCTGCGCAACGTCGTCGCCAACCCCGGCACCAGCAGCGCCGCCGACTTCCTCACCGACCGCGAACGCGAGATCCTCCAGCTCGTGGCCGAGAGCCACAGCACCAAGGAGATCGCCGCCAAGCTCGGCATTAGCGTGAAGACCGTGGACAACCACCGCACCAACCTGATGCGCAAGCTCAACCTCCACGACGTCGCCAGCCTCACGCGCTACGCCGTCGAGGTCGGTCTTATCGAGCCGCGCAAGCCGCTCTGAGGCCACGCCGCCTCGCCGCTCCCGCACGGGCCTCCGCCGGAGGCCCTTTTTTGCGCCCCTTACTCCGTGCTGCCCACGGCTTCGCAGTAGCGCCGTGCCAAGACCTCGGCCAAGCGCGCATCGCCCGACAGCGTGCCGGTCATGAACGTGCGCAGTCCCGGTCGCTCCGCCTCGGCCGCGCGGCAGATCTCCGCCACGTCACCGTCCGGCCCGGCGTGGCGACCGGGCGAGAGAAACTGCAGAGCCACCACCACGTCGCCTGTGTCGTGTGGCACCGTGCGCAGGCAGGCCTCAAGCAACGGATCGTTGAAGGCGAACTCCGGTCCGGGCCGGCGCTCCATCGACGCGGCCGCGACTCCGGCGACCTCGCCGGACAACGCCCCGGCCAACCGAGCCGCCAAAAAATCCCGCACCGCCGTCACCGCCGGCTGCGGCGTGCCGTGGTCGACCAGCACCACCCGCGGGCACGTCAGGCCGTTGGCCGCCACGGTCGCCCGCACGCGGTCGGCCAGAATATCCGTCAGCTCCGGCGCGTCATCGCGCTCCGGATGCACCAGCCACTCGGCCGACACCATGTCCGCCTCCGGGAAACGCGCCCGCAGCGACGCCACCCGCGCCGGCACGTAGTCGGTGAGCGCCGCGCTCGGACCGAAAAACAACGGCAGCAACACCGCCCTCCCCCGCGGTTCCCGCTCAAAAAACTCCGCCAGCGACGGCTCAAGCAGGCGGGCGGGCCGGCCGCCCAGCTTTTCCGCGGGCACCCCGCTGGAGTGCAGCAGCGACACCGCCTCGACCGGCACCGGCAGCAGTCCGGCGAGCGTGTCGGCCAGCGCCCTCAGCGCCAGAGTCGAGGCCGGACGCAACGAACCGTTGTCAAAAAGGAAACAAACAGTCGGCGCGGGTGACGGTGTGGTGTCGGGCTTTTCCATTAATATCTTGTCGAGGCAAGGCGGTTGGCCAATAAGGTCAAACAGCTCCCCGCTTACCAAAACTTTCCCATGATTACGTTTCCTCGCATCGCCTTGATCGTCCTCGCCAGCGCCGCCGTCTTCGCGACCGGTTGCTCCAAAAAACCGAAGCGTCCCGATCCCTCCGCCACCGTGATGGGCCAGAGCGGCACCGGCGGCCTGAACGCGACCGACCTCGGCACCTTCGGCAACACCCAGCTCGAGGACCCCAACTCCCTGCTCTCCGGTCGCGAAGGCGTGATCGAGGATGAGAACACCATCCGCGGCCTGCTCCAGCCCGTCTATTTCGCCTTCAACCAGTCCGCCATCTCCGCCACCGAGCGCACCAAACTGCAGGCCGCGCAGGCCTATCTCAACGAAAACCCCCAGCACAACCTGCTCCTCGAGGGTCACTGCGACTGGCGCGGCACCGCTGAATACAACCTTGGCCTCGGCGACCGCCGCGCGAACTCCGCCCTGCAATACCTGACCTCCCTTGGCGTCGACACCGCCCGCCTCCAGACCCTCTCCAAGGGCGACCTCGAGGCCGTCGAGAACGCCGATGAGGCCACCATGAGCAACGACCGCCGCGTCGAGCTGGTCATCCTCAAGAACTGAGCGACGCGCCCCGCGTATTCGTTTTTCAAACACACAAAAAAGCCCCGGCCGAAAGCCGGGGCTTTTTTGTGTCTGCGGAAAGTAGCGCAGGCTTCCAGCCTGCAATCATCTTGGCGACGGCAGGCTGGAAGCCTGCGCTACCCATCGGGCTTACAGCCCCCCGCCTCACTTTCCGTCGGCCAGGTCGGCGAGGATGCGCATCGAGGCGCGTATCCCCTTTTCCATGACACCGAGATGAAAGCTCTCGTCGGGAGCGTGCAGGTTGTCCTCGGGCAGGAAGAGTCCGATCATGACGGAGTCGAGTCCGAGCTCGCGCTTGATGTCGGCGATGATCGGCACGCTGCCGCCCTCGCGCAGATAGATCGGGGCCTTGCCGAAGACCTCCGCGATGGCGCGGTCGGCCGCGCGGAAGGTCGCGGCCAGAGCTGGCCGCTGGTCGGCGGGCGTGTTGGGGCGGTCGGGCGGCACCACGACGTAGGGCACGGCATTGTGCTGCTCGATGATCTCGAAGGTCACGTCCTTCGGCATACGCTCCGCGATGGTCTTGTGCAGGAGCGCGCGGATTTTCACCGGGTCCTGGTTGGCCACGAGGCGGCAGCTGATCTTCACGAAGGCCTTGCTCGGGATGACCGTCTTGGAACCCTCGCCCTGGTAGCCGCCGCCGATGCCGTTGAACTCCAGCGTGGGCAGGTAGCGCGTGCACTCGAAGGGCGTGTAGCCGGCGGTCGGGTGAAACGCGGGGATGCCGAGAAACTTGCGGTAGGCCTCCTCGTCGCCGCCGAGACGCTTGAGTTCGTCGCGCTCCCATTGCTCGACCTCGAGCACGTCGTCGTAGAAGCCGGGGATGTTGACGCGCCCGTCGGGCGAGTGCAGCGAGGCGCAGAGTTCGGCGACGGCTTGGATGGGGTTGCGCAGCACGCCGCCGTGCAGGCCGGAGTGCAGGTCGGTGCGCGGGCCGGTCACGCGGACCTCGCTGAGCACGAGCCCGCGCAGGCCGCAGGTGATGACGATCTGGTCGGCGTCGGGGCTGCCGGTGTCGGAGAGCAACACGAGGTCGGCCTGCTTCAAGCGGTCGCGGTAGTCGTTGAGAAACTTCGGAAAGCTGGGGCTGCCCATTTCCTCCTCGCCCTCGATCATGAAGGTGATGCGCAGCGGCAGGTCGGGGCGCTCGGCGAGCAGGCGCGCGACGGCGGTGACGTGGGTGAGCAGCGGGCCCTTGTTGTCGGCCGTGCCGCGACCGTAAATGCGTCCGTCGCGCACCTCGGGCTCGAAGGCAGGTGAGCTCCAGAGGTTGAGCGGATCGGCCGGCTGCACGTCGTAGTGGCCGTAGATGATGACGTGCGGGCAACCCGCGGGCGCGGCACGCTCGGCGAGGATCACGGGATGGAGCGCGGTGGCCACGACCTCGACCTTGAAGCCGATCTCGGCAAGCAGGCCGGCGATGAAGTCGCGGGCGCCCGCCATGCCCGCCTTCGCGGTCGGGTCGGTGGAGACGCTGGCGTGCCGGACAAATTCCTTAAGCTTTTCGACGGGATCAAACATGATGGCGCCCACCGTGCGTCAAAGCCCGCGCGGCGGCTAGTCCGAATCTGAAAATATGGCCGGATCAGCGTGCCTTGGCCGCCTCGTAGACAGGCATGAGCGGCACGGCCAGACGCTGGAGGTTCGCGATGCGCTCGCCGGTGGGCGGATGTGTGGAGAGCCACTTGAGCGGTTCGCCGCCGCCGGACTTGGCGGCCATCTTGCGCCAGAAGGTCACCGCGGCGCGCGGGTCGTAGCCGGCCTTGGCGGCGAAGCGCAGCCCGACCGCATCGGCCTCGGTCTCATGGCTGCGCGAATAGGCCAGCGTGGTGAGCGTGGAGCCCGCGCCATAGGCGAGCAGGTAGAGTTCCTTGTTTTTGTCGTCCTTGGTGCCGATGGCGACGGCCGCTCCGCCGATGGCCGCGAGCAGGTTTTGCGAGTAGCGCTCGCCGCCGTGGCGGCTGGTGACGTGGGCGATCTCGTGGCCCATGACGACGGCGATCTCGTCGTCGCTTTCGGCGAGGTTGATGAGGCCGGTGTAGAAGCCGACCTTGCCGCCGGGCAACGCGAAGGCGTTGAGCGTGTCGGGCGCGTCGAACACCACGAATTCCCATTTGGCATCGGGCAGCTCGCGGCCGACGGCGGCGGCGATGCGCGTGCCGATGCGCTGGATGCGGGCGTTGACGGCGGGGTCCTTGAGGATCTTTTCCTCCTGCTTGATCTGGGAGAACGCCTGCAACCCCATCTGGCTCTCGGCCGAGGGAGAGATCAACATGACCTGACTGCGTCCGGTTTCCTGGACGGTGGTGCAGCCGGTGAAGAGTCCGGCGAGGGGAACGAGGGCCAGCAGCGTGAGGAGAAAGCGCTTCATGCCGGCCAACGTTGCCGACGCCGCGGCTTTACGCAAGCGCGGCCCAAACAGCGGCGGGATTCAACCGCGCGAGGTCCGACGCGCGCAAAAACGGCGCGGCCACCGGCCCGTCCGCCCAGGCGTTCGCGAACAGGGGCCACACGCCGAAGCCCAGCGCGCGCGGCGCGCCTTTCCATGCGAAGGCGAAACGCAACGCCGCGCGCGCGCCGACCGCAGTCTCCAGCGCGGACGAGAACACGACATCGGCGCCGGCTTTTTCGAGCGTGGCCAACACCGCCGCAGGATCGGCCAGCAGGCAGGGTTTTATAACGAAGAGGCCGGGCCAGCCTTGGCCAAGCCAGCGCTCCACGTCGGCGTCGACCGCGATGGACTCGTCGAGCGCGAGCGGCGTCGGGTAGTCGTTGGCCAGGCCGAGCAGCGTGTCGTCGTCGCCGGCGGCGACGGGTTGCTCGATAAACTCGATCGGGCGCTCCGCCGCGGCATCGAGCCAGCGGGCGGCCTCGCGGCGATCCCAGGCGCCGTTGGCGTCGAGCCGCAGTCGGGCTTTTTCCGGCAGGCGCGCGAGCAGGTCGTCGAGCAGCACGCGCTCGTCGCTCCCCTGCCCCGCGCCGACCTTCCATTTAAAAACGCGGAAGCCGGCCTCGAGCCGTTGGTCGAGCGCAGTGAGCGCGGCGCGCCCGGCCGGCAGCAGCGCGGCGACTTGCAGGTGGTCGTGAGCGGCGGGCGGCTCGCGACCGGACAACGCGTTCAGCGCAGAGCGCAACGCAAAGGCGAGCGTGGGCTGGCCGGCGGGCAGACGCGCGAGGACCTCGTCGCCGTCGATCCATTCGCCGAGCGAGCTGAGCGCGGCCTCGACGCCGTCGGCGTCGCCGGTGCCAAACCACGGGATCGGGGCGGCCTCGCCGTGGCCGGCGCGTCCGTCGGCGTCGGTCAGCCGGATGAGCACGCCCGCACGCTCGGACCAGAGTCCGTGGCCGGTGCGCACCGGCTGGCGAAACGGCAGCGCGTGGCGGCGGTGTTCGAGGCGGAGGCGCATGGTTCGCGGGTCCCTGAGCTCACGCTCAGGGCTACGGAGGCGAGCTTAGGAGGTCTGATCCCCGAGCTCACGCTCGGGGCCACGGGAGGCGGCAGACTTGAACGAGCGCCACAGGCCGGTCGGCAGACTGCCAAGGCCGATGAAGAAGAGCTGGCTGAGCATGAACCCGCCAAGCACAACGGCACCGCTCTCGGTGAAGCCGTAGCTGTGCAGGCCTACGCCCAGCAGGTTGGTGCCAAACCAGCTCCAGCTCGTGATGATATTGCCAGCGATGGCGAGGTTCATGATGCCGCGCTGCTTCACCAATCCGCCCCAGCGGCAGTGCAGGATGATGGCGTTCCAGAGCACGATCATCAGCGCGCCGTTTTCCTTCGGGTCCCAGCCCCAGAAACGGCCCCACGACTGGTCGGCCCAGATGCCGCCGAGGATGGTGCCGACGAGACTGAACAGCGTGGCGAAGCAAACGATGCCGTAGACCATGCCGGTGAGTTTCTTGGCGACGGGCTCGGTCAAAAGCTTGGTGAAAACGCCGAGCACGATGTAGAGGATGCCCAACGCGCCGGCCACAAACGTGGCGGAGTAGCCGATGGTCACGATGGTGACGTGGGTCGCCAACCAGAAGTTGGAATCGAGCACCGCGCGCATCATCTCCAGCGTGTCGCCGCTGAGCGACAGGTGGTGCGCGACCAGCAGCGTGCAAAAGCCGATCAGGCCGGCCGCGGCGGTCGGGATGGCGTTGCGATAAAAGAACTCGAGCACGAGGCACAGCAGCACCGAGCCCCAGCCGATGAACACGGCGGACGAGTAGAGGTTGGTGACGGGCGGGCGTCCCTCCAGCCACATGCGGGTGGCGATGCCGGCGGTGGTCACGATGGCCGCGAGCGAGAGCAGCGCGACGGCGGAGCGGCCGAGGGCCTTGGGCCAGCGCAGCCAGGAAAAAACCGCCAGCAGGAACGCGGCGACGAAGAGCACCATGCTGGTGTAGAACGGAGCGGCGGCGTTGAAGCGCGTCTCAACGTCGGTCTTGGCCATGGCCTCGCCGTAGGTCGCGGTGAGCCGGTCGCGGTAGAGCGCGACCATCTGGTTGAACTCGGCGGGCAGGCCGTTGCGCCAGGCGTGGCCCATGCCGGCCCAGGCGAGCACGGCGGGGTCGATGCGGCCGTCCTCGAAGGAGGTCATCAGCGACTGGCCGACCTTCTTCCAATCGAGCGGGTCGGCCGCTCCGGCCGGCGGCGGCACGACGAGGAGCTTGCCGAACTCGCCGATGAACTGGAAGCGGCGCGCGTGGTCGAGGATCGCGGCGGCGGCCTTTTCATCGTGGGCCTGGCCGGCGGCCTGGGCGCGCACGGCGGCGACGCCCGCGTCGAAGTTGTCGGCGAATCCGCGGAGCGTGGTCAGGAAGTCGCCGCGCTCGGGGTCCTGCAGGCTGTATTTCAATTGCTGATAAACCGTGAGGTTGCCGTAGAGCTGCATGACGGCGCTCTGGAACGGCGTGCGCTTCTTGGCCTCGACCGAGCCGGCGAGCTGCACCTGGCGCTCGAGGTCGGCGATGTGTTCCTCGAGTTGGTTAAAGGAATAGCGGCGGCCGTCGTCGCCGTCCTCGGACGTGAGGTGCATGAGCGCGAGCACCTCGGGGTGCATGATCTTGAAGACCTGCAGGCCGTCGGCGTCGCCGGGCGAGAAGACCAGGCGGGTGAACCACTCGATGGGCTCGAGTTGTTGGCCGTCGGGCGTGCGCACGGTCTGGCGCTCCTGCATTTGCAGGAGGCTGGTGCGGGCCACGGTGTCGAGCGGCTTGACGCGGCCGTTGAGCAACGTGGGCAGTTCGCCGAACGCGGCGAGGTCGTAGTCGCCGCCGGGTTTGTGCGGGCGGAGCGACGAGGCGAGGTAGGCGACGCCGAGCGCGAGGACGAGCAGCGGAACGAGCAGGGAGAAGAGGCGTTTCATGGCGGTCGGGTCAGGCGTTGGCGGTGGTCGCGGCGCGGGCCTTGCGCTTCCGGGTAAAGGCGTAGAGGCCGATGCCGAACTGCACGAAGAGGCCGAGGGTCAGCATGAGGCAGGCGATGTAGGGCAGCATCCAGCCGGGGTTGCGCACGACCTGAAGGATCGTGGTGGTGTCGTTGTTGTCGAAGCCCTGCTGGAAGAAGGTGAGGCCCTGGTAGCGCAGCGGGTTGTTCATGTAGACGAGCACCTCGCGGTCCTCGCCGGTGACGTGGTTCACGAGCCGCAGGTGACTGGAGAAGTTTTTCGGGATGTCGGTGCCGGGGTAGCGGTCGTGCGTGAAGTCGAGCAGCGTGAGGGAGAAATCCTTGTATTCGCGCTTGAAGCGCAGGGCCATCTCGTAGGTGCGGCCCTCGTAGTCGAAGCGCTGGGTGTCGATCAGCCACGGCGAGAGCAGCCACTTGCCGAGCGAGCCGGACGGGCCGGAGAGTTCGATGAGGGCGGAGGGCAGGTTGCGCTCGTTGTCCTTGTAGGTGAGCGGCACGGGGGCGACCGCGAGGCGCGCGCCGATGTCCTTGTCCGCGCCGGACTCGGGCATGTTGGGCGCCTGGGTCTTCATCTGCAGGGCGCTGTTCGGGTAGTAGTAATGGGCCTTGACGGTGAAGGGCAGCTCGGGGTGCTGCACGACCGAGCCGGGCGCCTTGATGTGGGCGGGCGGGATGACCACGACCTGGTCCCAGTCGGGGCCGGTGATGTCGGTGATGGCCAGCTCGACGATGCGCGGGCTCTCCGAGTAGCGCTTGGTCTCGCCCTCGTCCATGCGCATTTGGAAATCCTCCTGATAGAGCGCGGTGACGAGCTCGCCGACGAGCAGCAGAATGAGTCCGGCGTGGGTGATGGTGATGCCGGACTTTTTCCAGCTCATCTTGAAACGATAGACGTGCGAGACGACGAGGTTGACGAGCAACAGGCCGCCGATGGTGAAGCCGCCCGGAAACACAGGCACGAGGAAGCCGTTGAAATCGTGCCAGACGAAGAAGCTGCGGAACCACTTTTCCTGCACGCCCCAGACGCCGAGGTGCACCTGGTTGAGCGTGGCGGCGAAGACCAGGATGATGGACAACGCCAGTAGGACGACCGTGAGTTTGAGCGAGGTGAAGAATTGCACCAGCGGGTGTTTGGCGAAGGGCATCGGCGTCAGCGGGCGGTTACGGATTTCAGGAAGGCGAGAAACTCGGGCTTGGCGGCCGCCACGATGGCGTCGGGTCCGGTGAGCTTGAAGAAGTAGCTTTGGCCGGCGTGCGGCAGGATGGCGCCGGTGATGCGCGTGCCGCCGCCGGCGAAGTCGACCACGGTGAAGGTCAGCCCGCCTTGGCCGGCGACCGACTCGGTCTCGGCGGCGAGTTGCGCGGCGTCGAGCGGCGGCAACTGCACCTGGCCGCGCCAGCGGTTGATGTTGGCGAGATCGCCTCCGGCCTCGCCGGGGAACGCGATCACGGAAAAATCCGCCTCGCCGCCGACGGTGTAGCTGGCCTTGCGCATGGGACCGAGGTCCTTGGCCTGCCAGCCGGCGGGGGCGGTCCAGGTCAACTCGCCGGACGCGGCGACGGGGGCGGCGGGCGTGTAGGCGGGTGCCGGCGTGGACGCGGGCTCGGGAGCGGGTTGCACGGCGGCGTTCAGCGCGGCCGGCGCGCCGGGAACGGCATCGCCGACGAAGCTCACCGAGGCGAGGAAGGCGTCGAACGCGCGGGCCTGCGCGGCGACGAGGCTGGAGTCGCCGGTCATCTTGAAGAACCAGGTGCGGCCGTCCTGCGCATGCCAGGCACCAAGCGTGCGCATGCGGTGGTCGTGCGCGGAGTTGGTCGGCTCGGGGCCCGCGCCGATCAGGTCGACGCGCTTGAAACGGCCGGCGGGCAGATCGAGTTCGGTGACGAGACGCGGCAGGTCGGCCTCGGTGACGGGCGGTTGTTGGATTTGGCCGAGCCAGCGGTTGATGTTGGCGAGGTCGCCGCCGACGTCGCCCGGGAACACCGTGACGGCGATGGTCGCCTCATGGTGGCCGGCGTCGCGCACGACGAAGCTGCCCTTGCGCATGCCCGTCTGGTCGGGCAGCGCCTCCCAGCCGGTCGGGAGTTGCCAGCGCACATCGGGCGCGCCCTCGGCACCGGGCACGGGGCGGGACATCATGTCGTTGGCGGCGGCGGTCCGCGGGCCTTCGTGGGGGATGCGGTAGGTCTCGATGGGGGCCTTGCGGCAGCCCGCCACGGCCAGCAGCCCGAGGGCGAGCACCGGCAGAAGACGGAGGGAGAGCGCGTGTCGTGTCATGAATCGGGCAAGGTTCGGCGGGAAAAAAAGGAATTCAACTTATTCTGTCCGGAAGGGCGGCTGATATAAGGCGCGGCAGCCGGACCTCTTTTGGCAAGTTATCCGGCAGTCAGACGCCTTCCGGGCGGCGGGACAAGGCGGCGCGCGCCGGGTTCCATGCGGAAACCACATGGAGTTGAGCAATCCCACTCAACCTGCGCGCAAGCCGCGCGCCGACGGCCAATTAATTGCATCAATCACCGCTTTGCGTTCGACAGTGCGGCGCGCATGGCGACATTGCACCGCTCCCATGTTCAATCTGTGGTTCATCGTTGGCCTTGCCCTGTTGTGGTTCCCCGTCGGCCTGTTGCTGTGCAAGACGGCCAAGCTGGCCGGCTACGAACGGGGGTCCTGGCCGGGCGGCTGGCCGCTGGTGGTCGTGATGCTCGACCCGCTGCGCGCGGCGATCGGCGCGTGGGCCCTGCTCCAGGGGATCGAGCCGCTGGTGGAGCTCATCGGGCACGGTGCGGACGGGCGGGCGGTGCTGCTCGGCGTGGCGACCGCGGTCGGCGTGGTGATCCAGACGGTGAGCTGCAAGGACGAGGACTTCGTGTATTCACCGTTCGCCTACACGGCGGGCGTGCTGACGTTTTTCCTCGGACCGCTGACGGCCATCCCCGCGATCATCCTCGGCATCGGCAGCACGGTGGCGATGCGAGTGTGGACGGCGTTTTTCATGGCCGCGGGCCTGCTGTCGGCCATTCTCGGCGCGGCGCTGGCGAAGGGCGACTGGCTGACTCCGCTGCTGGTGGGTCTCGCCGTGATGCTGCCGCCGTTGGTGACCGTGATGCTGGGACGCCACATGGGCTTCCCGCGGCGCTGAGATCAACGCTTCGCCCTCGATAGCGTAAGCCCGGCCGTCGGCTTGTCGTCCCCTGACGAATACAGACGAAATTTAACGCAAGGACGCGAAGGCGCAATGGGCGCAAGAAAACTGCGCACCGACGGTCCGCCCTCCCCGCCGGGCTATCAAGCTCCCTCGAAAAAACAGACCTGCCGGCAACCTGATACCAAACGCTCTTTCTATTTGGACGTTCCGTCAGCCAGGCTCTTTCAACCACGGATATCACGGATGGCGTGGATAAAAAACGCTTTGGATTGATCCGTGCCCATCTGTGTCATCCGTGGTTAAAATCTGAAAGTTTGGGGTATTTGATATGATTATTGACCGCGGATTACGCGGACAGGCGCGGATGTTATGGATGTTTTTAAAATCCGCGTTCATCCGCGCCATCCGCGGTTTTATCACCAGCCCGTGGTGGTCCGTGGATGCGGTGGGAAACGAACCGGTCTCACGCGCCCCGGCGCTTCTCCAGCCACGCGCGCACCTCGGCCAGCGGGCGGGTGTTGAGCACGTCAGCCTTGGTGAGCCAACCCTTGCGCGCGGCGAGCACGCCGGCCTCGACATGGGCCAGTCCGGAGGTTTCGTGCGCGTCGGGATTGATCGCGCAGAGCAGGCCCTTGGCGGCGGCCTTGCGCCAGAGACGCCAGTCCAGGTCGAGGCGCACCGGGTGGGCGTTGAGCTCGATAATGACGTCGTTGGCGATGGCGGCGTCGATGACCTTGCCGAGGTTGACCTTGCTCCCCTCGCGGCGCAGCAGGAGCCGGCCGGTGGCGTGGCCGAGCATGGTCGTCGCCGGATGCTCGATGGCGCGAATGACGCGGGCGGTCATGTCCTCCTCGGATTGGCCGAGAGCGTTGTGCACCGAGGCGACGACGTAGTCGAGGGACGCCAGCGTGGCATCGTCGTAGTCGAGCCGCCCGTCGGCGAGGATGTCGCACTCGACGCCGGCGAAGACGTGGGTCTTGAAGCGGCCCGACGTATTCAGTTTCCGGATATCGTCGACCTGCTTCGCCAGCCGCTCCTCGTCGAGTCCGTTGGCCTGAAAGCTCGACTTCGAGTGGTCGGCGATGCCGAGGTATTCCCAGCCGAGCGCCTCGGCGGCGGCGACCATCTCGGCGAGCGTGGCGTGGCCGTCGGAGGCGGAGGTGTGGTTGTGGAAGGCGCCGCGCAGGTCGGCGGGCTTGATGAGATCGGGGAGTTTATTGTCCTCGGCGGCCTCGATCTCACCCAGCCCCTCGCGCAGCTCGGGCGGCACAAATGCAAGCCCGAGCGCGGCAAAGATACCGGCCTCGTCGTTCGCTTTCACTTCCTCGGCGTTGGAGCCTTCCGTCGGCGTGAGCCCCCACTCGGACAACGACAGGCCGCGGGCGAGCGCACGCTGGCGCATCTGGACGTTGTGGTCCTTGGAGCCGGTGAAGTGATGCAGCGCGAAGGCGAACTGCGCGGCCGGCACGAGGCGCAGGTCGGCCTGCAACCCGCTCGCGAAACGCACGCTGGCCTTGGTCTCGCCCTTGGCGGTGACCTCCTTCACCTCGGGCAGCGTCGTGAACCACTCGACCACCGGCGCGACGTCCTCGGCGGCGACGATGAAGTCGAGGTCGCCGACCGTTTCCAAGCCGCGGCGCAGCGAGCCGGCGGCCTCGGCGCGCGATACCTGCGGCAGCTTGCGCAGGCCCTCGACGATGGGCGCGGCGACCTCGCGGGCGTCCCACCAGAGATGGCGGCGGCCGTAGGCCTCGCGGTTGCGGATGCCCTCGAGGATTTTTTGCTGTGACTTTTCGCCGAAGCCGGCGAGGTCGGCCACCTTGCCCTCGTTGCAGGCGGCGGTGAGGCCGGCGAGGTCCTTCACGCCCAGTTTGTCATGGAGGGCCTTGATTTTTTTGGGGCCGAGGCCGGGCACGGTGAGCATCTCGACCAGGCCGGGCTCGATCGACGCGCGCAGCTTTTCCAAAAACTCCAGCCGGCCCGTCGTGTGCAGCTCGGCGATTTTTTGCGCGAGCGCCTCGCCGATGCCCTTGACCGAATCGAGCCGCTCCTCGGCGATGAGCGTCGCCAACTCGGCGTCCTCGATGGAGCCGAGCACGCGCGCGCCGCTCTGGTAGGCGCGGATCTTGAACGGGTTTTCCCCCTTCAGCTCCAGCAGCAGCGCGATCTCTTCCAGGGCGTCGGCGATGTCGGTCTTGTTCATGGTCGGTCGGTCAACCCAAGTCCGAACCCGCGCGGTTGCAGTCTCAAAATCAATCCGCTTACTCGAAACGCTCCGCATCACCCATGGCGTTCTCCTACCACCGCACGATTCACTTTCCCGACACCGACGCCGCCGGCGTGGTGTTCTTCGCCCGCTACCTCTTCATCTGCCACGAGGCCTACGAGGAGGCGCTGGCCGCCGCGGGCGTGTCGCTGGGTGGATTCTTCGCCGATCACGGCGTGGTCGTGCCCATTTCCAAGAGCGAGGCCTCCTACCAGCGCCCGCTGGTCTGCGGCGACAAGGTCCGCGTCGAGGTCGTGCCCACCCGCCTATCGGACAACAGCTACGCGCTCGACTACGTCCTGTGGAAACAACAGGGCTCCGGCGAAAAACGCGCCGCCGTCGTCCGCACCGAGCACGTGTGCATCGACTCGACCACCCGCGAGCGCCGTCCCCTGCCCGCCCCCGTCGCCGCCTGGGTCGACGCCGCCGGCGCAAACGCCTGACCGCGCGCGTTCCGACACGTCCCGGATCGCACGGCGCAAAAAACCGTTTGCGCTTTTTCGGGCCGGGCTTACTCCGTTCACGGCAACTCATGACCAAGGTTGCCACTCAATCCGCCGACGCGTTCGACGCCGATTTCTACCTGCCGGCCGACGCGTTCTTCCGCGCCAACCGCCCCGTCGGGCTCACGTTTGACGACGTCTCGCTCGCCACGCTCTACTCGGAAATCCTCCCGAAGGACGCCGACACCGCGACCTCGCTCTCCGAAAGCCTGCGGCTCTCCATCCCGATCATCTCGTCGGACATGGACACCGTCACCGAGTCCCGCATGGCCATCAGCATGGCGCATAACGGCGGCATCGGCCTCATCCATTACAACATGCCGGCCCGCGATCAGGTGAAGGCCGTCGCCCGCGTGAAGCGCCACATCCACGGCCTCATTCAGGACCCCATCACCGTCACCCCCGACCAACTCGTCGGCGACGTCCTCGCCCTCATCGAGGCCAAGCGCTACGACTTCCGCACCTTCCCCGTGCTCGACGCCGAGGGCCGCCTCATCGGCCTCCTCCCCGGCAGCACCGTGCGCGAGCGCTACAAGTCCCGCTCCGTCGCCGAGGCCATGGTCCCCCGCAGCGAGATCCGCACCCTGCACGAGCGCGACCTCCAGCCCGACCCGATCAAGGCCGCCGACAACTTCTTCACCGAAAACGTCGGCATCCACAAGATGCTCGTCGTCAACGACCGCGATGAACTCCGCGGCCTCGCCACCTTCTCCGACATCGACCGCATCCTGCTCGAGTCCAAGTCCCGCCGCAAACCCGCCCGCGACTCCGCCTTCCGCCTCGTCGTCGGCGCGGCCATCGCCCCCGTGCGCCTGCCCGACGGCACGCTCGACCGCGAAAAGATCATCTCCCACGTCGGCCACCTCGTCGACGAGCACATCGACGCTGTCGCCGTCTCAACCGCCCACGGCCACACCGCCGGCGTCGGCGACATCGTGAAACTCGTCCGCGGCGCCTTCCCGGATCTTACCATCATCGCCGGCAACGTCACCAGCGCCACCGGCGTCGACTACCTCGCCGAGTGCGGCGCCAACGCCATCAAGGTCGGCCAGGGCCCCGGCTCCATCTGCACCACCCGCATCGTCGCCGGCGTCGGCATTCCCCAGCTCACCGCCCTCTACGTCGCCAGCCAGGCCGCCAAGGCCCGCGGCGTGAAGATCATCGCCGACGGCGGCATCACCAAGTCCGGCGACATCGTCAAGGCCATGACCATCGCCGACTGCTGCATTCTCGGCAGCCTGCTCGCCGGCTGTCGCGAGGCCCCCGGCGAGATCATGGAGATCAACGGCAAACTCTATAAACAATACCGCGGCATGGGTTCGCTCGCCGCCATGAAAGCCGGCAGTGCCGCCCGCTACGGCCACGACAAGACCGACACCACCCGCAAGCTCACCGCCGAGGGCATCGAGGCCCTCAAGGAAGTCTCCGGTTCGGTCGACGACGTGCTCGGCACGCTCGTCGGCGGCCTGCAAAGCGGCATGGGTTACCTCGGCGCCGCCGACCTCCCCACCCTGCGGGAAAAGGCCCGCTACATCCGCGTGTCCCCCGCCGGCCAAAAGGAGTCCGCCCCGCACGACGTCGTCGAGATCAAGACCCAGGCCAAGGGCTGAGAAGTGGACGCCCAAGGTGGACGCGGACCTCCGGGCCGCGTCTGTCCCGTCATCCCGCCAAACGCGCAAAGCTCTCAAACCGACGCGGTCCGGAGGCCCGCATCCACCCAACACGCAAATCTCGCAAACCAACGCGGCCGGGGACGTCCGCATCCACCTACATACCTCACCGGAACCAGCACAAACCCACCGCCCAAGGTGGACGCGGACCTCCGGGCCGCGTCTGTCCCGTCATCTCGCCAAACGCGCAAAGCTCTCAAACCGACGCGGTCCGGAGGCCCGCATCCACCCAACACCCACATGACGCAAACCGACGCGGCCAGGGACGTCCGCATCCACCTGCACGCGTGCACCTGCGAACTTGCGTTGGGTCAACGCGCACCGGACGCTTGCCCTCATGAACCCGCCGGATGAACCAGCGAGCACGGAGCGTTTTCCCGCACGACTGCATCACGACGTTCCCGGTTGGGTTCCGCCAGGCGAGGTATTCCACATCCGAATACGCTCCACCGGCACCATGCTGACCGAACCAACGCTCGCCGCGGCCGTGCTGGACAGTGTCGCGTTTTATCACCGGACCGAACGCTGGCACTGCCGCTTGTTTTTGCTGATGCCCGACCATGTGCATGCGCTGATCGTCTTCCCTCCCGACAAGATCATGTCGACCGTGCTCGGCGCGTGGAAATCCTACGTCACCAAGCAACACGGCGTGAGTTGGCAGCGAGGCTATTTCGATCACCGCCTGCGCAACGCCGACAGCTACGACGCGAAGGCCACCTACATCCGCCAAAACCCGGTCGTTAAAAACCTCTGCCCCACCGCCGACGACTGGCCTTGGTATTGGCCGAGATAGGCAGCAGGATACGCAAGGTTGACGCCCAAGGTGGACGCCCAGGTGGACGCGGACCTCCGGGCCGCGTCTATCCCGTCGCCCCGCCCAACGCGCAAAGCTCGCAAACCGACGCGGTCCGGAGGCCCGCATCCACCCAACACCCAAATCACGAAGACCAACGCGGCAGGGGACGTCCGCATAAACCTGAATACCTCTCCGGAACGAGCACATACGCACCGCCCTAGGTGGTCGGTGACCTCCGGGCCGCGTCTGTCCCGTCTTCTCGCCCAACGCGCAAAGCTCCCAATCCGACGCGGTCCGTAGGCCCGCATCCACCCAACAACCAAATCACGCAGACCAACGCGGCCGGGGACGTCCGCATCCACATGCAGACCTCACCGGAACCAGAACACCCCAACCGCCCAAGGTGGACGCGGACCTCCGGGCCGCGTCTGTCCCGTCATCCCGCCAAACGCGCAAAGCTCCCAATGCGACGCGGTCCGGAGGCCCGCATCCACCCAACACCCAAATCACGCAGACCAACGCGGCCGGGGACGTCCGCATCCACCTTGCCGCGTCCTTTGTCCACCTTCCCTCGCCGGCGATTTTCTTCGCCCGACCGCGCCCGGCGGCGCCCTCCGCCGCAAAATCCCCTTGCTCGTGGGGGAAAAGGGTGAACAAATTTCACCTTTTCCCGCGGCTGACGGTCCCTCCGTTGTCCGCATCCTGACGACGAAACCTCTACCGCATGCACAGCTTTTCCGAGCAATGCCTCGACATGGCCCGCTCCATCCTGGGCCACAACCTTGATTCCATCCAGCCGGACGGCACGATCCTCCCGGCTCCCGGCGAAGAGCCCCGTTCCGACGAGGCCGGCCACGTCGCCCTCGCCCTCGGCGAGTATTACCGCGCCACCGGCGAGACCACCCTCAAGGGCTACGACCTCGTCGACCTCGCCGCCCGCTGCATCACCGCGCAGATGTTCACCGAGCCCCCGGCCGAGAACGGCCTCGCCTACGCCTCGCTCGGCCTCCTCTGCTTTGGCCCCTCCAAGGAGCGCAACCCCGTCTGGGAACGCCTCGTCGACGAGACCCGCGAACGCATCGACAAGGCCCTCCTCCACCGCTCCGACTACGACAACCACTGGCAGGCCTTCAACATCGCCAAGGCCGTCGCCCGCTTCTCCTTCGGCCTCTCCAAGAAGGACGAGACTTCGCGCCTCATCGAGCGCATGGTCGAGCGCATCGGCAAGACCAGCTCCACCGGCTTCTTCGACGACTCCACCGAGGGCCTCGGCGGCAACTTCAACCTCTACGGCGTGATGAACTTCGTCTTCATCCGCTCCGCCCTCCAGCTCCACGCCAACAGCGGCGTGCGCGACCGCAAGCTCCCCACCCTCCGCACCTACGTCGAGCGCTACATCAAGATGATGCCCGACCTCGTGCGCGCCGACGGTCTCGGCTGGGCCTTTGGCCGCGCGGCCGGCGCCTACGGCCAGATGCACTGCATCAGCCTCATCCTCCAAGGCCTGCGCGACGGCTGGATCGCCGACGACCAGAAGCCGAAGTATTTCGACCTGCTCCGCCGCCTCTTCGTCTTCTTCTACCAGACCTACCTCGACCAGGAGCACGGCTTCCTCGACCTCCGCGACGAGGAGCGCACCGCCTACTCGCACCACACCACCCGCATGGCGAACTTCGACGCCGCGCGCTACCTCTGCCAGTGGTCCCGCCTCGCCAAGACCGTGCAGATGCCCGCCGGCGGCGCCAAGCCCGAGCCCGCCCGCACCGCCGGTCGCTTCGTCATCTTCGACAAGTCCACCCGCAAGGAGCAGGGCCTCTTCCTCTACCGCGACGCCGCCAGCGGTCTGCACTTCCAGATCCCGCTCATCAGCTCCGGCTCGGTGCTCACCTCGGACTCGCTCGCCTTCCCGCACAGCCCCGGCGTCTTCGACTGGCCCAACAACGTTTACGTGCCGATCATGCTCCCCGAGCTCACGTTCGGCGACCAGGTCGTCATCCCCTCCTTCTACGGCAAGAACTGCGTCACCGGCCTCGGCCTGCGCAACAGCTTCTTCTTCCGCTACGACCAGCCCGAGCTGATCAACACCAACGAGGAGTTCGTCAAGGGCCTCGGCAGCGCCAAGGTCCAGTGGAACTTCAGCGGCAACCAGATCGGTTGCGAGTTCACCTTCACCGTCAAGCAGCAGGTCCAGCTCGACAAGTTCCGCTACATGCTGGCCATCGCCGCCCCGCACTCGAAATACCACGTGCCCGGCGCCCCCATGCTCGGCGCCGAGAGCCACCGCTGCACCGTGCAGAAGGACGACTTCCAAGGCGTCTGGCAGGAGACCGAGGTTGTCAGCCACGACCCCGCCTACCGCACCAACTACGGCAAGGTCCACTACCTGCAGACCCTCCTCCGCGACCACCCCCTCATCATGCGCCCCGGCCAGGTTTACCGCTTCGCGGTCAACTTCGAGCCCGACCTCGCGCAGCTTGATGGCTGATCGCGGCGCTCGCGCCGCGTCGTCCAAAGTCAAAAGTCTCCAAGTCACACGTCCATCACCGCGCGGCACCGCCACGCCACACTCGACCTTCGACCTTCAGACCTTCGACCTGAGACCTTCCCAATGCTATCGCGAAGAGTCATTCCCTGTCTCGACGTCCACGGCGGCCGCGTGGTCAAGGGCGTTCAGTTTGTTGATTTGATCGACGCCGGCGACCCCGTCGAGTCCGCCAAGGCCTACGACGCGCAGGGGGCCGACGAACTCGTGTTCCTCGACATCACTGCGTCCTCCGACGGTCGCGGCATCATGCATGACGTCGTCGCCCGCACCGCCGAGCAGTGCTTCATGCCCCTCACCGTGGGCGGCGGCCTGCGCTCCGTCGCCGACATCGAAGCCATGCTCAAGAGCGGCGCCGACAAAGTCTCGCTCAACACCTCCGCGATCAAGACCCCGCAGCTCATCGCCGATTCGTCCAACCGCTTTGGCGCGCAGTGCATCGTGGTCGCCATCGACGCCCGCCGCGAACCCGACGGCAAGTCCTGGCGCGTCTACACCCACGGCGGCCGCAACCCCACCGAGCTCGACGCCGTCGCCTGGGCCAAACAAGCCGTGGCGCTCGGCGCCGGCGAGATCCTGCTCACCAGCATGGATGCCGACGGCACCAAGGCCGGCTACGACTGCCCGCTCACCCGCGCCGTCAGCGACGCCGTCGGCGTGCCCGTCATCGCCAGCGGCGGCGCCGGGGAAATGACCCACTTTGCGGAAGCGCTCGACCAAGGCCGCGCCAGCGCGGTCCTCGCCGCCAGCCTCTTCCACTTCGGCACCTTCACCATTCCGCAGGTGAAAGACTACCTCGCCACCCAAGGCGTCCCCGTCCGCCGCTGAGGGCGGCTCTTGCCCGCCGTTTTTATCGCCGCAAAAAGGCGCAAAGACTCGGATCAACGCCGAGGCTGTTTTGATCGTGCGTCTCGCCGCGCCCATGGGCGCTCACGACAAACGAAAAGTCCGCGCCCGAGTAGCGCAGGCATCCTACCTGCCTCCGAGACCTGCGACCTTCAGACCTTCGACCTGCGACTTTCCCCCTACGCCCTGCCCCAGGTGGACGCGGACCTCCGGGCCGCGTCTGTGCCGTCATCCCACCCCACGCGCAAACCACCGCCAAACCGACGCGGCCGGGGACGTCCGCATCCACCCAGGCACACCGCCCCAAGTAGCGCAGGCATTCTGCCTGCACCGAGGCGCTTGCGACGGACGCATCCGCGGCTACGTTTCGCACCATGAGCACCGTGCAAGAAATCCAGGAAGCCATCCTGCGGCTGCCGCCTCAAGACCGTGAGGCCCTGCGCCACTGGCTCGACGACACTGAGGAAGAGACGCCCGAGATGCTCGCCGCCATCGACGAGGGCCTGCGCTCCTTGCGGGAAAAGGAAGTGATTCCCCTCGGCCAAGTTCGTCAAAACATCGCGGCATGGGCTACCAAGTCGGCCTGACCGAAGCGGCGCGACTCCCCTGAAAAAACAGCGTTGGTCTTACGCCGCCCAGGTCCGCACGCGAGCCGCCCCAAGGTGGACGCGGACCTCCGGGCCGCGTCTCGTCTGTCTGCCTCCAAACAGGTCGGCGACATTTATGGCTAGTGTAGTGCCCGACAATTAACGTAACAAAGATTAGGATGGGCTGTCGGAGGTGGGATGAGAAAAGCACGCGAGATACATTTGGACGAGAAGCAGAGGGCGGAGTTGGACGGGTTGGTGAGAAGCGGGAAGACGACGCAGCGCTTGGCGCAGCGATGCCGGATCGTGTTGGGAGCGGCGGAAGGGATGACGGACGAGGCGATTGGCCGACAAGAGGCGGTGACCCGGCAAAAGGCTGCGAGGTGGCGCGCTCGGTATCTTGAGGCGGGATTGGCCGGGCTGCTCAAGGACAAGGCGGGGCGGGGACGCCCGGTGAAGATCAAGCCGGAGCAAAAGGCCGAAGTGGTGAGGCGGACTTTGGAGGAGACGCCCGAGATGGCGACGCAGTGGAGCACCCGCCGCATGGGCCGGGAGATCGGGATGGCCGCGAGCACCGTGGCGTTGATCTGGCAGGCGCACGGGCTGAAGCCGCACTTGGCGCGAGGCTTCAAGTTGTCCAAGGACAAGCGCTTCATGGAAAAACTGGAGGATGTGGTCGGGCTGTATTTGAACGCTCCGGAGCACGCCCTGGTCTTGAGCTGCGACGAGAAAAGCCAGATCCAGGCGCTGGATCGCAGCCAGCCGGGGTTGCCCTTGCGCCAAGGCAAGGTGGCGACTCAAACGCACGACTACAAACGCCACGGCACCACGACCCTTTTTGCGGCTCTCAACCTGGCCGACGGAAAGGTGATCGGAACCTGTCAAAAGCGTCACCGTCACCAGGAATGGCTGCGCTTGCTGCGATTGATCGATGCGAGCACCCCGCCCGAAAAACCGCTCCATTTGATCGTGGACAACTACTCTACCCACAAACACGAGAAGGTCCGTCGCTGGCTCGCGAAACATCCCCGCTTCCACCTGCACTTCACGCCCACCTCCGCCTCATGGCTCAACATGGTCGAGCGCTTCTTCCGCGACCTCACTATCAACCGCCTGCGCCGCGGCATCTTCAAAAGCCTCGACGAACTCCACCACGCCATCGACTCCTACCTCGCCGCTCACAACCGCTCCCCAAAGCCCTTTATCTGGACCGCCAAGGCCTCCGACATCCTCGCCAAGGTCCAACGCGCCCGGGCCGCCCAGAATACGTAACGCTATTTTACGAGCACTACACTAGCCCACGACCTGCATGATGAAAACGTCGTGCGGGTGCGCGGCCTCGCGGAACTCGCCGTCATTGATCCCTACATATCACTTGCACGCAAAGGCACTTGGGCCGCCCTGAAGCTCGCCGAGATCGACCTCGCGTGCCCCGACGACGAGCCGAGACCCAAGTAGCGCGGGCATCCTGCCTGCCCAAGGTGGATGCGGACCTCCGGGCCGCGTCTTCTGCGTTCTCCTTACACTCGGCGCACCTCTCACGCCCAAACCGACGCGGTCCGGAGGCCCGCGTCCACCTGGGACGGAGCGCCTGCGAGCAGGCGGCCTACGGGAAACGTTTTTGGTGAATCTTTGCGCCTTTGTTCCCTCCGCTGCCCGAAGGGCACCCGCGTCAGTCATCCCTTCGGGACAAATCGTCTGCGATTTACCCTCTTCGCGCTACCGCGCTGCGTTGTGGCCAAGCACTTCACGCCGTGGCGGTCAGGTGGATGCGGACCTCCGGGCCGCGTCTTCTGCGTTCTCCTTACGCTCGGCGCACCTCAC
>JAUWBF010000074.1 GCA_030601755.1 Verrucomicrobiota bacterium | reverse complement strand
TCTGGCAGGGGGAGGGCGTCGTGGTGCGCGCCGACCATGTCGAACTCGATTCGCCGTGGCGCTGGTTGCGCGCGTGGCTGACCGACGCGCCGCTCACGGTCATCGAGCTCGGTCCATGGACAGTCGAGGTGGAGGCGCAGTCGGAAAAAACCGCCGCGACACGCGCCGAGGCCGACGCGCCCGGCGGCTGGCTGCCCCTGCGCGAACGCATCGGGGCGCAGGTCGACGCGTTGACCGCGTGGCTGCCGCCGGTGACGGCGGACGTGGGCGTCGTGCGCTGGCCGGGCGGCGAGCTGCGCGTCGGCACCGCGAGCCTGCGCGACGCGCGACTCGAGACGGCTTTTCTGGAATACAACAACCGGCGCGCGGAGGACCTCGTGATCGAGCGCGTCGACGCCGAGTGGCGGCTGTCGGCGCGCGGTCCGCACGGGCATTGGTCGGCCGAGGCGTCGACCGCCGGCGAGCACGTGCGCGTGGACGGCGAGCTGTGGGACCAGCCGTGGACGCTCGACGCGGAGTTTGGCGAACGGGGCTGGCGGCCGCGCACCGCGGTGTTGGCGGCGACCGGCTGGACGTTGTCCGGCGCGCGCTTCGGCTGGGAGCAGGCTTACCGCGAGATCACCGGCGACCTGCGCGCCGAGTGGCGCGACCCGCGGCTGACGTTTTCCGTGCAGGCGGCCGGCGAGCCGGTGGACGACGCGCCGACGCTGCGGGTCGAACTGGCCGGCACGGGCGACGAGCACGAACTCGCGCTGGAGCGCGCCGTGGTGCGCGCGCCGGGCGTGACGGCCATCCTTGACGAACCGGTGCGGGTGAGCACCGCCGGGCGGTTGTTGTCGGGCGAGTCGCGGTTTTCGTTGCAGGCCGATCTGGCGGCGCTGGCCGGGCTGGGCGCGCGCGGCACGGTGGGCGGACTCATGCTCGTGCGGCCGGGGGCGCAGGATTGGCCGGAGGTGGACGCGCGGCTCTCGGCCGACGGCGTGGAGGCGCGCGGCTGGCGTATCGAAAAAATGGAGACGGATGCCCGCCTGCGCTGGCCGGAACTGGTGGTGGAGGAGGCGCGGATCACGTTGCCCGGCGACGAACGGCTGGTGGCCTCGGGTCGCTACGACCTGGCGGCGAGCACGCTGTCGGAGGGCAAGATCGAGGGCCGGCTCACGGCCACGACCTACGGCCCGTGGCTGCCCGAGGGCGTGAGGCTTGGCGAGGTCGGGCTGACGGCGACCGCGCAGGGTGCCTGGCCGGAGTTGGCGCATGGCGGCGAGGTGGTTTTTAAAGACCTGCGGGTCGACGGCGTCCGGCCGGTCGACGGCCGGGCGGAGTGGCGCGGGCGCGGGCTGGCGGCGAGCGAGCTGCGGCTGGCCGCGCGTGTCGAGGGGGGCGAACTCACCGCGAGCGGCGCGGTGGATCGCGAGTCGCTCGATCTGGCGGAGCTGCGGTTGTCCGAGGGCGACACGTTGCAGTGGCGGTTGACGGAGCCGGCGCGCGTGCGCTGGGCGCCGACGCCGCGGATCGCGAATCTCGCGCTGGAGGGTGCGGCGGGCACGTTGCGCGCCGCGGGCGACGCGGCGGGGTTTTCGGCGGAGGCCGGGTCGGTGCGCACGGACTGGCTGCGGCCGTGGCTCACGGGGCGGGTGCCGACGGTGACGTTGGAGCGGCTGGCCGTGCAGGGCGCGTGGGCGGAAGGGCCCTTGGTCGCGACGTTGCAGGCGCGGGTGCGTTCGCCGCTCGGAGAGACTCAGACCGCGACGGCCGACCTCGATCTGGCGAGCGACGTGGACGGGCTGTTGTTGCACACGCTGAACGTCGGCACGGGTGACCGGCCCGTGGCCGTGGCGCAGGGGCGTCTGCCGCTGGTGATCCGGCCGGCGGCGGAGCGGCGTTTCGATTGGTTGCCGGACGGCGAGCTGCGGCTCACGGCGAGCACCGATCCGGCGGCGCGGTTTTGGGCGTGGCTGGCCGGGCTGAGCGGCCTGACGTTGGAGAATCCGTCGATCGACGTGCAGGTGGGTGGCACCTGGCGCCAGCCCGAGGGGCACGCGGATCTGTCGGTGGCGCGCGTGGCGGCGGATCCGGCGCGCTGGCCGCGGACGTTGCCGGAGCTGAGCGATCTGCGCGGGCGGCTGCGCGGAGGGGCGGACGGTCTGTTTCTGGAGCGGTTGACGGCCGAGGTGGCAGGTCAACGCGTGGTCGCCGAGGGCGGTCTGAAGGCACCGCCGGATCGCTGGCCGGCGTTGCTCGCGGAGCCCGCGCGGCTGGCGGAGGCGGGGGGCACGTTGCGGTTGCAAATCCCCGACGCGGAGGTGGCGGCGCTGGCGCGGTTCATGCCGCAGGTGCTCGCGCCGACCGGCCGCCTGCAACTGGAGCTGGCGTTGCGCGAGGGCGGCGGTTGGGACGGTTTTCTGAAACTCACCGACGCGGCGTCGCGCCCGCTCGGACCGCTCGGCGTGCTGGGCGACGTCAACGCCGACATCCGCCTGCGCGACCGCGCGGTGGAACTGGCCAACGTCAGCGCGCGCGTGGGCGGTCAACCCGTCGCGCTGGCCGGTTCGCTGGACCTGAGCGACTGGCGCAATCCCGCGCCGAGCCTGACGTTGAAAGGCAAGGGCCTGCCGCTGGTGCGGCGCTCGGGCGTGCTGGTGCGCGCCGATCTCGACCTCGCGGCGAACACCGACGCGGCGACGGGGCGCGTGACGGTGGGCGGCACGGTGGGGCTGCGCGACAGCCTGTTGCTGGCGGATCTGCGGTCGTTGCTGCCGGGCGGGGGCGGGCCGCGCGGACCGGCGAGGCGGCCGCCGTATTTCTCGGTGGACGTGGAGCCGCTCGACGAGTGGGCGCTCGACGTGGCGCTGCGCGGCGAACGTTTCCTGCGGGTGCGCACGCCGCTGTTCAACGGCGTGATGTCGGCGCGTTTTCGCCTGGGCGGCACGCTGGGCGAACCGCTGCTGGTCGGCGAGGCGCCGGTCGAGGAGGGCGTGGTGCGGTTGCCCTTCGCCAGCTTCACGATGGAGCAGGGCATGGTCTACATCCCGGCGAGCGACCCGTCGCAGCCGCGCCTGCGATTGGCGGCCACGGGGCGCAGCTACGGCTACGCGCTGCGCATGGAGTTGTCGGGCGCGGCCTCGTCGCCCGAGCTGACGTTTTCGTCGACGCCGCCGCTGTCATCGGAGCAGGTGTTGCTGATGGTGATGGCGGGCGAGACGCCGTCTAACGAGATCACCTTCACCACGAGCCAGCGGGCGGTGCGGGTGGGCGCTTACCTCGGGCAGTCGTTGCTGGACACGTTCGGCGTTCGTTCGGGCGCGAGCGACCGGCTGACGATCAACGTGGGCGAGCGCATCTCGCGGCAGGGACGCGAGACCTACGACGTGAACTACGAGCTGACGGACGACTGGTCATTGACCGGTGAATACAGCGAGTTCGACGACTACAACGCGGGAGTGAAGTGGCGTTTCTACACGTCCGAGCCGCCGCGGGAAAAAGAGGAGGCCGACGATGCCTCGCGCTGAACAGGGAGTGCGCATCGCACTGGTGCTGGCCGCGGTGGCGACGCTCACGGCCGACGCCGCGGAGGTCTCGGTGTCCGGCTTCGGCTGGTGGCGCAACCGTGAGATGCGCCAGTCGCTCGAGCGCCTGCACGAGGAGGCGCGCGAGCAGGCGCTGGACGCGGTGGCGGTGGAGGACATGGCGTTCGTGCTGATCGCCGACCTGGAGTCGCGCGGCTACCTGCGGCCGACGGTGCGCGCGTCGATCACGCCCGAGGGCGGCGGCGAGGCGCGCGGGTATGTCTTCGACGAGTCGCTGGACACGTTGCTGCCGCGGCCGACCTCGGCGGCGGCGGTGCGTTTTGAGGCCGAGCCGGGCGTGCACTACCGGTTGAAGTCGGTGGAGTTCGCCGGGCTGCAATCGGTCGACGAGGACACGGCGCGCACGTATTTCCAACCGGGCCGCATGCTGCCGCTGGCCGGCGCCGAGGAGCGCGCCTACACGCCGGATCGGCTGCGCCGTTCCGAGTCGGCCCTGCAGGCCGAGCTGTGGTCGCAGGGCCGCGCGCAGGCCGTGGTGAACGCGGAGGTCTTGTCGATCGACCACGAGAGCGGCGACGTGGCGGTGCGGGTGTCGGTCGACGAGGGACCGAAGTGGGTGGTGACGGCGTTGACGACGACGGGATTTGGCGAGGGCGTGCCGTTGCCCGAGCGGGCCGAGTGGGAGGGGCGGCCGTGGTCCGACGCGGTGGCGCGAGAACTCGCCGATAAGGTTCGCCGCGAGCACCATCGGCTGGGTTACGCGGACGTGCGGGTGAAGGTCACCCCGAAGGTCGAAGCGCCGGTGCAAAACCGCCGGCTGGTGACGCCCGGGGTGACGGTCGAGTCGGGGCCTGCGGTCGAGGTGGGCGAGGTGCGTTTCGAGGGCAACGTGGTCACCGACGAGGAGTTGTTGCGGCGGCGCGCGCGGGTCGACTCCGGCGAGCCGCTGGACCCGCCGGCGCTGGATCGCGCGCGGGCCAGGCTCGGGCGGCTGGGGGTGTTTTCGCAGGTCGACCTCGAGTATGGTCCGGAAGGCGCGGAGGTGCGCGACGTGGTGTTTTCGCTGAAGGAGGCGCCGCGGGTGGATGCGCGGCTGTTGTTTGGCTACGGCAGTTACGAGCAGCTCCGCGGCGGCGTGGAGTTGACGCAGACCAACCTGTGGGGGCGGGCGCATCACAGCCGGACGGAGTTCATCCAGTCGTTCAAGAGCACGCAGGGCGATTACACCTACTCGGTGCCGGGTCTGTTCGGCGAGGCGTTCGACGGCTCGGCGCGCGCCTACGGGCTGCGGCGCGAGGAGCAGGCGTTCACCCGCGAGGAGCTGGGCGGCGAACTGACGGCGCGGCGGCAGTTGCGCCGCTGGGGTCTGGAGGCGACGGCGGGCTACAGCTACGAGTCGTTGACCAACGCGGACAACGAACTGACCACGCGCACGACCGACGACGAGACGGTGCGAGTGGCGAGCCTGAACTTCGGCCTGTCGCAGGACCGGCGCGACCATCCGCTGCAACCGCACGCGGGCTGGCGCTGGTTCGGCCAGTTGGAGTTGGCCGACCGGCTGTTCGGCGGCGAGGTCGACTACCAGCGCTGGCAACTGGGCGCCTCGTGGCACCGGGAGATCGGCGCGGGGCGCTGGCTGCATGTCGGCGCGCAGCACAACGGCGTGGTGACGCTGGGCTTCGACGGTGACGCGCCGGTCAACAAGCGTTTTTATCCGGGCGGCGAGAGCAGCATCCGCGGATACCAGGACGGCGAGGCCTCGCCGCGCGGCGCTGATGGCCGCTTCGTGGGTGCGGAGACCTTTGTGCTGGTCAACGTCGAGATCGAGCAGGCGCTGACGCGGCGCTGGTCGCTGGTGGCGTTCTGGGACGGCCTCGGCATGGCGGAGAACCTGCGCGAATACCCGTTCGACGAGGCGCTGCACAGCGTCGGCCTCGGCCTGCGCTACAACACCCTGATCGGCCCGCTGCGCGTCGAATACGGCCGCAACCTCAACCCGCGTCCCGGCGATCCGTCCGGCACGCTGCACTTCTCGATCGGGTTCCCGTTCTAGGGGACAGTAGCGCAGGCATCCTGCCTGCCCCCGGAATGTGACGGCAGGCTGGAAGCCTGCGCTACTTGTCTTGCTGCAAAAAAGCCCGCCGGGCGCGGGGCCGGGCGGGCTTTGGAAAAACGATGCCTGGGGCGTGCGTGGATCAGCCGCCGAGGGGGACGTTGGGGTTGGTGTCGGCCTCGTAGTCGATGCCGTCCAGGCCGAAGCCGAAGAGCTTGAGGAACTCGCTGCGGTAGCCGGCCATGTCGGTCAGCTCGGCGAGGTTCCCGGTGTTGACCTGGGGCCAGACCTCCTTGACGGCGGCCTGCACGTCGGCGGCCATTTCCCAGTCGTCGATGCGCACGCGGCCGGCGTCGTCGAACTCGAGGCCGGTGCCGCCATACATCTGGGTGCGGTAGAGGCGGTCGATCTGCTCGATGCAGCCCTCGTGGGTGCCCTTGGCCTTCATGATCTTGTAGAGGATCGAGATGTAGAGGGGCACGACGGGGATGGCGGACGAGGCCTGGGTGACGAGGGCCTTGTTGACCGAGATGAAGGCGCGGCCGTAACCAAGGGTCTTGAGCTGGGCGTTGATCTTCTTGGCGGCGCGCTCGAGGTCGTTCTTGGCGAGACCGATGGTGCCGTTCTTGTAGATAGGCCAGGTGACCTCGGGGCCGATGTAGGAGTAGGCCACGGAGGTGGCGCCGGGGGCGATGCAGCCGGCGGCCTCGAGGGCGTCGATCCACATTTCCCAGTCCTCGCCGCCCATGACGGCCTGGGTTTCGGCGATCTCGGCCTCGTTGGCGGGCTCGATGGTGATGTCGCTGACGACGCCCTTGTCGGTGTCGACGGTCTTGTTGGTGTAGGACTGGCCGACGGGCTTGAGGCAGGACTTGTAGACGACGCCGGTCTTGGGATGGGTGCGGCGCGGGGAGGCGAGCGAGTAGACGATGAGGTCGACTTGGCCGAGGTCGGCCTTGACGGCGGCGATGACGTCGGCCTTGAGCTGGTCGGAGAAGGCGTCGCCGTTGAAGTTGCGGGCGTAGAGGCCGTCGGCCTTGGCCTGCTTGGTGAAGGCGGCGGTGTTATACCAGCCGGCGGTGCCGAGTTTGTCGTCCTCGGCGGGACGCTCGAAGAAGACGCCGATGGTGGCCGCGCCGGAGCCGTAGGCGGCGGCGATGCGCGAAGCCAGGCCGTAGCCGGTGGAGGCGCCGATCACGAGGACCTTCTTGGGACCGTTGGCGAGGGAGCCCTTGCTCTTCACGTAGTCGATCTGCTCGCGCACGTGGGCGGCGCAGCCTTCGGGGTGGGCGGTGATGCAGACAAATCCGCGGACTTTGGGTTTGATGACCATAAGGAGGTGAGGTTTGCGGGCGGCGGGGTCCTGACAAGCCGCAAAATCGGCCGTCGCGGACGGATGTCGGGCTGGTGAAATCAGCGCTTTACGAAGCGCAGCAGGAACAGCAGCACGAGCGAGCCGACGAGCGCGGCGATGAGTTGTCCGAGCAAGTTGACCGTGGCCAGCCCGAGGACGCGGAACAACGCGCCGCCGAGCAGCGCGCCGAGCACGCCGACGATGAGGTTGCCGGCCAGGCCGAAGCCCTTGCGCTTGGTGAGCAGGCCGCTCAGCCAGCCGGCGGCCAGACCGACGAGGAGCAACGTGAGGACGGATTCGAGGCTCATGAGGTGCGAAGCAGGGAATCGAGTTTTTGCCAGAGCGCGACCGGGATCTGCTCGGCGCGGGCGCCAGCGCCGAGGCCGGCGGCCTCCAGCTCCGCGATCCAGGCGGTGCCGTTGTCCGGCAGCAGGCCGCGCAGGAGCGAGCCGACCTGTTTGCGGCGTTGTTGGAAGCAGGCGCGCACGGCGGCCTTGGCCGCGGGGGCGAAGACGAAGGGCTCGGGTTTGCGCACGAGGTTGAGCAGGTAGGACTCGACGTCGGGTCGCGGGTGAAAGCAGGCCGCGGCGACCTTGTGGCCGGGGGCGAGGTCGTAGGCGGATTGCAGGAAGATCGAGATCGCGCCGAACTGCTTGGTGCCGGGCTTCGCGCCGTAGCGGGCGGCGGCCTCGAGTTGCAACATGAGCACGAGGCGCGAGGGCAGGGGGCCCTCGAGGATGGCGTCCATCCACGGCGTGGAGATCGCGTAGGGCAGGTTGGCGACGATCTTGAAGTCGCCGCCGTCGTCCGGCAGCGCGGCGCGCGGCGACTCGACCGCATCGCCCTCCAGAAGGTGCAGCGTGTCCGGGAAACGGGGAGCCAGCTCGGCGGCGAGGTAGGCGTGGAGATTGGCGTCGCGCTCAACCGCGAAGACCTCTGCGCCGGCCTCGAGCAGGGCGGAGGTGAGCGTGCCTAGGCCGGGGCCGACCTCGACCACGCGGTCGCCGGGCGAGACGCCGGCCAGCTCCAGGGATTTGCGCACGATGTTGCCGTCGACCAGGAAGTTTTGCCCGAGAAAACGCTTGGGTTGGTGCGAGAGGCGCGCGAGCAGGTCGCGGGTGGCGGAGGGGGAGAGCGGCATGTGACCGGCCCAGCTCAACGGTCCCGCGCGCGGACGTCAACCGGCCTGCCGGGGCGAACGCGCCCAATGCGTTGACCCCGCGGCGTTACCCGGCACGGTGGTCGGCGTTATGCCGGAAGAAACCTCCACGCTTCAGTCGTTCATCGACTCCACCATCGTCTGGTTGCAGACCAACGGACGCGAATTCGCGCTCAATCTGGTCCTCGCGCTGATCATTTTCTTCATCGGAAAATGGTTGGCCAAGAAGCTCAGCAACCTGCTCCTCGGCGCCCTCGACAGGGGCAAGGTCGACCACACCCTCGGCCTGTTCATCTCGCGCATCGGCTACGTGCTCATGCTGGTGGTCGTCATCCTCGCCGCGCTGGACAAACTCGGCGTCAAGACCACCTCGCTGGTCGCCATCATCGGCGCCGCCGGTTTGGCCATCGGCCTCGCGATGCAGGGCTCACTGTCGAACTTCGCGGCGGGCGTCATGATCATCATTTTTCGCCCCTTCAAGGTCGGCAACTTCATCGAGGCCGGCGGCACCAAGGGCATCGTCGAGGAGATCAGCATCTTCCACACGATCATGCGCACGCCCGACAACCTCGCGGTGATCGTGCCGAACTCGCAGATCAACAGCGGCGTGATCACCAACTTCTCCGCCAAGGACAAGCGCCGCGTCGACATCACCTTCGGCGTGAGCTACGGCGACGATCTCAAGGTCGCCAAGGAGACCATCTGGAAGGTGCTCAACTCCGACGAACGCATTCTCAAGGACCCCGCGCCCATCGTCGGTGTGATGACCCTCAACGAGAGCAGTGTCGACATCGTCTGCTGGGCGTGGGTCAACGCCCCCGACTTCCTGCAGGTGAAGTTCTTCCTCAACGAGACCGTGAAGACCGAACTCGAGGCCGCCGGCTGCAGCATTCCCTTCCCGCAGCGCGACGTGCATCTGTTCACCGTCGACAAACAACCTGCGGCGAAGACGCCCGCGGCCTGAGGGCGGCGCGACCATTTTTTCAAAGCAAAGGCGGCTCCGCGTGGGTCGCCTTTTTCGTGTATGTGGGATCCCGACCGGCCCGGCCGAGGGAACTCAGCCGACGCGGTCGAACGGCTGCGTTGGCGACGCGACGCCGCCGCAGTAGATGCAGCGCGCCTGCGTGCGACCGACGACGCGCCCGCATTTGGGGCAGTTGAGCGGCGGCGTGTTGGCCTTGTAGCGACCGTCGAGCCGGCCGTCCTTCAGGTCGGTGAGGTTGATCCAGTCGTTGAGCTCCTCGTCGGTGTAACCGTGGCGCTCCTTGAGCAGTTCCCACAGCGAGTGGGTGATCAGCGAGAGGCGCTCGAGCTTGAACTCGATTTCGGTCAGGCGGGCGCTGGCAACGCTGCCGCCGCCGGTCGGGGCGGTGCCGACGGGAACCGGTGTTGAGTCCGCGACATCGTCGACCAGTGAGTTGGCCAACCGATAAAACGACGTGAAGGAGTCCAGCTTGCTCATGGCTCAGCGAAAGCTCGCCATCAACGCGGCGGTGTCGGGCGCGCGCATCAGCGCCTCGCCGCAAAGGATCGCGTGCGCGCCGCAGGCCTTGGCGCGGGCGGCGTCGGCGGCGGTGTGAATGCCGCTCTCGCTGACCGCGGTGACGTGGCGCGGGAACATCGGGATGAGCTTCTCGCTCAGCCCGAGGTCGGTGGTGAAGACGGAGAGGTCGCGGTTGTTGACGCCGATGATCGTCGCGTCGTGGGCGAGCGCGCGCTCCAGCTCGCTCTCGTTGTGGATCTCGAACAGCGCGTCGAGGCCGGCGGCCTTGGCCGAGTCGTGCAGCAGGGCGATGTCGTCGTCGTTCAGCGCGCGCACGATGATGAGAATCGCGCTCGCGCCGGCCTCGCGAGCCTCGCGCACCTGGATCGGGTGCACCATGAAGTCCTTGCGGATGCAGGGGCGGGCGGGAGCCACGGCCTTGAAATGCGCGGTGACCTCCTCGAGGTCGGCCAGCGTTCCGCCGAAATACTTCTGGTCGGTCAGCACCGACAGCGCGTCGGCACCGGCCGCCTGATAACGCTTGGCCTGCTCCAGCGCGGAGGCGCCGGCCTTGATGTCACCGGCGGACGGCGAGCGGCGCTTGATCTCCGAGATGACCGCGAGCGTGCAGTCGGGGCGGCGCAGGGCCTTGGCGAATGACGGCGGGCGGGGCAGGGCGCGGTTCAGCTCGGCCAGCTCCTCCAGCGAAACGTCGCGCTGGCGCGGGGCCACCTCTTGACGTTTCCAAGCCATGATCTCGGTCAGTTTGTCGGACATTATCCGCCCACGGAACACGGGGAAGACTCGGAAGACAAAGCCGAAAAATTTCCGTGTGTTCGAGGGATTCCGCGGGCACGTTGCGAACCCATGAGCGCCATCGCCGACCTCCGCCGCACCATCGCCGCCCTGCGCGCCCCCGGGGGCTGCCCTTGGGATCAGGAACAGACCCACGCCAGCCTGACCCGCTGCCTGATCGACGAGGTCAGCGAACTGCTCGACACCATCGACCGCCTCGACCGTCCCCACATGCGCGAGGAACTCGGCGACGTGCTCATGCAGGTCGTCTTCCACGCCCAGATCGCCGAGGAGGAGGGCCACTTCAACCTCGAGGACGTCGCCGCCGAGGCCAACGAAAAGCTCGTCCGCCGCCACCCGCATGTCTTCGGCGAACACGCCAAGCTCGGCACCGCCGCCGACGTCGTCGTGAAGTGGGAGGAGATCAAGGCCGCCGAGAAAAAGAACGGCCCCGCCCAGTCCGGCCTCTTCAAGGAACTGCCGCCGCGCCTGCCCGCGCTCATGTATGCCGAGGCCGTGTGGAAGCAGATCGAGAAAAAGAACCTGCTGGTCGACGGCATCGTTGACACCGCCGCCGTCGCCGCGCGCGCCGACCAGCTCGACGAGGCCACGCTCGGCAAACTGCTCTTCGAGATCACCGCCGCCTGCCGCCGACGCGGACTCGCGCCCGAGGACGCCCTGCGCATCGAGACCGACCGCGTCATGCGCGAGGTCGAGGCCAAGGCCGGAGCCACCACCTGATTTTTTTTGGCCACAGAAGGCACAAAAGACGCAAAATCAGTCTCTCCGACTTCTGCGCTTTTTGTGCCTTTGTGGCCAAGGTTTAACCTCGTTTTACCATGCCCGCCGCCAACCCCCTGCCGCCACCGCCCGACGCCGTGCTGGCCGAGTGGTGGGAACCGTTTGAGGACTTCCTCGCGAAGGAGCGGCGCTACTCGCGCTACACGCTGCGCAACTACCGGCAGGCCTTCGATGATTTTTACCGCTGGCTGAAGGCGTCCGGCTTGTGGGGACGCGGCTTCGACGCGCTGGGGCCGCGCGACCTGCGCGACTTTGTGATCGAGGCGCAGCGGCGCTTCGACCGGCGCACGTTGCACAATCACGTCTCCGGGCTGCGGGCGTTTTTCAAATACTGGCTCCGGCGCGAACGCGTCGCGCGCAACCCCTTCCTCGGCGTGCCGCTGCCGAAGCTCGAAAAACTCCTGCCGAAGTTTTTGACCGAGTCGCAGATGAAGCTCCTGCTGGCCGGCCCGGAGAAGCTGCTGGCCAACGAATCCATCGACGCCCGCACCGCGTTGCGCGACCGGCTCGTGATGGAGCTGCTCTACGGCGGGGGCCTGCGCGTGAGCGAACTGGTGGCGCTCAACTTCGGCGCGATCAACCTGTCGGCCGGCGTGGCCCGCGTGCTCGGCAAGGGCAACAAGGAGCGCCTGTGTCCGCTCGGCCGCGTGGCCACCGCGCTGCTGGTGAAGTGGAAAGATGGATACGCCGGCGACGCCTCCGCCGTGGCGCCCGTGCTGGTCAACGCCGCCGGCGAACGCCTGCCGGTGCGCCAGGTGCAGCTGTTGCTCAAGCGTTACCTTGCGCTGGCCGGCCTGCCGCTCGACCTGACGCCGCACAAGTTGCGACACAGCTACGCCACCCACCTGCTCAACGCCGGGGCCGACCTGCGCCTCGTGCAGGAGTTGCTCGGCCACGCCAACCTCGCCACGACGCAGATCTACACGCACGTGAGCGTGGCGCGCCTGCGGGCGATCTACGACCAGGCGCACCCGCGGGCCTGAAGCGCGGCGGCAGGGAGAACAGACATTCTTGTCCGTTCAGGTGGCGCGTTCCAAACGGACAGGAATGTCCGTTTCCCTTTTAAGGCCTTCCGCCGCTCATTGATGGCTGCGGTAGAAGAACCACCACGAGACTAGGAAGGCGGTGGCCATGAGCAGCATCACGATGCCGGCCAGCAGCAGGCAGCCGCGCTTGGTGTCGTCGGGGCGGATCGCGTCCTCCTGCTGGTAGCGGGCGATGATCTCGTCGGCCATGCGCATGGCCGCGGCGTTGGCCGGAGGCTCGGCGGTCGCCGCCGCCTGGGCGGTCGGCGCTTCGTCGGCGGGCGTGGTCTCGGCGACGACCGGCGCGATCACCGGCGGTGGTTCGGAGGAAATCCTGACGCCCGGAGGCGGAGTGGGGCGGGTCGGCGCGCCGGTTGTCGCCGTCACGGCAGTCGGGGGTGCCGCCGGCGTGGAGGCCGCGTCAGGCGTCGTGCCGGCGATCGGGGCGGGCGTGGCGGCGGGGCCCTTCAGGGCGGCGGTGGCGGTCTGCGCGATCTCCTGATCGAGCCAGTTGAGGTGTTCCTGCAGCAGTTTTTTCTGCCTGAGCAGTTCGGCGAGACGATCACTCATGGTGGGGATGTGGTATGAGCGCGCCGGGGAGCGGCGGGCGCAAAACAAAAAAGCGCCGGGCGGTGAGGCCCGGCGCTGATTGAAAGCGAGTCTGCGGTCGGTCGCTCAGGAAGCGACGACGTTCACGCGGCGGTGCGGCTTGTCGAAGGAAACGACGCCGTCCTTGAGCGCGAAGAGGGTCCAGTCCCGACCGACGCCGACGTTGGCGCCGGGGTGGAGCTTGGTGCCGCGCTGACGCACGATGATGTTGCCGGCGATGACCTTCTGGCCGCCGAATTTCTTGACGCCGAGACGCTTGGAATGGCTCTCGCGTCCGTTGGAGGTTGAACCTGCACCTTTTTTATGGGCCATGACTGATGATCTCCTTGGTTAAATTGATTAGGCCGAGATGGTCTCGATTTTGATGACGGACAGCTCCTGGCGGTGGCCGCGCTTGCGCTCGTAGCCCTTGCGCTTGTGCTTCTTGAACACGATGACCTTGTCGCCGCGCTTGTTCTCGAGGATCTTGGCGGTCACCTTGGCGCCGCTGAGGGTGGGGGTGCCGACCTTGAAGGACGCGCCTTCGCCGCTGGAGAGCACGTCGGTGATCTCGACGGTGGAGCCGGCTTCCGTGTTCGGATAGCGGTTGACGATGAGAATGTCGCCTTCGGAAACAGCGAACTGCTGTCCTTGGGTTTTGATGGTCGCTTTCATAAATAAAAAGAAAGACAACACCGGTTTGGCCGCCGGCATGCAAGGAGATTTTGGGGCAATTTTCAGCGTCCCTGCCAGAGGTTTAGGATGGCGCCGGGGTGGGGGATTTCACATTGGTCGATCCCATGCCCCTGAAGACCCTGACGCGTCCGCTGTTGGCGGCGAGCCTGTTTTGTCTGCCTGTCTTGAGTGCCGTCGCGCGCATCGGCGACACTCCGCAACAAATGGACGGCCGCATCCTGCGACCCGACGTGGGGCGGTATTTTTCTCCGCGGGGGATGAATGAGCGCGAACTCAATCAATACCAGCGCGACCTGCCCACCACGGCGTTCGCCCGCTACCTGCCGCCGGACTTGCGCGAGATGGTTTACTGGAAATCCGCGCTGCGGCGGCAGCTGAGCAACGACGACGGCTGGCGCGTGCATGTTTACTACTGGAAGGATCGCTCGGTGCTGGAGGCCTACCGCCGGGTGGGGCAGCCGCTCAGCGAATTCGAGACCAACGCCCTGCTGACCCTCAACCGCGGCGCGCAGACTTGGCAAAAGGTCGAAAAGGACAAGGCGACCGACACGGTGATCGGCTACGACTACGAACTGGGCGAGGATGGGTTGCGCGCCAAGGTGCAGGGCAACTGGTTGCTGATCTATCTGACGCGCTTCGACAAGATGCTGGTCGAGCGAAAGAAGGAGCAGGACGCGTTCGACGCGGCCGATCAGGAACGCAAGCGCCTCGAACAACAGCAAAAAGCCCCCGAGAGCATCGAGGGCTTTTGAGGTCCGGACCGCCGCCGCGCGTGCGGCGTGAGCGGTCGGGGGTCGGTTGGGTGGCTCCGCGCGAGGAGCCACGATTTTCCTAAGGACGCATCAGTTCGCGGGCGTCGGGGTGGGGGCGACGGTGCCGTCGAGGCGGCGCGCGTTCTCCATGAAGATGTCGATGTAGTAGTGCGAGCGGCGCTTGTAGTCGGGCGTGAAGATGGTGCGGTCGAGCAGCTCGACGTTGCGCTCGGCGGCGGCCGCGGCGAGGGCGGCGTCGCGCTCTTCCTGAGCTTTGAGGGCGGCGAGGCGGGCGGCCTCGCGATCGGCCTCCTCCTGGCGGGCCTTTTCGGCGGCGGCGAGTTTGGCGAGGGCGGCCTCGCGCTCGGCGGCGGCCTTGGCGGCCTCGGCCTCGCGTTCCGCGGCGAGGCGGGCGAGCTCGGCATCGCGGGCGGCCTTCTCCTTGGCGAGGCGTTCCTGCTCGGCGGCGGCCTTGCGGGCGGCGTCCTGCTCGGCGGCGAGGCGGGCGGCTTCCTCGGCGGCGGCGGCGCGCTGGCGGGCGGCCTCGGCGGCGGCGGCCTCGG
>JAUWBF010000011.1 GCA_030601755.1 Verrucomicrobiota bacterium | reverse complement strand
CCCGTGCGCGTCGAGGACTACACCACCGTGCGCCTCTTCACCCAGTATCAGGTCACCAAGGACATCACCGTGAAGTTCCGCGTGGAGAACCTCCTCGACGAGGAATATCAAGAGGTCCGCAACTACCCGTCGCTGCCCCTCGCCGCATACGGAACTGTGGTGTGGCATTTCTGAGCAATCCGCCTGAACTGACACCATCCGCATGAAACGCCTCCGCCGCCTCCTGCCGCTGCTCGCGGTCCTTCTGTTCGCGCCGCCCCTGTGCGACGCGCAGGAGGCGGCGGTGCGCGTTGTTTCCCAGGCCGTCGGCACCGACGAACTGCTGCTCGCCCTCGCCGACCCCGCGCAGGTCGCCTGCCTCAGCCACCTCGCCCGCCAGCCCGAGTTCTCCGCCGTTGCCAAGCAGGCGGAGGCCTACCCGGTCCTCGACCGCGGCGACGCCGAGACCATTCTCAAATACCGCCCCACCCTGCTCCTCGCCGCCGACTACAGCCGCATCGAACTGGTCGAGCAGGTCCGGCGCACCGGCGTTCAGGTAATCATCCTCACGCGCTACCACTCCATCGAGGACGCCTACGCCAACCTCCGCATCATCGCGGCCGCGCTCGGCGGCGACGCCCCCGCCCGCGCCGAGTCCATCATCGCCGACTGCACCGCGCGTATCGCGGCACTCGAGGACAGGCTGAAGGGCGTGCAACCCGTCCGCGTCATCGCGCCCTCCACCTACGGCGTGGTCGGCGGCGCCGACACCACCTTCGACGACATGTGCGAGCACGCCGGCGCCATCAACCTCGCCAAGACCCTCGGCGGACTCGTGGGCCACCAGCCCCCGCCCAACGAAAAGATGCTCACCTGGCCCATCGACAAGGTCGTCGTCGACGGCCCGACCGACGAGGCCGCCATCGCCCCCTACCTCAAGCTCCCGCCCTACCAATACATGGAGGCCGTGCGCAAACGCCGCATCGCCCGCATCGAGCCCTACATGCTCAGCAGCGTCTCGCACCACCGGATCGAGGGCTACGAGATGCTCGCCCGCGCGCTGCACCCCGAGGTGTTCGCTCAATGAGCCCGCGCGACACAGTCGGACGCCTCGCCCTGCCGGTCACCATGGCCGGCTGGCTCGTTTTCATGGTGCTGTCGCTCGGCGTCGGCGACCTCTGGCTCAATCCCGCCCGCATCTGGTCGGGGCTCTGGCACCATGACGAGCTCGCCTCCGTCATACTTTATCAAATACGCCTGCCCCGCATGCTCGTTGCCTGCCTGATCGGCGGCGCCCTCGCCTCCGGCGGCCTCGTCATGCAGGCGTATTTCCGCAACAGCCTCGCCAGCCCCGGCCTGCTCGGCGTCAGCAGCGGCGGCGCGGCCGGCGCGGTCGTCGCCATCGGCATGGGCTGGGCCGCCCAGTCCATCCTCACCGTGCCGATCATGGCCATCGTGGGCGCCTGCGTCGCCACCGGCGCGGTCATCATCCTCGCCCGCAGCGGCGCCAGCACCGAGCGCCTCCTGCTCGCCGGCGTCGCGCTCAACGCCCTGCTCGGCGCCGTCACCAGCTACGTGCTCTCCAACTTCACGCTCACCTACGAGCGCAACGCCCAGATCATCTTCTGGCTCATGGGCGGCCTCGAGGATCGCACGTGGGAACATGTCTGGATCGCCTCGCCCATCCTGCTCGGCGCCGTGCTGCTCTGGCCGCTCGGCCGCCCCATGGACCTGCTCAGTCTCGGCGCCACCGAGGCCCAGAGCCTCGGCGTCAACGTCCGCTCGGTGCGCCGCCGCATGCTGGCCTTGGCCACTGTGCTCTCCGCCCTCGCCACCGCGGTCGCCGGCACCGTCGGTTTCGTCGGCCTCATCGTGCCCCACCTGCTGCGTCTGATCGTCGGACCCGAGCACAAGCGCCTCGTTCCCCTGTCGCTGTTCGGCGGCGCCACCTTCGTGCTCGCCTGCGATCTCATCGGTCGCTGCGCCGGCAACCTCCGGCTCGGCATCGTCACCTCGCTGGTCGGCGGACCGTTTTTTCTGTGGCTCTTGCGGAGGAGCAGCCGATGAACACGCCCGCCGTCAGTCTCCGGACCGTCTCCGTTTCCGGCCGCCTCCACGACGTCTCGCTCGACCTCGGCCCCGGCCGCCTCGTCGGCGTGATCGGCCCCAACGGCTCGGGCAAGTCCACGCTGCTCCAGGCGCTGTGCGGCCTGCTGCCGGCCGCTGGCGAAATCGCCTGGAACGGACGCCCGCTGGCCGACATCCCGGTCTATGACCGCGGCCGTCAACTCGCCTGGGTGCCGCAGGAGGCCCGCTTCGAATTCGGTTTCACCGTCCGCTCGGTCGTCGCCCAGGGGCGCTACGCCCACGGCGACGACGGTGCCGGCGTGGACGCGGCGCTCGACCTCATGGACCTGCGCCCGCTCGCGCACCGGCCCGTCAACCGCCTCTCCGGCGGCGAACGCCATCGCGTGCTGCTCGCCCGCGCGCTCGCCACCGCCGCGCCGATCCAGGTCTGGGACGAGGCCCTCGCCGCGCTCGACGTGCGCCACGCGCTCCAGACCCTCAAGCATGCCGACCGCCTCAAGCGCGCCGGCTCGACCGTGCTGCTCTCCCTCCACGACCTGCGCCTCGCCCACTGCCTCGACGAGGTCGTTGTCCTGAGCGACGGCCGCCTCGTCGCCCACGGCACGCCCGACGACGTCCTCACCGAATCCCTTTTCCGCGACGTCTTCGGCGTCACCGCCCGCATGGCGCCCGGACTCACCCTCGAATTATCATGACCACCAAAGACGATCACACCCTCCCCACCGAGGAGGCCCACACCGAACGCATGAAGGAAGTTCAGGACGAGATGAAGGCCCGCATGGCCGCCGCGCAGGAGAAGCGCGACCTCATCATCGTCAACACCGGTCCCGGCAAGGGCAAGAGCACCGCCGGTTTCGGCATGCTCGCCCGCAACCTCGGCCACGGCCGTCGCAGCGTCGTCGTCCAGTATGTGAAATCCGGTGACGCCGCCATCGCCCGCGCCCTCAAGGGCGAGCTGCTCAGCTGGCACCGCTGCGGCGAGGGCTTCACCTGGGACACCCAGAACCGCGCCAAGGATGTCGCCGCCGCCCGCTCCGGCTGGAACATCGCCGTCGCCGCCCTCAACGACCCCGAGGTGAAGTTCGTGCTCCTCGACGAACTCAACGTCGTGCTCGACTACGAGTATCTTCCGACCGCCGAGGTCATCGCCGCGCTCAAAAACCGCGCCCCCGGCAAGCACGTCGTCATCACCGGCCGCGGCGCCCCGCCCGAGCTGATCGAACTGGCCGACCTCGTCACCGAGATGACCGAGATCAAGCACCCCTTCAAAACCGGCGTGAAGGCCCAGGTCGGCGTCGAGTTCTGAACCGGATTTCGGCCCACTAAACACACGAAATAACACGAAACAAAGACGGGACTCTGGAGTAGCACGCCATTTGGCCTGCACCATTCCGGTGAGCGTTTCATCTGCCTAATGATAGCCAAAACACACACCTCCCTTTCGTGTCTTTTCGTGTGTTTCGTGGGCAACCTTCTGTCCCCGTGAAAGCACTCGGCGTCCTCGGCACCTCCTCCAACGCGGGCAAGACGTGGATGACCGCGGCGCTCTGCGCGTGGCTGCGGCGCGAGGGCGTGCGGGTCGCGCCGTTCAAGGCGCAGAACATGTCCAACAACGGCTGGGTCACTCCACTCGGCGGCGAGATGGCCCGCGCGCAGGCCGTGCAAGCCGAGGCCTGCGGCATCAAGCCCTGCGTCGAGATGAACCCCATCCTGCTCAAACCCAGCGGCACCATGGGCTCGCAGGTCGTCGTGCTCGGCAAGGCCCTCCACCATCAGGCCGGCCGCGATTACTACCGCGACTTCGAGCGTCACTGGCAGGTCGTGCGCGACACCCTCGACGGCTGGAAGTCCCGCTGCGACGTGCTCATCATGGAGGGCGCCGGCAGTCCCGTGGAGCTCAACCTCATGGACCGCGACCTGGTCAACCTCCGCCCCATCCGTCACCTCGACGGACGGTGGGTGCTGGTCGGCGACATCGACCGCGGCGGCATCTACGCCCAGCTCGCCGGCACCTGGGCTCTCATTCCGCCCGAGGACCGCGCCCGCTCGCTCGGTGCCATCGTCAACCGCTTCCGCGGCGACATCTCCCTTTTCCCCGATCCCAACAAGTGGCTCGCCCCGCACGCGCCGGGGTTCCCCATCCTCGGCACCGTGCCCTTCCGCCCCGACCTCCAGCCCGAGGAGGAGGACGGCCTCTCCGCCGGTGACGAGGACCGCGGCTCCGGTGAATCCATCGCCTGGATACGTCTGCCCCACGCCGCCAACCTCACCGACTGCCAGCCGTGGTGGGACGACACCGGCGTGCGCAGCCGCTGGATCGCCGACCCCGCCCTGCTCGCCGGCTGCCGCGCCATCGTCATCCCCGGCACCAAGAACACCCTCGCCGACCTGCGCTGGCTGCGCGCCACCGGCATGGACGCCGCCATCACCGCCGCCGCCCGCCGTGGCATCCCCGTCATCGGCATCTGCGGCGGCTACCAGCTCCTCGGCGAACGCCTCTCCGACCCGGACGGCGTGGCCGGCGACGCCGGCGACGAACCCGGCCTCGGTCTGCTGCCCGTCGCCACCCGCTTCGAGGCGCCGAAGATCGTGCGCCCCGTGACCACCGAGTGCGACGGCCGCCGCTGGACCACCTACGAAATCCACATGGGCCGAACCGTCGCGACCGCCGCGTGCGAGCCGCTGCAAACCGTCTTCGACGGCAACACGCCGCGCCCCGAGGGCCACCGCATCGGCCACGTCTGGGGCACCTACCAGCACGGCTGGTTCGAGGCCCCCGAGACCCGCCGCCGGCTCACCGCCGCCGCGGGGATCGACGGCCACGTCACGCCCGACTGCACTTGGATGGAAAAACGCCGCCGCGTTTACGACGCCATGGCCGACCACGTCGTCGCGCACCTCGACCTCGATTCCATCCGCCGCTACGTCGGCCTCTGACGCCATGCTGCACGGACACGGAGACGACGCCTACAAACACGGGGGAGCGGTCCGGCTCAACTTCAGCTCCAACGTGCGCCCCGGCGGAGCACCCGCCGCGCTGCGGGCGTTTCTGGCCGCACGCATCGGCGACATCGGCACCTACCCCGAGGTCGCCGCCGAGACACTCACCGCCCGTCTTGCCGATCACCACGGCGTGGCGCCGGACAACATCATTGTCACCAACGGCGCCGTCGCCGGCATCCACCTCATCGCTCATGCCTGGGCCGGTGCCGCCTCCCGTGTGGTCACGCCCACCTTCGCCGAATACGAGGATGCCGCCCGCATCCACCGGCACTCGCTTACCTTCACCCCGTGGGGTCAATGGGACTTTGCCAACGCCGACCTAACCTGGCTCTGCAATCCCAACAACCCCACCGGCGACGTGCTCGACCGCGCGACTCTGCTCGCGCTCATCGACCGTCACCCGAGCACCCTGTTCGTGGTCGACCTCGCCTACGCCGATTTCTGCTCCACCCCGTCCCTCCGTGCGACTGACGCCACCAGCCGTGACAACCTCGTGCTGATTCACTCGATGACCAAGACCCACGGGCTGCCCGGCCTGCGTCTCGGTTACCTGGTCACATCGTCACGGCTGCGCGCCCGCATCGCCGCCAACCTCGCCCCGTGGTCGGTCAACGCGCTCGCCCTCGCCGCCGGCGCCTACTGCCTCGACCACACCAAGGAGCTCGCGTTGCCGCTGACGCAAATGCTCGCCGACACCGCCCGGCTCGCCGACGGACTCCGCCAACGCGCCGACCTGCACGTCCACCCAAGCGCCACCACCTTTCTGCTCTGTGAGCTGCCCGCCGGAGCCGGCACCGCCACCGAGCTCAAGGCCCGCCTCATCCGCGAGCACGGCATTCTCATCCGTGACGCGGCCAATTTCCGCGGGCTCGGGCCCGGCGCGTTTCGTGTCGCCACGCAGGGCCCTTCCGCCGACGGCGCGCTGGTCGGCGCGCTGGCATTGAAGGAGGCCTTCGCATGATCGTATCGTCACTGGGATTCGGATACGCCATGGACCTCCTGCTCGGCGATCCCCGATGGCTGCCGCACCCCGTCGTGTGGTTCGGCAAAACCATCGCTGCGGGCGAACGTCGACTGAACCACGGCGCCAACCGCGCCCGGTTTCTCAAGGGCGCCCTGTTTACGCTTTTGCTGGTCGCCGCCACCGCCCTGATCGGGTTTCTCGCCCTCGATGTCGCCACCCGGCTGCATCCGCTCGCCGCTCGCGCGCTTGAGGTCGCCGGAGTGTTCTACTGTCTGGCCAACCGCACGCTGATCGCCGAGGGCCGCGCGGTGTTCCGCGCGCTTGACCAAAGCCTCAAGGCGGGCCGCCGCCGGCTGTCGCGCATCGTCGGCCGCGACACGCGCGAGCTCGACGCGCAGCAGGTGCGCACCGCCGTTTTCGAGACCATGGCCGAGAACCTCAGCGACGGCGCCGTCGCCCCGTTGTTCTGGTGCGCGGTCGGCGGCCTGCCCGCCATGCTCGCCTACAAGATGGTCAACACCCTCGACTCGATGATCGGCCATCGCGACGCCCGCTTCGAATGGTTCGGCAAGACGGCCGCGCGGCTCGACGACGCCGCCAACTGGATCCCCGCCCGCCTCACCGCGTTGCTCATGGTCCTGGTCGCCGGCAGCTCCCGCGGCGCGCGCAACGCGCTGCGTTACGGCAACGCCCACACCAGCCCCAACGCCGGCTGGCCCGAGGCCGCGCTCGCCGGCATCCTCGACGTGCGCTTCGGCGGACCGCACCGCTACGACGGCGAACTCGTCGACAAACCCTGGATCGGCGAAAACGCCCGCGAGATTCGCCCTGACGAGATCAACCGTGTCACGTGGATCAACCACGCCGTCTGCCTCGTTGCCGTGACGCTGACCGCGCTGGCACTCGTTTGGAAAGGAGGTCTGCGATGAACGGCAACATCATCATTTCGGGCGGCCCCGGCGCCGGTAAAACCACGCTGATCGACGCGCTGGCCTCCGAGGGTTTCGCCACGAAACCCGAAGTCTCGCGCACGATCATACGCGAACAGCATGACAACGGCGGCTCGCTTTACCCGTGGGTCGACATCCGCGGCTTCGCCGCCGAATGCGAACGTCGCATGCGGGCCGACCTGACCGCCACCAACACGCGCGACGGCGTGTGCTTCTTTGACCGCGGCCTGCCCGACATCGCCGGCTACCTGCGACACCACGGCGCGGAGCCGTGGCCGTCCCTCGCCGAGGGGCTCGGTTCCTACGCACCGGTCGTGCTGATGGCTCCGCCGTGGGAGGCGATCTTTGTGCAGGACCGCGAGCGCCCGCAGGCCTACGCCGAGTCCGTCGTGATCCACGCCCACCTCGTTCACGCGTATTCGGAAATTGGGTTCGCCGTCATCGAACTGCCCCGCGTCTCCGTCGCCGAGCGCGTGGCCTGGATCAAAAAGGAGATCACATGGGACAACTGACCTACCTCACCGGCCCCGTCCGCAGCGGCAAGAGCAGTCGCGCCGTCGACATCGCCCGCGGCTGGGGCGACGGCGCCGTCTTCGTCGCCACCTATCGACCGCAGCACGACGATCCCGAGATGGACGACCGCGTGCGCCGCCACCGCGCCGAGCGTCCTGGTTGGCGCACGCTCGAGGCCCCCGCCGACATCCCCGCCGCCCTCGCCACGCTCACCCCGCCGCCCGCCGGCGTGCTGCTCGACTGCATCACCCTCTGGCTCGGCGACCGGCTCGACCGCGACGACGAGACCATCCTCGCCGAGTGGGACGCGTTGCTCGCCGCTTTCAAGGCCGCACCCTGGCCCGCCGTCATCGTCGGCAACGAGATCGGCTGGAGTCCGGTGCCCGAACATCCCGTGCTCCGCCGCTACCGTGATCTGGCCGGCTGGCTCGCCCAGCGCACCGCGGCCGCCGCCGACGAGGCCTGGCTGATGGTGTCCGGCTGCCCGCTGCGCCTGAAATGACTTTAAATCCGATGAACACGACCGCTCCCACCGCCTGGACGCTTCCCGAGATCCCTCCGCTCGCCCGCGAGCTGGAGCCCGCCCTGCGTGCCCGCATCAACAACAAGACCAAACCGCTCGGCTCCCTCGGTCGTCTCGAGGAACTCGCCCTGAAGCTCGGGCTCATGCAGGCCACGCTTGAACCGACACTCGCCGGCAACGGCGCCGTGCTCGTCTTCGCCGGCGACCATGGATTGGCCGACGAGCGCGTGAGCCCCTGCCCCAAGCAGATCACCGTGCAGATGGTGCACAACTTCCTCGCCGGGGGCGCGGCCATCAACGCCTTCTCCCGCCAGCACGGTCTGCCGCTCAAGGTGGTCGACTGCGGCGTCGACGGCGTCTTCCCGCCCCACCCCGACCTCGTCGAGCTGAGCATGGGCCCTGGAACCAAGAACGCGTTGCACGAACCCGCCATGACGCGCGACGAGGCCTGGGAGTGCCTGGCCCGCGGCGCGCGACTGGCCGATGAAATAGCCGCACAGGGCTTCGCCGCGATCCTCCCCGGCGAGATGGGCATCGGCAACACGTCGCCGTCCGCGCTGCTCTGCAGCCGGCTGCTCGGCCTGCCGCTCGACGAGTGCATCGGCCGCGGCGCCGGCCACGACGACGCCGGGCTCGCCCACAAGCGCAAGATCCTGCACGCGGTCGCCGAACGCCATGCCGACGCCGTCGATCCGGTCAACGCACTCGCTGCCTTCGGCGGATACGAGATCGGCATGATGGCCGGCGCGATGCTCGGCGCGGCGGCGAATCGCCGGCTCGTCGTGGTCGACGGTTTCATCGCCACGGCCGCCGTCGTGGTCGCCTCGCGACTGCGGCCGGGCGTGCTCGACTACTGTGTGTTTTCCCACGCCTCGGCCGAGAGCGGCCACGCCAAGGCGGTGCGCGCGCTGGGCGTGCGGCCGTTGATCGACTTTGACCTGCGCCTCGGCGAAGGCACCGGCGCGGTGCTGGTCTGGCCGTTGCTGCTGTCCGCCACGGTGTTCCTCCGCGACATGGCGACCTTCGAGTCGGCCGGAGTCAGCCTGAATGACTGACCGCCCCTCCAGTCGACCGTCCGAACTGCGCACGCTCGCCGCGGCGCTGATGTTCTTCACGCGCCTGCCGTGGGTCGGCCGCGTGCGCATCGACAAAAGCCACCTGCGCGGCACCATCCTGTGGTTCCCCCTCGCCGGCTGGATCGTCGGCGGACTGGCCGGCGCGGTCTGGTGGGCCTCGGCGCGCGTGCTGCCCGTCGACGTGGCCGCCGGCCTGAGCATCGCCGCCTCGCTGCTGCTCACCGGGGCGTTGCACGAGGACGGCTGGGCCGACGTGTGCGACGGCTTCGGCGGTGGCCACACCAAGGACCGCGTGCTGGCGATCATGAAGGACTCGCACATCGGCGCCTACGGCGTGATCGGGCTGGTCGTCCTGCTCGGACTGAAATGGCGCCTGACCGCCGCGCTGCCGGCCGCGCAGGCCGTCGGCCTGATCGTGGCGGCCCACGCGCTCAGCCGCGCCGCGTCCGGCTCGATCATGACGCTGCTGGACTACGCGCGGGCCGAGGGTGAGCCGTCCAAGGCCCGCGCACTCACGGGTCGGCCGACGGCCAGCCGCCTGCTCGTGATGCTCGCGCTCGGCGTGGCACCGGTGCTGTTTGTTTTGCCGATGTCCGCTTGGTGGATCCTCGCGGTAATAGCACTGCTGCCATTGACCCTGAGCCGTTGGTATCGACGCCGCATCGGCGGCTACACGGGCGACTGCCTCGGCGCCGCCCAGCAACTGACCGAGGTCGCGTTTCTCGCCCTCGTCGTCGCCCAACTGTCCGCCCAATGAACGCCTGCCTCATTCGCCACACCACCGTCGTCACGCCGACCGGCCTTTGCTATGGTCGCGCCGATGTGCCGCTGGCCGAGAGCTTCCGGCAGGATGTCGCCGAAGTGCGCAAAGCCCTGCCCTTTCAGCCCGCGGAGATCTGGAGCAGTCCCTCGTTGCGTTGCCTGAAGCTGGCCCGCCGGCTGGCCGGCAAACGCCTGCTGGTGAAGATCGAGCCCCGCCTGCTTGAGATGAACTTCGGCGAATGGGAGGGTCGCCTCTGGACCTCGTTCCACGGCCCCGACAGCGACGCGTGGGCGCTGGACCCGTGGAACCTGCGCCCGCCCGGCGGCGAGAGCGGACTCGAGATGTGGGCGCGGGTCGCCGCGCTGCGCGCCGAGATCCTCGGCCGCGCCAAGGTCGCGCTGATCACCCACGCCGGCGTGATCCGGCTGTGGCGGACGATGGCCGAAAACCGTCGTCCCGGGCCCGACGTGTTCAACTTGCAGGTCCACTGCGGACAAATCTGGCACGCGGACTGATGTCGCCATCCTGACCAAAGCGCATTTTCATTACGCCCCTTCCTGTCGACATGCCAACCCGTCCACCCAGCCCGGAGCAGCAAAAGGAAATCACCGTCCTCTGCGTGCGCACCGCCGTGCTGCTGATGCAGTTCAGCGCCGAGAGTGTGCTCGTGGAGTCGGTCAGCCGCCGCCTCGGACTCGCGCTCGGGGTCGACACCGTGGAGGTCGCGTTGACCGCCAATGGCATCACCATCAGCACGCTCTGCGGTGCCCACGCGGAAACGGCGGTGCGCCGCAATGTCGACCGCGGCATCAACATGCGCACCGTCACCGACGTGCAACGCATCATGCTCGACGCCGAGGAAGGCAGGCTCGACATCGCCGGCGTGACCGCCCGCCTCGATAACCTCACGCAGGAACGCTACAATCGCTGGATCGTGGCGGTCATGATCGGCCTGTCCTGCGCCTGTTTTGCCCGGCTGGCCGGCGCCGACCTGCCTGCCTGCGGCATCACCTTTGCCGCCAGTTTCGTCGCCATGACCGTGCGCCATCAGCTCGCGCACCTGCACTTCAATCCTCTGGTCAACTTCTTCATAGCCGCCTTCGTCGCCACCTCGATCGCCGCACAGGGATTGATCCATGAACTGACCGACAAGCCCCGCGTCGCCATGGCCGCCAGCGTGCTGCTGCTCGTGCCGGGTTTCCCGCTGATCAACTCCGTGGCCGACATGGTGAAGGGCTACGTCAACACCGGCATCGCGCGCGGGGCCATGGCAGCCCTGCTCTGCGCGGCATCCTGCGGCGGCATCCTGCTCGCCATGACCGTTTGGAACGCCTGGGCCTGGATCCAATGACGACCAACCTGCTCCTCGGACTGCTCAACGACATGGCGCTCGCCGCAGTGCCCGCGGTGGGGTTTGCGCTCGTCTTCAACGTTCCCCGCGAGGCGCTCAAATACTGCGCCCTCGGCGGCGCGCTCGGCCACGGACTGCGCTGGCTGCTGATCAACGCCGGAGGCATGCGCATCGAGTGGGCGACGCTCATCGCCGCCTCGGTCGTCAGCCTGGTCGGCGTTTACTGGGCCCGGCGGCTGCGCGCCCACCCGAAGGTCTTCACCGTCGCCGCGATGATCCCCATGGTGCCCGGCGTGAGCGCCTTCACCACTCTGCTGGCACTGGCGGAGATCGAGCGCACCGGCCTGACCGACGCGCTGCTGGCGCAAGCGTTCGAGCACGGCCTGCGCACGCTGTTCATCATCGCCGGCCTGTCGGTCGGTCTGGCCATGCCCGGCCTGCTGTTCTACCGCCGCAAACCGCTGGTGTGAGCCGGCTCCCCCCGCGCCCCCCCGCTCAGGCCAGCAGCGCCTCGTATTTCTCGGCGTCCTCCGGGGTGTCGACGCCGATGGTCGGATCGTTGGTCACGCCGCAGACGATATCGTATCCATTTTCCAATACACGCAGCTGCTCCAGCTTCTCGATGGTCTCGAGTCGGCCGGGGGGCAGCGAGGCGAAGCTCTCCAGCAGCGAGGCCTTGTAGGCGTAGAGCCCGAGGTGACGGCGGCACGGATGGCTCGCCACCCAGGCGTCGTCGCCCTTGCCGCCATGGTCGCGCGGATACGGGATCGGCGAACGCGAGAAATAGAGGGCCTTGCCGTCGAGGCCGAGCACGACCTTCACCTGGTTGGGGTTTTCGAAATCGGCTCGGTTGGTAAAGGGCGTGCAGAGGGTCGCCATGTCGGCGTCGCCGGCGATCAGGTCGGCCAGCAGCCGGATCTGCGCGGCGCTGACCAGCGGCTCGTCGGCCTGCACGTTGATGACGCGGTCGGCCTGGATCGTGCGGTTGGCCTCGGCGAGGCGGTCGGTGCCGCTTTGGTGATGCACGGCGGTGTGGATGACGCGGAAGCCTGCGTCGGCCAGCGGCGCGGCCAGCAATTGGTCGTCCACCGCGAAATACAGGGGCAGCTCCGGCACCTCGGCGCGGATGCGCTCGGCCACGTGCAGCACCAGCGGCCGGCCTTGGATCCGGTGCAAGAGCTTGCGGGGGAAGCGGGTCGATTCGAGACGGCAGGGAACGATGATGGCGGTGGTGGACATGGGGAACACCCCCAGCCTGAACGAAGGTTTTTGGGTTGCAAGCCACCCGCGGCGACCGGCACTTTTTACGCTTGAACTCAATGGAAACCAACGAAACCGCCGGCAGCACCCAGCTCACCAAGGAGCTCCTTGTGCAGAACAAGATGGGCATTCACGCGCGCCCCGCCGCCATGATCGTGCGCATCACCAACAAGTTCAAAGCCGACGTCCTCGTCGAGAAGGACGAGGAGCAGGTGAACGGCAAGAGCATCATGGGCCTGATGATGCTGGCCGCCGGCAAGGGCTCCAAGGTGAAGTTCATCGCCAACGGCGCCGACGCCGCCGGCATGCTCGACGAGCTCGACCAGCTCTTCGCCCGCAAGTTTGACGAGGCCTGAGCGGCGACGCAGCGTGCGGAGTGGGTTGGCCCACCAAAGGGCACGAAAATTTTCAAAGCCAAAGGCGACCTGAAACGGGTCGCCTTTTTTAGGCCCGCGGTCTTCCACGCATAGGCTTCGCTCGCGAAGCCCGTTGGCGATGAGGGATTGGATTTTAACGCAAAGACGCCAAGGCGCGAAGATCGCAAAGGTTGAATGCTTCCTCGGCCGGGTCAGTAGCGCCGGCTTCCAGCCGGCTGTTGATTGCGATGCGATGGCAGGCTGGAAGCCTGCGCTACAATTCCTTGCGCCCCTTCGCACCTTGGCGTCTTTGCGTTAAAATTCGTTTACAACGGACCGCGCGAGCGCGGTCCCTACGGGTCAGATGCCGTAGAACGCCTTCGCGTTGCGCGTGGTGACTTCGCCGAACTCCTCGGTGCTGACGCCCAGCACATTCGCGGCGAACTCGGCGGTGTGGCGCAGGTAGGCGGGTTCGTTGGGCTTGCCGCGGTGCGGCGCGGGCGTGAGGTAGGGCGCGTCGGTCTCGACCATCAGGCGGTCGAGACCCTGCGCGAGCATCGAGGCGCGCACGTTGTCGCCGTTCTTGTAGGTGACCACGCCGGTGATCGAGCCGCGCGAGCCGCGCCTGGTCAGCTCGGCGATCTCGGCCGGGCCCTCGCTAAAGCAGTGAAAGACGACCTTGGTCCAGTCGACGCCGGACGCGTCGATCATCTCCACGCACTCGGCAAAGGCGCCGCGCGAGTGGATGACCAGCGGGCAGGCGAGCCGGCGGGCGATGTCGAGCTGCGCGGTGAAGGCGGCCTTTTGCCAGCCGATGATGCGCTCCGCCGCCTCGGCGTCCTTCGGCAGGTGGAAGCGGTCGAGGCCGCACTCGCCGAGGCCGACGGGCTTGAGCGCGTCGGCCGACCAGTAGGCCTCGATGAGCGCGATCTCGTCGGCCCAGTTTTCCGCGACCGAGCACGGATGCAGACCGACCGTGTAGTGCACGAAGCCGCGGTGCGCGGTGGCGAGGTCGCGGTAGAGCGGCCAGTCGTCGGAGCCGGTGCCGATGGTCACGAGGCCGACGAGACCGGCCTCGCGGGCGCGGGCGAGCGTGGCGTCGAGCTCGCCGTGGCGCACGGCCGCGTCGAGGTGGGTGTGGGTGTCGATCAGCTGCATGAAACGGATGTTTTAACGCAAAGACGCGGAGGCGCAAAGCCCGCAAGGCGGGTCCCGCCGCCGCTCGGCCGCGCGGCAAAGAGTAACCTATTGGGTTACTCTTTGCAGGAGACGGCGGGTGGCGCGAGGGGCGGGATGCCGGGTTTTACAGGTAGAGCGGGGCGTAGCGTTCCTCGAGGTAGCGCAGGAGGTGGCGGGGGGAGAGGTCCTCGCCGGTGACGTGTTTGACCAGCTCGAGGGTGTCGAAGCGGCGGCCTTGTTCGTGGATGTTGGTCCGCAGCCAGCCGAGCAGGCGCGTGAAGTCGCCGCGGGCAAAGTCGTCCTCCAGACCCGGCAGGCGGTCGAGGGCGGTGAACCAGAGCTGGGCGGCCATCATGTTGCCGATGCAGTAGCTCGGGAAATAACCGAACGCGCCGCCGGACCAGTGCACGTCCTGGAGCACGCCGCGGGCGTCGTCGGGCGGGGTGAGGCCGAGCAACTCGGCGGAGCGGGCGTTCCACGCGGCGGGCAGGTCGGCGACGGCGAGCGAGCCGTTGAAGAGGCGCTGCTCCAGCTCGAAGCGCAGGATGATGTGCAGGTTGTAGTGGATCTCGTCGGCGTCGACGCGGATGAGGGTGGGCTCGACGGCGTTGATCGCGAGGTAGAGTTCGTCGGAGGCGACACCGGCGAGCTGCGCGGGGAAAGCCTTGCGCAGACGGGGCTCGAAGAACCGCCAGAAGGCGCGGCCGCGGGCGACCTGGTTTTCCCACAGGCGGCTCTGCGACTCGTGCACGCCCATGCCGACGGACTGGCCGAGCGGAGTGCCCTGCCGGGCGAGCGGCAGGCCTTGTTCGTAGAGTCCGTGGCCGGTCTCGTGGATGGAGCTGAAGATGGCGTCGAGGGGGTTGTCGGCGTCGAAGCGGGTGGTCATGCGGATGTCGGCGCCGGCGCCTTCGCAAAAGGGGTGCAGCGACACGTCGATGCGGCCGCGGCCGAAGTCGAAACCGAGGCGGTCGACGACGTCCTCGACGAACTCCTTTTGCGCGTCGACGGGGAATCCGCGGAAGAGACCGGCGTGGGCTTTGCGCGGGGCGGCGTCGAGGCGGCGGACGAGCGGCACGAGGCCGGCGCGGAGTTCGTCGAAGAGCGCGGTGACCTTGGCGGCGGTCATGCCGGGGTCGTGGCGCTCGATGGCGTAGTCGTAGGGGCGGTCGCCCCAGCCTTGCAGGGCGGCCTCGCGGCGGGCGAGGTCGAGGTGTTTTTCGAGGAAGGGGGCGAAGCGGGCGTAGTCGTTGTCCTCCTTGGCGGCGGCCCAGACGTGGTAGGACGCGCTGGAGTGGCGGGCCTTCTCGGCGGCGAACTCGCCGGGCAGGCGGGTGGCGCGGTCGTAGTCGAGGCGGGCGCGGCGCACGACAACGCGTTGCTCGTCGTCGAGGTTGGCCGAGGCTTGCTCGAGTTCAGCGAGCAAGCGGCCGAGTTCGGGTGCGGTGGCGGCGGCGTGGTGCAGCTCGGCCATGAGGGCGAGTTGCTCGGCGCGCTGATCGGCGCTGTCGGGGGGCAGGTTGACCTGCTCGTCCCAGCCGAGCAGTCCAGAGATGGTGCCGAGGTAGTGGGCGCGCTTGAGTCGGGCGACGAGCTGTTCGTAGGCGGAGGTCATGGCAACGGAGTCGGGCAACCTGAACGGGCCGGACGCGCTTGGCCAGTCCGGGCTGACGAACACAGAGCGGCGGCTCAGGGCTCGACCGCGGCCAGCGGGGTGCCGAGCGGCTCGACGCCGACGATGGACACGCTGCCGCCGCTGGCGCGCAGGGTGACCTTGGGGCCGCCGTCGTTGAGCCGGGCCTTGAGTCGCGAGGAGCCGACGGAGCCGGACTTGACGTCGAGGTCGAGCCCGCGGGCGTTGATCTCGCCGAGCCAGGGGGCGGCGGCGTCGATGCACACGCCGGCGGTCTGCTCGACCTTGAGGGTGATGGAGCCGGCGGCGGTGCGCACATTGGCGTCACCGCTACGGGGGTTGGCGAGGCCGAGCGAGACGTCGAGCGTGGCGCCGCGGATGTTCACGGCGGCAGCCGCCTGCTGGATCTCGATGGTGCCGCCCTGGCTGGCCACCTCGACCGGGCCGGTGGCGGTGCCGATGAGCACCTGGCCGGTGCCGAGGTCGACGTCGACGGCGCCTGCGGTCGAGGAGAGCATGACCTGGCCGCCGAGGCTCCGGGCTTTGAAGACGCCGCCGATGTGGCGGGCGAAGAAGCGTCCGCCGTCCATGCGGAGGGTGACGTCGCCGTCGATGCGGGTGATGTCGGTGCGGAGTTGCACGCCTTGGATGTGGACGTTGCTGGCAAGCGGGGCGGTGATGCGCACGGCGCAGTGCACCTGACGGGCGGGGTCCCAGTCCCAGACGAGGTTGCGCCGACCGGAGCCTTGAAAAGCGATGCGGTCGTCCTTTTGCGAAAATTCAAAACGCCAGTCGTCCAACGCCCGGCGGGCGCGTTCCTCGCCATCGAGCGCGAGGGACTGGGTGACCTCGATCTTCACCACGCCGTCCGGGCCGGGCAAAATTTCCAGTTCGCCGATGGACAACTCGAGGTCGAGGGTGGGCGCGCCGGCGACGACGAACTCGCGGGTGATTTCACGCAGGTTGCCGGCCAGCAACGAGCTGGCCCCACCAAACAGAAATAGGGTGAACAACCCAGTCCGCATACGTCTAAACTTAGGGGCCTTGGTAAAAATTTTGTCAACCACGCAGCCAGCAAAGCCAACGGATGCATGCGGAGAACGGACATTCTTGTCCGTTCATGGCGAAGTGGGCCCGGTAAACGTGAACGGACAGGAATGTCCGTTCTCCGACGCCGACAAAGGACTTCAGACCTTGGCGCTGTTGTCGCACTTGAAGTGGACCAGCTTGCGGCGTTCGGCGCGGGCCTTGAGCGAGGCGATCTCTCCGGCGGTCTGACCGGGCACGGGGAAGCGGCCGAAGTTGCTGCCCTGCACGGTCAACTCCTCGCGCGCGGCGGCGTCGGCCAAGAGCACGAGCAGCTCGGCCTTTTCGGGCAGGCGGCTCGCCGGGAAGCCGGCGTGGGCGGCCAGCCATTGCAGGACGGATGGCGAGGGTTGTTTGGCGGATTGGCTCAAGATGCCTTGCTTCAAAGCCGAGCCGCCCGCGCAAGTCAACGGGGCGGCGGGGATATTCGTGTCGGGTGCGGAGTGGAAATCGGGCGCGGCGCCGGTGAGACGCAGCCCCGAACGCGACGCAGCCGAGAGGCGTCAAAGGAGCGCGGCCTGCCAGTCGGGCTCCTTGAAACCGACAAGGCCGACCTCGCCGCGCGGACCGGCGCCGAGGGCGAAGGGGCGTTTGACGAGGTTGCCGTTGGCGGCGAGCAGGGCGAGCGCGTCGGCCTCGGACAGGCCGGGGAGCCGGTCGCCGATCTTTTGCGCGCGGTAGTCCTGGCCAGAGGTGTTGAAGAGTTTTTTCAGCGCGGTCGCGCCACCGAGGCGGGCGAGCATGGCGCGCAGCTCAGCGACGGTCGGCGGGGTTTCGCGAATGGGTTTTTCGACAAAGGCGACTTCGTGGGCGCGCAGCCATTTCACGGCGCGGCGGCAGGTGTCGCAGCCGGAGTAGGTGTAGACGACGAGGCCGGCGTTCGAGGTCGCGGATGTTTTGGACGAGGCGGCGGGGGCGGTCATTTCACCCAGCTTTTGTCGCGCACGAGGAATTGCCAGTTTCCTTTGTAGGTGCCGAGTTCGCCGTAGAAGGAGAGGCGGCCGCGCTCGTCGCGCTGCTTGTAGAGCAGGTCGCGGATGTCGCGCTCGTGGCTGAAGACGTCGTAGACTTGGCCGGCGAAACGCACCTTCACGTAGCGGTCCTCGACGGCCTCGCCGGTGACGCGGAAGAGCTTGCCCGACCAGGTGCCATCGCGGAGGTCGGTGTCCTTGGGGATGTCTTCAAGGCGGATGGCCTTGGTGAGATCAACCGCGCCGAAATCGACGCGGATGGGATCGCCGATCGGGTCGTCCTCCTCGCTGGGTTTGGTGAGAGAGAGCCAGCGGTCGGGGCGGTTGTCGTCGACGATATTGAAGCGCGCGTAGAGCGGGAAATGGTCGGAAAAACCCGCGCCGGCCGGGCCGTCGAAGCTCCAGCGCACGGGTTGTCCGTAGGCGTCGGCGTTGAGGCCGGTGAACGCCATGACCGCGAAGCTGTTGTCCTCGTATTGCACGCCGCGGCGGTCGTAGAGGCCGCGGGAGACGATCAGGTGCATGAGGGTGCCCCACTCGCCCTTGTAGAGATCGCTGCGGCGCTGCTCGCGGGGCAGCTCAAACCAGAGGTTGTAGAGGTCGCGGTCGCGGCCGCGGATGGCGAGTTCGTTGCCCTGGGCGCGCAGGTGGGTGTTGATGCCGGTCTCGCGCATCTGGCGGTAGCGTTCGCGCTGGTTGTAGTGGGCGTTGAAGTCGCCGCCGAGGAGGAGGTCGGCGTTGGGGTCGGCGGCGAGGAGCTCGTCGACGCGGGCGCGCAGGGTCTTGGCGTTGGCGATGCGGTCGACCTCGGTCTCGAGGTTGCCGGCGCCGGATTTCCAGTGGTTGGCGAAGACGTAAAGCGAGTAGCCGTCGACCGATAGCTCGGCCTCGATGATGGTGCGCGCGTTCTGCGTGGGGTGGTGACGCACGGCCTTCACGGGGAAGCGGCTGAGGATGACGTTCTGGATGGCGCGGCCGCGCGTCTCGCCCTCGTAGGCGCCGGGTTTTTCGTCGCTGGTGACGAGCGTGTAGCCCGTCATGCCGTGGTCGGAGAGGGCCTTGAGGAGCCAGACTGGGGACGAGGTGTCGGCGAGATCGCGGGGCAACGGGTTCTCCGCGAGCAGTTCGTCATAGCGGCGGTCGGCGTGGGCGGCCAGCCAAGCGGCGGCGTCGACGGGGCGGTCGTCGGCGGGCGGGGTTTGGTCGAGCTCGATCTCGTTGAAGACGATGATGTCGGGACCCTCGCCGCGGTTCACCCGGGCGAGGACGCGGGCGATGTTTTGCAACTTGGTCGCGAGGTGTGCCGGCGTGTATCGGGACGGTTGGTAGTCGTCGTAGATCGCGACGCCGTCGACATCGAAGAGGTTCTGGACGTTGTAGACCACGACCGAGAACGAACGCGCCGCCACCGGCAGCACCGACAGCAACAACACGGCGACGAGGAGAGGGAGGCGCATGGATGGTAAGCAGGGGAAAAGTGAAGGTGGACGCAAAATAAAGGGGGCGGGTTTCGGCGACATTTCGGTGACGCGGGCGGGCGATTGACCGACAGCCGCGGCACAGCCACGGTCGGCGCGATGAACGCCCCGCTGCTGGCCGTTGAAGACCTAAGCATTGTCCGCGCCGAAACCACGTTGCTCGATCACGTGAGCTGGCGGGTGCAACCGGGCGAACACTGGGTGGTGCTCGGCGCCAACGGCAGCGGCAAGACCTCGCTGCTGCGCGCGTTGACCGGCTACCTCACCGCTTCTTCCGGCGACATCCATTTGCTGGGCAACCGCTACGGCGAATGCGACTGGCGCGACCTGCGCGAACGCGTGGGCCTTGTATCCAGCGCGTTGCAGGCCTCGATCCCGCCGGGTGAGCCGTTGCTCGACACCGTCATCAGCGGAAAATACGCGCAACTCGATCTCTGGGTCGCGCCGACCGATTCCGACCGGCGCGCCGCACGCAAGTGGCTCAAGGTCGTCGGCCTGCGCATCCCCGAGGATCGCCCGTGGTTGTTTCTTTCGCAAGGCGAACGCCAACGCGTCCTCATCGCCCGCGCGCTCATGGCCAAGCCCGACCTGCTCATCCTCGACGAACCGTGCGCGGGTCTCGATCCGGTGTCGCGCGAACATTTCCTGGAGGTCTTCGCCGAACTCGCGAGCCACCACGGCGGCCCCGCGCTGGTGTTGGTGACGCACCACGTCGAGGAGATCATGCCGGTCTTCACGCACGCGCTGCTGCTGCGCGGCGGGCGCGTGGTCGCCGCCGGCCCGCGCGACCGGACACTCACCTCGGCCTTGCTGGGGGAAACCTTCGGCGCGCCGGTCCGCCTCAGCCGACGCGAGGGTCGCCTGCAACTCCGGGTGCCGCGCGCATGAATCCCTTGCCCCACTGGATCGAACTGCTCGGGCTCACGAGCCCCTGGACCTACGGCGTGCTCTTCCTTGCCGCGTCGCTGCTGCTCGTCTGGCGACTCGAGGCGCTGCTCGACCACGGTCTTGAGGGGACCGCGCTGGCCACGCTGGTCATGCCCTACTGCTCGGGACTGGGCAACCTGCTCTTCGTCTGGATTGTCGCGCGCCAGGGTGGTCCCGCCGGCGAGATCGCGGTCAACGCCGTGGTCAACAACGCCACCAACCTCACCCTGCTCCTCGGCCTGCCAGCGCTGATCTGGGGCCTGCGCCTCTCCGCCCCGGCCGGCGACGCGCCCGCGAAGGCGCGCGGCAAACGCAAAAAGCACGCCGCCGACGCCGACCTGCCCCGCCGCCTCAACAAACTCGCGCTGCTGCTCACCTTGACCGCCGCGCTCTTCTTCACCGGCGCGGTCTGGGCGCTCGGCCGCGACGGCGTCATCGACCTCGGCGACGGACTCGTGCTCGTCGGCCTGTTCGCCTTTTGGCAAACCGTGCAGGCCCACGACGTGCTCAAGCACAACGCGCGGCAACGCGTCGCCTTCAACACGTTTTTCTACGTCGACCTCGCGCTCGTGCTGCTGTCCGCGTGGGGCCTGTTCACCGGCATCGACTGGATCGTCACCTGGCTCGGATCGCTCGAGGGCGGCTTCGTCAGCGCGGACAACCTCGGCTGGCTGACCGGCTGGCTGATGGTCGTGCCCAACGCCCTGCTGGCCTTTTACTACGCCCACCGCCGGCGCGCCGAGGTCGTCTACGCCTCGCAGGTCGGCGACGGTCACATCTGCATCCCGCTCATGATCGGCCTCTACGCACTGTGGCAACCGGTGCCCCTCTCCGCGGCCATGACGCAGGGCCTGCTGGTGATCGCCGGCGCCGCCGTCGCGCACCTCGGCTGCGTGCTGTTGCTCGGCGGTCTGCCGCGTTGGCTGGGCGCACTGCTGATCGCGGCCTACGGGTGGTTCGTGTGGACAGGGCTCGTCGGTTAGAAGCGTGTGTTGCGCGCAATTCGCAACGCGATCTCACGCCACCAGCGGATCGGCGCGGAACTTTTCGCCGAGTTCAAACCACGGCTTCTGGGCTTTCAGCCAGCCGAGGTTGGCGCGGATGTCGTCGATACTCAAGGTCGTGTGATTGCAAAGCAAATACACGCTCGGCCCGGCGCGCATGACTGCGTCGTAGCGGTGGCCGGCCGCGTCGTTGACAAATTCGAAGCCGCCCACGTCCTGCTCGCCCTTGCCGATCACCGCGCGCAGCGGGGCGATGTCCTTGAGAAAAGTTTTTCTGTAGTCGGCCTCGCGCGGCCCCTCGTAGGCAAGGATGCTCGCCCCGCCCGCGGTCAGGCCGATCAACACCCACTCGTCAAAAACCGCGTCGCCGTAGGCCGCGGCCATGCGGGCGAGTTGGGAACGGATGAGCGGAAGGGCGTGGTCGGTCTGCATGGGTAAAATATGCGGGCTATTGAGCGAACTGCCGGACGCACGGGCCAAGTCAAATTCAAGGACCGGCGACGGTTGAAGGTTCTTTTACGGATTGAACGAGGGCGCCGTCACCATCAGGGCAACGCGATGAAGCCCGCGTCGCCATCGGCATAAAAATCCCGCAAGTCCTTTTCGCGTTCCCGCAACAACCGCTCGATTTCCCCGGTCGTGCAATTGCCCAGACGAAGCCCGACGACCTTGGGCGGCGCCCCTCGCAGGAAACTCAAGTGATGAAAATCGTCGTCCTTTGAGATGATCACCAATCCGACTTCCCCGGCCACGCGCCAAACCTCCGCGTCCGGCCGGCCCGACAAACCCAGATCACGAACGTGGACGCTTTCCGGGAACAGGTCGGCCAGACGTGTCGCCAGCAGGGGCGAGAGGTTCTCGTCGAACAGCAATCTCATGCCGCCGGCGAGGCAAACAAACGACGCTCACGATCGGCCGCATAAGCCAGGCAGGCGCGGATATCCTCTAGCGTAAGATCGGGAAAGTCGGCGACGATCTGCTCGGGAGTCATGCCCCCGGCCAGATAATCCAACACGTCATAGACGGTGATACGCAGCCCCCGAATGCAGGGCTTCCCGCCCCGCTTACCCGGCTCAATGGTTATGCGATCCTGATAATTCACGCCTCGAAACCTGCCGCGCTCTGCCGAACAAGGCAAGCGTGCGCCCGACCACGGCGACACGCCTGCAGGGAGGGCGGGCACTCCTGCCCGCCCCGGGCGACGCGATCACGGAACCACCGTCGCCGTCGCCACAAGCGAGCATCCGACCGGGTGGGCAGGAGTGCGCACCCTCCTTATTTCCGGAAGAGCGAGTCGAGGGCGTTGAGGCTCTTGAGCGGCGGCTTTTTCGCCGCCGGCGCGACGGCGATGGGCGCGGGCTTGGGCGGTGGAGGCGTTGGGGCCGGAGGCGTCGAGCCCAGTTCCGCCGGAGCGGCCGTGCCGCCTCCGCGGATCTCGGCCAGGAGCTTGTCGAGCTTCACGGTCGACACCGGCTCGGCGGTGCCGAGGTCCTGCGCGAAGAGACTCACGCGCAGCTCCTCGACCAGCCAGCGGTAACGGTCGCCGCCGGGTTGATCGGCCACGGTCGGGATGGCCTTCACGTAGGGCGCGAGCTGGGCGGCGCGCTCGGCGTCCTTGGACTGGTTTTGCCGCCAGCGGTCGGCGCGCGCCTTCATGGCCTTCAGGTAGCGCGGCAGGTGCGGCAACCGCGCGTAAGGCGTGCGCCGCAGAAAATCCGGCGGCAACAACGCGGCCAGCTCCGGGCCCTGTCCGCGATACGGGTGCGGGTGCACGAGCAGCGACTGGCGCAGCGTGAAAATCTCCTCGAGCAGGTCGGCGAGCCGCGGCACGGAGGCGCGCAGCTCGACCTTGGCCTTGTCGACGGCGGCGGCGAAGGCGGCGGCGGTCGGCGCGGCCACGCGCGCGGGATCGCACACCCAGTTGGTCAACAGGCGGTGGGCGTCGGCCTGTAACACATTCATGGATACAAGCGTCGCAGCCAGCGGCCCGACCCGGCGCAGGGCGCGCAGGTCCTTTTCCAGCCACGCGAGGTCGTGGCGCAGCGTGAGTTCGATCAGGCGCGACAAGCCGGTCGCCATCGAGCCGGCGGCCAGCTCGGGCGTGCGAAAGAGCCGCAGCGCCACGCCGGCGGGCGTGACCTGCAAGGCGGGCCACGCGTGGACGGCGACGCCGGCCTGGTCGCAGACGTGGACTTTTTCGGGGATGTCGCCGAAGGCCCAGTCGCCCTGCTCGGATTTCTCCCAGCGGGCGCGGGCTTTTTTCCAGGCGGCCGGGTCCTCGCGGGCGACGGCGAGGCCGACCTTGCGGCGCAGTTCGTCGAGGCGCGCGGCCAGCTCGGCGGGATCGCGCGAGGCGCAGAGTTCGCGGCCTTCGTCGTCGTGCACGCGAACGCGCACGCGCAGGTGCTCGGGCGGCGGACGTGAGAGCCAGAGGTCGGGGTCGATCTTCACGCCGTGGCGCTCGCGCACGAGTTCGACCAACGTGTCGACGAGGGAACGTTTGCGGCCGGCGAGGCGCGAGAGGCGGTCGGCGCCGTCGGCGAGGGCGCGGGCGGTCTCGTTGAGCGGGGCGAAGGCGCGGCGCAGTTCCTTGGGCAGGGCGCGCAGGTAGTGCTCGACCTTGGTCGGCAGGTGTCCGGGCACGGCCCAGTCGAGCGCGGCGGGCTCGAGTTGCTCGGCCTCGCGCACGGGCAGATCAAGGGTGACGCCATCGTCGTCCTGACCGGGTTTGTAGGCGTAGTTGAGCGGGAGGGCGGCGTTGTCGAGCGGGAGCGCGGCGGGGAAGGCCTCGGCGTCGGGCTCGGGCGCGTCGGCGGGACGCAGGTCCTCGGGGCGCATCTTGAGGAAGTTTTTGTCGATGCCGACCTGCTCGCGGGTCAGGTCGACCAGCTCGGCCACGGCGGAGACGGGCGCGTGCGGCTGGAGGTGCAGCGAATAGAAACGGTAGATGGCCTCGTCGAGGTTGAGGTAACCGGCGTCGCGCGTGCGGGTGAGTTGCGACTCAAGCTCGGCGCGGACCTCGCGGTTGTGCGCGAGGAAGCCGAGCGGCCAGGTAACGGCGTCCTCGACGAGGGCTTCGCGAATAAAAATCTCGGTGGCGTGGGCGGGGTCGATCTTTCCGTAGCTGACGGAGCGGGACTCGATCTCGAGGCCGTGCAGGCGGGTGCGTTGCTTGACGAGCACGCGGCCCTTGTCGACGTCCCAGAAAGGTTCGGTATGGCTGCGTTTGAGCAGGTGCGCACCGAGATCGAGCGCCCAGAGCGGATCGAGGCGCGCGGCAGTGCGGGCGTAGAGCCGCGAGGTCTCCATGATCTCGGCGGCCATGATCCACCGGGGGGACGTTGTCCCTTTTTTCTGGCGCGCGTCGTTGCCGCGCGTCGGGGGCGATTTTTTGCGGTCCTCGCGTTGATGGAGCACCGAGCCGGGAAAGATGGCGACGCGGCGGTCGTGGGTGGCGAGGTAGCCGCCTTTTTCCTCGTCGAGTCGGGCGATGTTGCCGAGCAGGCCGGTGAGGATGCTGCGATGGATGGCGCGGTAGCCGGGCGTGGCGAAGCCAAGGTGCTCGGAGCCGCGTTTCTCCGGCGGCACGCCGTCGTAGATCGAAGACGGTTTGAAGCCGTTGCGGTCCTTGAGCACGTCCATCAGCTGCGAATGCACGTCGCGCCACTCGCGCATGCGGGTGTAGCTGAGAAAGTGGTCCTTGCAGAAGCGCCGGAGCTTGGCCTGCGAGAGGCGTTCGAGCTCGTCGTGAAAGGCGTCCCAGATGTTGAGCAGCGTGAGAAAGTCCGACTCGCCGTGCGCGAAGCGGCGGTGGGCGGCGTCGGCCTTTTCGCGGGCGTCGAGCGGACGTTCGCGGGGGTCCTGAATGCTGAGGCCGGCGGCGATGACGACGACCTCGCGCAGGCACTTCTCCTCGCGGGCCTGCAGGATCATGCGGCCGACGGTCGGGTCGACCGGCAGGCGGGCGAGCTCGCGGCCGATGGCGGTGAGGCGGCGCACGGAGCCGTCGGGCGCGCCGGGCTCGGGTGGATCGAGGGCGCCGAGTTCGTCGAGCAGCGCGTAGCCGGCGCGCACGGCCTTGGTCGCGGGCTGGTTGATGAAGGGGAAGCGCTCGATGTCGCCGAGGCCGAAGGCGATCATGCGCAGGATGACGTCGGCGAGATTGGCGCGCTGGATCTCCGGCTGGGCGAAGCGCGGGCGCTCGTTGTAATCCTTCTCCGAATACAAGCGTATGCAGACGCCCTCGGCGACGCGACCGGCGCGGCCCTTGCGCTGGTCGGCGGAGGACTGGGCCACGGCCTCGATGGGCAGGCGGCGGGTGCGGGCCTGCGGCGAATAGCGGCTGACGCGGGCGAGGCCGGTGTCGACGACGTAGCGGATGCCGGGCAGCGTGAGCGAGGTCTCGGCGATGTTGGTGGCGACGATGATCTTGCGCAGCTGGCCGCCGGCGAAGACGCGTTGTTGTTCGGAGTTGGAAAGACGGCCGAAGAGCGGGATGGTCTCGCAGCGCGGCAGGCGTAGGTCGTCGAGCAGCTCGCGGGTCTCGCGGATGTCGCGCTCGGCGGGCATGAACACAAGGATGTCGCCAGAATCGGTGTCGTGCACGATGCGCTCGACCGCGGCGACCGCGCCGTCGATGTAATGCAGCGCCTCGGGCCGGGCGGAGCGTTCGTCGCCCTCGGCGGAGTCGTCGCCGAGCCCGTCGAGCGGCGAATAGACGACCTCGACCGGGTAGGTGCGACCGGAGACCTCGATCACGGGCGCGTCGTCGAAGGCCTTGGAGAAGGCGGCGGTGTCGATGGTCGCGGACGTGACGACGATCTTCAGCTCGGGCCGGCGATGGCGGAGGTTGCGCAGGTGGCCGAGCAGGAAGTCGATGTTAAGCGAGCGTTCGTGGGCTTCGTCCAGGATGATGGTGTCGTAGCCGCGCAGCATCGGGTCGCTCTGGACCTCGGCGAGCAGCATGCCGTCGGTCATAAACTTGATGACGGTGTCGGGCGAGGTGCGGTCGTCGAAGCGGATCTTGCAGCCGACCATGCCGCCCCACTCGACGCCGAGTTCGTCAGCCACACGTCGCGAGATGGAGAGCGCGGCGACACGGCGCGGCTGGGTGCAGGCGATGCGGCCGCGGGCGCCACGGCCGGCGGCGAGGCAGAGCTTGGGGATCTGGGTGGTTTTGCCCGAGCCGGTCTCGCCGGCGAGGATGACGACTTGGTGGTCGCGGAGGGCGTCGGTGATTTCCTGGGCGCGCGCGCTGATCGGGAGCTCGGGCGGGAACTCCAGGCGGTAGGTCGGGCGGTTGTTTTCAGGGCGATCCACGAGGCGAAAGGCGGCAAGGTGGGGACGAAAGTATGGGCTCGCGAGTCGAAAGGCGACCGGCTCAGGCTGGCGTCACCCATGGCCGTCCCGTCCCAGCCCCCTGCCCTGCCGTCCGACGTGTTGCAACGCGTCGTGACCATCGCGCGGCTCGACGGGTGGAGCGTGGTGGGCATCGCGACCGTGGGCACGATCGTGGCCGCAGTCATGGGCGACCGGACCGGCGCGCTGATCGGCGCGGGCGTGGCCGCGGCGGGTGGTCTCGAATTGGCGGGCGTGCGCGCCTTGGGGAGAGGTCGCGCCGGGGGCGTCAACGCGCTGGTCGCCAGCCAGCTCATGCTCCTGTTGCTGATCTGGGGCTACGCCGGCCTGCGCCTGTGGGCGGGAACCGATGCGTTGGTCGACCAGGTGCTGACACCGGAGCGGGTCGCGCGGATCGCCGGGCTGGGCGTCGACACGCGGTTGCTGGACGAGCTGCTACGCCGGACGCTGCCGCTGACCTACGGGGTGATCGTGCTGGCCACGTTGGGCTACCAAGGCGGGCTGGCGCTGTTTTATCACCGCAAACGCGGAAGCATCGGGACGGCGCTCGGATGAAATTGGTTCATATGTAAAAAGCCGGGGCGCACTGGCTTGGATTCTGCTTGAGGAGGGGCATTGCGAAACCACGCCGTCACTTCGAAATGACCCCCATCCTCGACAGCCGTAAGCTGCTGGCGTTCGCGACGCTGGCCAGAGTCCGCAGTTTCACGGTCGCCGCCCGGGAGCTGCATTTGACCCAGTCCGCCATCAGCCACGCCATCAAGGCGCTGGAGCGTGATCTGGACTGCCGGTTGTTTGATCGTCTGGGCCGAACGGTTTCGCTGACCGCATCGGGTCAACGCCTGCTGGCCCACACCGACATCATCCTGCACGAGATGAAAAACGCCCGAGAGGACCTGCAGGGGCCGGGCGACAGCGAGGTGACCCTGCGCCGCTGAGGCCGGGGACGGAGGGCGCGGGAAGTTTGCAATTCCGCACAAATCGGTGCTTGCCACGGACGCGGCCGGGGGTTGTTTTCCTCCCTCTTTCACGTTGCCCAGGTGGTGGAATTGGTAGACACGCAGGTCTCAGAAGCCTGTGCCGCGAGGTGTAAGGGTTCGAGTCCCTTCTTGGGCACCATTTTGACGTCCGGAGCATGCACGCTCCGGACGTTTTTCTTGCGCTAGAAGCGGACCGATTTGCTCTCGGCCAATTTGCCCCCCCCCAACCCGATTGGCTCAGGCCAAGAAGCGGGAGATCTGCGGTATGGTGATCGCACGACCGCCGCCGGGCTTGCGCTCCAGGTAAGGATCAACCTGCGGCATGTCGTCCGGATCGATGTCCTCCGCGGACAACGCCTCGCCGTCGGAGTCCTCTTCGCCGGTGCCAAACTCGACATCGCTCAGATCGATGCCAGCCCACTCATCGGCGTCAAAGACATGCGAGAGGCGCCGGGCCTCGGGTTCGAGCAGCAAGGCGGGGTTCTTGACGCGACCGGCTTTGATCATCTCGAACAGACAGGGCATGTGCTGGTCGGCGTAGCGGCGACGGAAATCAGACATCCACTTGTTGGCCACGCCTTCACGGCGCCCCAGCAAGGCTACATCGGAAAAGTGAATGCAGGCGTCATACCACGCGAGTAGCTCGGCGTGCTTCTCAGCCAGGCCGCAATCGACCACGCAAAGCACGCGGGCCAGCTCGCAGGCGGCGGACGGCAACCACGCCGCCAAAGCCTCGATCTGGTCCACGGGACTCAACCCGCCGTCGAGCAGCAGAAACACATGCGTGGCGTCCGCGGGCAATTCCACTTGGGCCACCTCGCCCTCCAAGGCCCAACGTCCGGCCACAGGCAGAGTGTCGTCGCCCGGCGCAGCCGGTTCGCCCGCGGGCAAAAGGATTGCCGGCCGGTCGTCGGCGCCCAATCCGCCCTGAATCAAGTCGGCCACCACTTCGCGACGTCCGGCGCCGCGGGAGCCGAGTATGATATAGAGCCAGGGGCGGTCAGTGGTCATGCGGATGAAAGGGAGAAAGACGGGCCGTGCACGGGCACCGGCAAGGAAGGCTGTCAGAAGTTGAATGTGCGGTTTTGCGCCGCGTGGCGCATCCAGTGATCGACCAATACGAGCGCGGCCATCGACTCGACGATGGGCACGGCGCGCGGCACGACGCAGGGATCGTGGCGCCCCTTGCCCATGAGATCGGTGGGATTGCCCTCGAGGTCGACGGTCGGTTGCGATTGCAGGATGGTCGCGGTGGGTTTGAAGGCCACGCGGAAAACGAGCTCCTCGCCGTTGCTGATGCCGCCCTGCACGCCACCCGAGCGGTTTGTCGCGGTGCGCACGCGACCCTCACGGTTTTCGAAGAGGTCGTTGTGCTCGGAGCCCTTGAGCAGGGTGCCGTCGAAGCCGCTGCCGACCTCGAAGCCCTTGGTGGCGGGCAACGAGAGCATGGCCTTCGCGAGGTCCGCCTCCAGGCGATCAAACACGGGCGCGCCGAGGCCCACTGGCAGGTTGCGCACGCGGCACTCGATGACGCCGCCGACGGAGTCGCCTTGGGAACGCACGGCCTTGATGCGCTCGATCATGGCCTCGGCCGTCGGGCCGTGGGGACAACGCACCGGCGTGGCCTCGATGGCCTCGACGGAGGGGAACGCGTCGCCCAGCGCGTCGGCCGGCATGGCGATGTCGTGCACGCGGGTGATGTAGGCACGCAGCTCGACGCCGCCGGAGAGGGCGAGGATCTTTTTGGCGATGGTGCCGCCGGCGACGCGACCGATCGTCTCGCGCGCGGAGCTGCGACCGCCGCCGTGCGGGTCGCGGATGCCGTATTTGGTCTGGTAGGTGAAGTCGGCGTGCGAGGGCCGGAAGGCCTGCTTCATCTCGGAGTAGGCGCCGGGACGCTGGTCGGTGTTGCGCACGAGCATCGAGATCGGCGTGCCGGTCGTGCGCCCCTCGTAAACCCCGGAGAGAATCTCGACCGAGTCGGCCTCCTTGCGCGGGGTGGTGATGTCGCTCTGGCCGGGACGACGACGGTCGAGCTCGGCCTGGATCTCCGCGGCGGTGATGGGCAGTAGCGGCGGGCAGCCGTCGACCACCACGCCGATGGCAGGACCGTGGCTCTCGCCCCAGGTGGTGATCGAAAAAAGTTTACCGAAACGATTGGGCATGATGCGGGGCGAACCTTGTTACCGGCCCTATCCTCGGCAAGTGCCAAAACGATGGCTTATTCGGCCGCAACTGGTGCCCCCGCTGGGAATCGAACCCAGATCAGTCGTTTAGGAAACGACTGTTCTATCCATTGAACTACAGGGACGAGTCGGCCAACACCCCGCCAATGGAAGGCGTGTTTGCGGATTGACAAACAAGCGAGCGATCCGTTTTTCTCCAAGACTTTTTCTATGAGCACGACCGAAAACACCCAGCGCAGCCTCACTCCCGAGGAGTATCCCTTCATGGCTCCCCAGATGATGAACCGCTACGTGACCGACACCGGCAAGATCCTGCCGCGCAAGTATACCCATCTCTCCGCCAAGCAGCAGCGCGCCGTGACCCGCACCATCAAGCAGTCGCGCAACATGCTCGTCGGCCTCTGATACGGCCTGCGACACGCTTCGACTTTACCAAAGGCCGGCACGGGATTTCCCGTCCGGCCTTTTTCGCGCCATGCCCACCAAAATCACCCGCATCTACCGCCCCACCCCGACCAACCTTAGGCGACTGGCCGCGCGGCTGGCCGGTGGCGGCCTCGTCGCGGTGCCTTCGGAAACCGTCTACGGCCTGGCGGCCGACGCCCTAAATCCCAACGCCTGCAAGGCCATCTTCACCGCCAAGGGACGACCCGCCAACGATCCGCTGATCGTTCACATCGCGCATCTAAGGCAACTCGCGGAGCTGGCCACCGACTTCCCTCCCGAAGCCAAGGCGTTGGCCAACGCCTTTTGGCCCGGTCCACTCACTCTGGTGCTGAGGAAGACCGCGGCCGTGCCCGACATCGTGACCTCCGGCCTGCCCAGCGTCGCCGTGCGTATGCCCGCGCACCCGCTTTTCCGGAAACTGATTCAGTTAAGCGGACGCCCGCTCGCCGCGCCCAGCGCCAACCCGTTCGGCTACATCAGTCCAACCACGGCTCTGCATGTCAAAAACGGCTTGTCCGGCCACATCGCCGCCATTCTTGACGGAGGCCCGTGCCCCGTGGGAGTCGAGTCGACCATCATCGACCTGCGCAACCCCGCCAAGCCCGTGCTCCTGCGCCCCGGAGGCATCCCGGTGGAAGCGCTTGCCTCGACACTCGGGCGCCCCGTGAAGGTCCTGCAAAGCAGGCTGCACGAGAGCACCCGCGCGGAAGCTCCGGGCATGCTCTGGAAACACTACAGTCCGCGCACCCCGTTGGTGCTTCACGAAAAAATTCCCGCATCAATCTGGCAAAGCCTGCCAAGCGGAGAGGTAGTTTTGCTGCAAAAGAAACCGGCCGCAAACCTGTTGACGTCGATCAAAGCCGCCGGTGCATGCCTGTCCTGGCTGAGCGAAAGCGGCGACACCGAAGAGGTCGCCAAGAATCTTTTCGACGCACTGCAACGCCTCGACCGCGAAGCCTGGACCCGCATCCACGCGGAACTCGCGCCGACAAAAAAAGGGCTCGGACCGGCGATCAATGATCGCCTGATCCGAGCCGCTGCGAAGAGCTAAAGAGCCAAGAGGAGTAAGCCGCCCCGACCGGAACCGTCAGCGGCCAGGTTCGGCGGCGTCTTCCTTGGCCATCACCACGTAATAATCCTTGTAGGACTTGTCGTAATACTGGGCGTAATAGTAGCCCGAAACCGCCAGATTGAGGCCATTGAGGACCGCGCCGTAAACCGGGACGTTGGCCTCGAGCAGCTTGTGGGCGCAGTGCTGGGCCGCCTTGCGACGCACCTTGTTGAAGAAGATCGTGAAGATCGAGCCATCAACCAAGGGGAGGACCACCAGCGCGTCACTGACGGCAGCCAGCGGCGGAGTGTCGATGAAGATGCGGTCGTAGCGCTTGCGCAGATCGGACAACATCAGCTCGAAGTTCTTGCTGTTGAGAATCTGGGTCGGGTTCTTGGCGCGACCACCGGTCGGCATGATGTCGAGGCCGGCCTGCACGTCCTTGAGCACGACATCGTCGATGGAAGCGGTGCCGGCGCAGACGTCGATGACGCCCTTGAGGTTTTCACGTCGAAATGACTTGTGGACATTCGGCTTGCGCAAGTCGCAGTCGATGACGATCACGCGCTCGCCATGGGAGGCGTAGGTCAGGGCGAGGTTGGTCGTGGTGAAGGACTTGCCTTCGCCCGGGATGGTGCTGGTCACCAAGAAGCACTGGGCATTCTTGCTCTCGTCCTTCAAACGCAGACTGGAGTGCAGCGTGAGGAACGCCTCGGCAACCTGACGATCGGCGTTGTTGACGGCGATCTGGGCCTTGTCGGGCTGCTCCATTTTTTTGATCTGAGGGATGATGCCGATAAGCGGCAAACCGACCACCGATTCGATATCGAAGGAACTCTTCACGCGATCATCAATAAAGGCCACGAAGAGCGCGAAGCAGAGGCCAAGACCGAGGCCACCCACGAAGCCGATGGCCAGATTCAGCGCGACCTTGGGCTGGGCGTAGTCATCCTCGGGCGGCGGCGACGCCTCGTCCATCTTGCGCGCGTTTTGAACTTCCATGGTGGTCTGGAAACCCGTCTCGCGCATGCGGCCGACCATTACCTGAAGAAGCTGCTCATTGATGTCGAAGTCGCGCTGAAGGGCGGCGTAGTCGACGCCGTCACGCCCAAGGCCGAGAGCTTGCTCCTCCTGCTGGGCAAGGGCGGCGCGGGCCTCGCGTTCGTTGCGAAGCGCCGTATCATACTCGGACTTGATGGAGGCGGCGGCGGATTGCAGGGCCCGATCCAACTCGCGCTGGGCTTGGGTGAGCGAGTTGCGCACCTCGATCATACGGGGGTGCTTCTCACGGTAACGCTCGGAGAGCTCAGCCTGCGTGATGTTCAGACCGGCGATTTGGGAGGAGAGCTGGGCGATGAGCGTCTGGGAGGCGATGAACGGCAGCTCGGCCAAATCCTCGCCGGATGCCAGTCGCTCCTCAACCTGCTTCCAGCGCGTCTCGGCTCCCGCCAGAATCGAACCGGCCTGAGTGACCTGTAGATTGAGCGCCTTGAGCTTTTCGGTGACGATGTCCTGCGACTTGTCCAGCGAGACCAGTTGGTTCTTCTCGCGATAGTCCTGGAGTTTGATGGCCAGTTCCTCGACCTTCTGCTTTTGCTGCTCGACGCGGATTTGCAGGTCCTCGACCGCCTTCATGCCCTCGTCGATTCGAACGCGGGCGTTGTGGGCGATGAACTCGTCGACGAAAAGATTGGCCACCTTGGCGGCGATCAGACGGTCCGGATGGCGATACTGCACCGCGACGATCAACGTCTGACGCAGCGGAGTGATCTGGCGGTTGTCAAACAGAACCTCGGCAGCCGTGATCGGACCGCTGCCACTGCCCTGATTCTCATAGGGGGCCAGGAACTTCTTAAGCTCATCACCTGTGATACGGGCCGAGACCTTTTGAATAATCGAGGCGCTCTCCAAGATTTTGACCAGTGTGTTCAGATCCTCCTGCCCGGCCACTCGCGTATCCAGAACCGGGGCACCACCCATGATGATGGGATCGCTGCGGAAGATCTGCACCGTGGCCGTCGCCTCATAAATCTTGGTCTGGCTAAGGGTGAAGACCAAGGCCGAGGAAAACACGACCAAGAACACCACAACGATATACCAAATACGCTCTCGAAGGATCAGTAGATAGTCGTGCAGACCGCGGTGAGAGGTCGTTTCACCATAACCGGCCTGATATCCACCGTAGGAGCCGTCACCATAGTCCGAAGACATGGAGGAACCGGGGGCGTGTTTTTGTGAGGAATCCATGAACGCAGGAAATTAGAAGATGCTTTCGGGCACGAAGATAACGTCATTGATCTGCAAAGACCAAGAGCTATCACCCCGGCCCTTGATGAGCTGATCAGCATCAATCGTGTAAGTGGTTTTTTCGCCATCCAGACTGGTGCGCGTCAGACGAATCTTGTTTTTATTGGCAAGACGATTGAAGCCTCCGGCACGCGCAATGGCCTCTAGCAGAGTCAGTCCCTTTTCCTGCGGGAAGACCACCGGGCCAGGAGAATTGACCGATCCCAAGATATTGACCGTTCTCTCCGCGTAACGAATGACCGTGAGATTTACCTGAGGGTTCACCAGGAAATCCTTGTCGTAGAGTTCACGAATCAACGCTTCGGTTTCACGAACCGTGCGTCCCTTGACATCCAAAGTGCCGATCAATGGAAGCGTGATCGTCTGATTCTGGGAAACGCTGACTTCACGGGTCAAATCCTCCTCTTGGAAGATGCGCACCTGCAGAAGATCGGAGGCCATCAAAACGTAGTCACCTCCGGCTGGTGCAGATTGGGATTCAGTTTGGGCCACGCCCAGCCAAGGAATCAATCCCAGCAACAGGGCGTAAGTGGTTCGCAATACAGAGATTTTGAGCATAGGAGGTGACCGAGGTAAAAAAAACGGAAGAAGATGAAAATCTTCTTCCGTCAACCCCCGTGGGTCAAGCTACCAACAGACTTGTTCCAAAACGTTTGCGATTAGTAACGGAACACAGCGCTGATCGAGAGGACATTGGCCTCAAAGCTGCCGCCAGCGATGTTGGAGTCGTTGTTCTGATAGCTGTAGGCCAAGACGCCGGTGATGTGCTGGTTGAAAACGTAGCTGGTGTTCAGACCGATGGTGTAGAAGTCGTCCTGACGGCCCGTGGAATAGTCGGCGTTCTCGTAGGAAACATTGGCACCGGCAGAGAGGCTGGCGTTGATTTGAGTGCTCACAGAAGCACCCATGTTAAAGACCTCCTGAGAAGTGCCACCCGAGGCACTGGTGTCGAAGTCATTACCAATGGTAAGCTTGGCGACGGTCTTGGGCGAAACGGCGTAGCTGAGGTCGAAGTCCATACCCAGCATAGAGCTGTCCTTACCCGCCTCGGGATCACGCTCGGTCAAACCGATGGTGAAGCTGCCGGTCAGCTTGGAGGTAAAGTCACCACGTGCACCCACGTTGTAATAAGTATCGGTATAATCAGAGGCACCGGAAACATCGGTCTCACGATAACGAACACCCGCGCTGAGGTCGACCTTGGGAGTGATGGCGAAGTAATAGTTGACCGGCACCGAGTAGGTGGTGGTGTCGTTGAAACCAGCGGTGCGATAGTTGGTATCGCCGTAGTTCACACCACTGCCCACCTTGGACTTCTCGGTGATAGCAAGCTCGCCCTTGAGCGAGACATTGGTCACATCGCGGCGAGTGAGGGTGGCGGCGTTGGCAATATTGCGGTTGTTCTGCTCGATCTCGCGGAAACTGGCGGCGAGACTGCCCTTGAGCTTGCTGCCAGCGTAGGTCGAGTCGAAGAGGTAGGAACCCAAGTCGGAACTGAGACTATCGTTGTCCAGATACTCCACAAACTTGTGCTGGACGGCAACGGTGCCGGAATAGAGGGAGCCTTTGCCGAACACCAGTTCAACGCCAGGGACGAACTCCAGAGCAACATCATCGAGAGTGTTGTTCTCGGTGAGGAGAACATTATCCTCAAAACGCGCGCCGGTGGTAGCAGTCAGGAACAGTTCGGAAGAATCACCGATGGCCAGAAAAGGCGCGGCCGAAAGTGAAGCACTTCCGAGGAGGACAGACGAAACGAGACAGCGATGCATGGCATTCATAATTTTCTTGGGAGTGTTGGTTTGATCAAAGCTTAAACTGCGCCTCTGAAAAGGTAGAAATTACCGCACATGCAGTAACATGGCAGTTATGCGAAGGGAAACTCTGAGAGGTATTTGTCGACCAAAAAATAATTTCGCACATTATTCTTCACACTGCTTGGCGTTCTTAAATTCTCATTCCGCCCCCCTCCGTCGACGCCTTTCACAGCCGACCTATCCAAAACATGCCCCGACAATCCCCTTTCGACAGCTCCGACCTGAAAGTAACCAGCGAAGCCAGACGCTCGCGTAAAATCAGTCATTGGCGTTGGTTGTTCCCGATTCTCCTGCAACGCACCAGCCACGGCACGCACTTGGTGATTCTGTGGAAACGCTTGGTTCCGGCGATGCTGCTCTGGGCCCTAGCGCTGTGGATCGGCGGAGCCACCGCTTTGTTTCTGAACGTCAAATATCGCCGGGGCTTCGATACGGTCCGCTATACGGACATGCTCTTTCTTCCTATCCGCTGGGATGCCTATCAGACAGCTCGCGGCGACTTCTACGTCGAAACCGCCAAACAAAACCTAAAGGACGGCAAGTTCAGAGAGGCCTTCTCCGGACTTCGCGCCGGCATCGCGAAATCTCCGGGCAACCGCGAGGGTCGCATGCTGCTCGCGCAGTTTTTCATTCTGTGGAAACGCCCGGACCTCGCCCAACAGTTGCTCTTGGACGGCTTGGAGAAACTGGAGCCCGACACAGAATACCTGCAGACCCTTTTCACCTTTCTGATCCAGCAGCAGGAGGACGCCAAGATACTCGCGCTGTCGGACTCACTGCTTGGCCAGATTGAGAAGGACGACCCGCGCCGACCGCTCGTGGCCATGGCCAAGGCAACTGCCGCTTTTTACCGCGGCAACTACGACTTGGCCGAAGATACCATTAATGAGAATGGCCTGTCCTCAATGCGCGACGCACGGATCCTTTTCGCCCGCATAGATTGGGAACGGGGCCAGCGTGACCTTGCCCTGCAAAAACTACGCGACCTCTCCGAACAGGCGCCGGCAGACCAGGACGTTTACGCGCAGTTGATCAGCTATCTGCGAGAGGATGGACGCGACTCAGAAATCCAGCAGACCAGCCTTCTCCGTCAAATCGCATTCCCGGACCAGCCCCGCCCTCGGATCGATTACCTATACATCCTCGACAAGCAAAAGGACGAGGAGCGCGTCCAGACTCTGGTTGAGGAGATCTTCCGGGACTTCCCGAAATCATCGGAGGCCATGCTCGCGCTGGCCGACTTCGCCGCCAATACCGGCCGCCCCAAGCTCGCCCGCCGCGTCTACGACTACACGAAGGCCAACGACCTCAACTGGGAGGGCCCCGCTCTCATGACCGTCGAGGCCCATGTTGTGGCCAAGCAGTTCTCCGCCGCGATCGAGGCCAGTCGCCAGATGCTGGCTGACAACCCCGAGTGGGGCAAACGCTTCGCCTCCGTCTTCAACGGCCTTCAGGCCATCGCCAACTTCGGCCTCGGCGACAGCAAAGCAGCACAAATCTTTCTCAACAACTTCCTCAGCCAGTCCAATGTCCGCGCCGACAACCTCGTCGCCGTCTCCAATCGCCTCATGGCCGTCGGCGCCAAGGAACAAGCCCGCCAGGTTCTCGCCCAGGCCGTGGCCTCCGACCCGCTCAACCAGCCCGCGCTGGTCGGCCTGATCAAGCTCGACCTTGATCTGCGCAATCCCGAGGCGCTCGCCGAGAACGTCGGCAAACTGCTCAACATGCGCAAGCCGCCCCGCCAGGTCCTGCGCGACGCCTATTATCAGCTTTCGAGCGACCGCTACCTGTTCGCCTCCGGCCGCGGGGAACTGCTGGCAACCCTGCGCCGGTCGCTCGCGACGCCCCCCGCCGGCCAGTCCTGAATCAGGCCGCCACCACGGCGGCGAGTTCGGTCAACAAACGCTCGTTCTGCGCGGGCGTGCCGACGGTCACGCGAATCCACCGGGGCAGGCCGTAGCCGCCCACCGGACGCACGATCACCCCGCGCTTTTGCAGGGCGGCCGTCACCGCCGCGCCGTCGCCGACCTTCACGAGAATGAAGTTGCCCACGCTGGGCACAAACTCGCGCCCCTGCCCGCGCAGCCCGTCCTCCAGTCGCGCCAGTCCCTCGCGGTTGGCCTTGGCGCAACGCGCGGCAAACTCGCCGTCGTCGAGCGCCGCTACCGCGGCGGCTTGTCCGATGGCGTTCACGTTGAAGGGCTGGCGCACGCGGTTGAGCAAGCCCGCCAGCTCGGCGCTCGCGTAGCCATAACCAACGCGCAGCGCCGCCAGACCGAAGATCTTGGAAAACGTGCGCAGGCAAATCACCTTGCGCCCCTCGGCGATCAACGGGCGCAGATCGGGCGGCGCGTCCAGATATTCCGCGTAGGCCTCGTCGAAGACGAACACGACGTGCTCCGGCAGCGAACGCGCGAAGGCCAGCAGCTCCGCCTGCGTGTTGGCGGTGCCGGTGGGGTTGTTGGGACTGGGCACGAATACCAGCTTCGTGCGCGGCGTGACCGCGGCGGCCAGCGCGGCGAGGTCGTGTTTGTGGTCGACCAGCGGCACCTCGACCGGCTTCGCACCAAAGAGCAGCGTCACGAGCTTGTAGACGATGAAGGCCGGCGTGCCCATGACCACTTCGTCGCCGGGCCGCAGGAAGACGTGCCCGAGCAGCTCAAGGATCTCGTTGGACCCGTTGCCAATCACAAATTGGTCCGCCGCCAACGCGTGGCGCGCGGCCAGTTTTTGCCGCAGCACGTAGCATCCGCCGTCCGGATACAGCTCGCCGTGCTTGAGCGCCTCGGTCGCGGCGGCCACCGCCTTGGGCGACGGGCCGAAGGGGTTTTCGTTGGAGGCCAGCTTGATGATGCCGGCGGGATCAAGGCCGAGCTCGCGGGCGACTTCCTCGATGGGACGGCCCGGCTCATAGACCGGCTGGGTGAGCACGCTGGGGTTGACGAGATCGGTGAGTTTCATCGGCGGAAAACCCGCAGCCAACACCGTTTCCCCGCGCCGCTAAAGCCGAATCTCTGCGCCCTCTCGCGCCGGCTCAGATCACACGGCTCGGCACGCGCACCACCTGCATGCCCGCGGCCAGCGCGGCCAGCACGCCCGGCTCGGCGTCCTCGAACACCAGGCACTTCTCCGGCGGCACGCCCATCTTCTCGGCAGCCAACAGAAACATGTCCGGCGCGGGCTTGCCGCGCCCCGGGGCCACGTCGCGCGGCGTGACGATGATCTTGAACAAATCTCCCAGCCCGGCCGCCTCGATCGCCGGCACCGCGATCTCGGGCATGCCGCCGGTGGCGATGGACACGGGATGCGTCAACGCCGCCTTGCGAGCAAACGCGACCACCGGCTCGATGCGCTCGATCCGGTCGAGCATCTCCAGAAACATCCGCTCCTTCGTGTGCTCCACCGCCAGCGGATCAAGCATCAGACCGTAGTGTTTGCCGATCAGCTCGGCCACCCGCACGGTCGGCACGCCGCCGAGCGAATAGAACAGATCCTCGTTGAGCGTCTCCTTCAGTCCGTGTTCCTCACGCAGCGCCCGGTCCCAGGCCCGGTAATGAAGCGGCATCGTGTTGATCAACGTGCCGTCGAGATCGAAGATATAACCGGCGAAATCGCCCTCGGGAATGTTCAGTTGCATGCGTAAGGAGGCAGCATCTCCGCAAACCGGCCCGGCCGCAAGCTCCCGACCAATCTCACGCCACTCGACGCCTCCAGCGCAGCGCCACCGCGACCAGAGCGATCAGCGCCGGCACCTCGACCAACGGCCCCACCACCGCCGCGAAGGCCGCCCCCGAGGTCAGCCCGAACACCCCGACGGCGACCGCGATGGCCAGTTCGAAGTTGTTGCCCGCCGCGGTGAAACCCAGCGTCGCCGCCTTGGAGTAGTCCGCCCCAGCCCGCACACTCATCCAGAACGTGCCCGCAAACATCAGGCCGAAATACACCACCAGCGGCAAAGCGATCCTCAACACGTCCAGCGGACGCGCCAGCACCTGCTCCCCTTGAAGGCTGAACATCACCACGATCGTGAACAGCAACGCGCCCAGAGTGACCGGACTGATCGCCGGCAGGAACGACTCGTCAAACCACCGCGCGCGATCTCCGCGTCGCAACACCACCCGCGTCAGCCAGCCCGCGATGAAGGGGATCCCGAGGTAAACGAATACGCTCTTCGCGATGCTCGCGATCGTGATCGAGGAAAGATCCAGTGACCCGAGGTCGACACCGACCAGCGGCGGCAGCACTTTCAGAAACAACCAGGCCAACGGCGCGAACGTGAAGACCTGAAACAACGCGTTTGCCGCCACCAACCCCGCGCAATACTCGCGGCTGCCTCCGGCCAGATCGTTCCACACGATCACCATCGCGATGCAGCGCGCGATGCCCACCAACACCAACCCGGCGAAATACTCGGGCTGATCCCGCAGGAAAATCGCCGCCAGCGCAAACATCAGCACCGGGCCCACCAGCCAGTTTTGCAGCAACGACAGACCCAGCACCCTCCGGTTGCGAAACACCTCGGGCAAGCCCTCGTAGCGAACCTTCGCCAGAGGCGGATACATCATCAGGATCAGGCCCGCCGCGATCGGGATCGAAGTGGTGCCCACGCTCCACGAAGCCAGCGACTCCGCCAGACCCGGCGCAAACCTTCCGAGCGCCACGCCCACCGCCATCGCGAGGAAAATCCACGCCGTCAGCCAACGATCGAGAAAGGACAACCTGCCCGCCAGTGAGTCGCTCATGGCCAAGACCGGTCAGCTGCCCGCCTTCAACGCGTCACGACGACCGTCCGCGTAGGCGCCAAACACCCGCTTGATCTCGTCTCGCACGCGGCGAAACACCGCCAGCACCTCGTCCTCCGAGCCCGTCGCATGCGCCGGATCCTCGAACGGCCAGTGATGGCGATTGAGCTGTCCCGGATAGATCGGACAGGCCTGATCGGCGTTGCCGCAGACGGTGATGACCGTCTCGACCTTTCGATTCAGAAACTCGTTCATGTGCTTGGACGTGTGCGCCGAGACATCGATACCGATCTCAGCCATGGCCTTGATCGCCAGCGGATGCACATAGCCGGCCGGCTTGGAGCCCGCGCTGCACACCTCGAACAGGTCGCCCGCAAAGTAGCGCAGCATGCCCTCCGCGAGGTGACTGCGGCACGAGTTGCCGGTGCAAAGAATCAGGATGATGGGTTTTTTAGAACTCATGTTTAGTTGGAGGGATAGAGGCGTGTGCTGGGAGGGTTTTCAGCAGCAGCCCGAGCCCGGCTCGCAGCACGACGAAGCCGGCAGGCAGACATCCTTCGCCAGGCAGTCGGTGTTCTTCTTGCCGAGACGCACGACCAGCAAACCGTCCTCGATCGCGGCGGAGACGACCTTGAGCTGCACCACATTGCAGGCCTCGTATTCCAGCTCCACCGGCAAGTCCTCGCCGCGCAGCACCGGAGCTGCCGCATCGAGCGCCTTCAGCAGCTTGGTCGTCGTGATGCGATGATCGACATCGTCGCCGACCCACGTCTGCAACAGGCATGTGACCACGCTGCGCAACGTCCCGCCGCAATCGATGAAGTCGCGCTGCACCCGACCCACTTCGGTCACATGGAAATGCGCCTCGATCGGCTCGCCGTCCGTCCAGACGACGGTGATCGGCAGCTCTCCGGAAGCCGCCAGCGCGGCGCGCAGCTCCGAGAGTTTCATCGAGGATGTCATTTCGTTTTCGTTGTCCATAAAAGTGTATCACCAATCGCAATCGCACCCCTTCGAGGCGCGTGCGGCGCCAACCGGCGCGCAGGCCAGATCCAGCTTGTCCAGGCGCGCCAAATCACGACGAAAGACCGCGCTTTCCGCCGCACAGTCCTGCAGGCACGCGAGATTGGCCCTTAGCTCCGGAGAGCGCACCCGCTCCGACGGCAGCGCGTAGATCATCCAGTTACCCGAACGCCGCGCGGTCACCAGACCACGCGCCTTCAGGTAGCCCAGATGCTTGGAAATTTTCACCTGAGGCTCGTCCAGCGCGGACTGCAGATGACACACGCAGAGCGGCCCGCGCAACAGCAGGTTGAGCAACCGCAGACGCGTCTCGTCGCACAGGCATTGGTAGATTTGCACGAGCTTCACGCCGGAAACTACATTCCCATCAAGGAATATTGATCAAGCCCTTTCCTCTCGGTCGCGAAAACGTCACACGGACATTGCCCAGCGCCCCAATCGCCAGCATGCTTGGCCAGCATGCTTGGCGCATGGACACGTTCATGCAGCTCATGCAAAGGGAGTTCGCGCTCGGCGGCCTGCGGGTTTCGCTTCTGTCCATAGCCACCGGCCTGCTGATGTTGCTCGTCATCTGGTTGCTGGAGCGACTGGCCATGCGCGCCCTGCGCGAACGCCTGCTCCCCCGCGTCGGGCTCAACCATGGCGTGTCCGTCGCCATCACCACGCTGCTCGGTTACCTCATCCTGCTGGTCGGCGTCCTGGTCGCCCTGCCGGTCATGCTCCCCGGCTTCAACCTCGGCATGCTCTCCCTCGCCCTCGGCGCGATCTCCTTCGGCGTCGGCTTCGGTCTGCGCAACATCGCCGACAACTTCGTCAGCGGCATCATCCTCCTGGTCGAGCGCCCCATCAAGGTTGGCGACCGCATCGAGGTCGGCGGACTCGAGGGCCAGGTCGTCGGCATCCGCGTGCGCAGCACCACCGTGCTCACCAACGACAACATCAACATCATCGTCCCCAACTCCGAGTTCGCCTCCAGCCGCGTCACCAACCTCAGCCACAACGACAACCGCGTGCGCTTCAAGATCCCCGTCGGCGTGCACTACCGCAGCGATCCCGCCGTCGTGGAGAGGGCCCTCTTGGAAGCCGCCGCCGCCTGCCCCGACGTGCTGAAGTCCCCGCAACCCGTGGCCTTCCTCATGGGCTTCGGCGACTCCTCGCTCAACTTCGAGCTGCGCATCTGGAGCAGCACCCTCTACGACCGTCCCAGCCGCCTGCGCAGCCAGGTCAACTTCGCCATCTGGCACGCCCTCAAACGCCACGAGATCGAGATCCCCTACCCCCAGCGCGACCTCTACGTGAAGGAACTGCCCGCGCCGCCGACCGACACCCGCGCACCTTCGTCATCCCCCGCCCCGTAGCAGCGCCGGTTACGGCGCTGGCCGCCACGTCCCCCCTTCTTCCGCCCTCCCCACCCGCCGCCGCCCCATCCGTCCGGCGGCGTTTTTTTGCCCGGACTTTACCCCAAAAAGTCCCTTGCCCCGCCCGCCTCAACGGTTGGACTCGCCCCTTTCCTTTTCCATGTCCACCGAAGCCCTCCCCTCCCCCCTTTCGTCCGCCGCCGCCCCGGCCGCCAACATCCACCTCAACTCCGAGCACGTCCTGCGCATCACCCAGGAACTCGGCGTGCGCGTCCAGCAGGTCGCCGCCACCGCCCAGCTGCTCAAGGAAGGCGCCACCGTTCCCTTCATCGCCCGCTACCGCAAAGAAGTCACCGGCGAGCTCGACGAGGTTCAGATCACCGCCATCCGCGACCGTCTCGAACAACTCGCCGCCCTCGACGACCGCCGCGCCGCCATCCTCTCGTCCCTCAAGGAACGCAACCTCCTCACCGACGCCCTCGAAAAGGCCATCAACGCCGCCGAGACCCTCACCAAGCTCGAGGACATCTACCTTCCCTTCCGCCCCAAGAAACGCACCCGCGCCACCATCGCCCGCGAGAAGGGCCTCGAGCCCCTCGCCGAACTCATCTGGGCGCAGGACCCCGCCACCACCGCCGACGCCATCCAGGCCGCCGCCTCCGAGTATTCGGGCCGCGAATACACGCCCGACGACGGCAAGAACACCGTGCAAAAAATCGCCGATGCCAACGAAGCCCTCGCCGGCGCGCGCGACATCCTCGCCGAGCGCATCTCCGACGATGCCGCCGCCCGCGAAAAGCTCCGCACCCTCTACAAAGAAACCGCCGTCGTCTCCTCCAAGGTTCTCAGCGGCAAGGAAACCGAGGCCGCCAAGTTCAAAGACTACTTCGAGTGGTCCGAGCCCCTCGCCAAGTGCCCCTCGCACCGCCTGCTCGCCATGCGTCGCGGCGAAAAAGAACTCTTCCTCATGATGCGCATCACCGTCGACGAGACCCTCGCCCTCGCCGAGCTCGAGCGCCTCATCCTCCAGCCCGCCGCCGCCGGCTGCGCCGCGCAGATGCGCCTCACTATCGCCGACGCCTTCAAACGCCTACTCGCCCCCGCCATGGAGACCGAGTTCCGCCTCGCGTCCAAGAAGCAGGCCGACGTCGACGCGATAAAAATCTTCACCGAAAACGTCCGCGAACTCCTCCTCGCCCCCGCCCTCGGCCAGAAGGCCGTCATGGCGCTCGACCCCGGCTTCCGCACCGGTTGCAAGACCGTGCTCCTTGATCGCCAGGGCAAACTCCTCCACCACGACGTCATCTACCCCGACCGCCACGCCGTCGAGGCCGCCGACAAGGTCCGCGGCTTCATCGAGCACTTCAAGATCGAGGCCATCGCCATCGGCAACGGCACCGCCGGCCGTGAGACCGAGGCCTTCATCCGCGGCCTCAAGCTCCCCGCCTCCATCACCATCGTCATGGTCAACGAGTCCGGCGCCTCCATCTACTCCGCCTCCGAGGTCGCCCGAGAAGAGTTCCCCGACCACGACCTCACCGTGCGCGGCTCCGTCTCCATCGGCCGCCGCCTCATGGACCCGCTCGCCGAACTCGTGAAGCTCGACCCCAAGAGCATCGGCGTCGGCCAATACCAGCACGACGTCGACCAGATCGGCCTCAAACGCTCCCTCGACGACACCGTCATCTCCTGCGTCAACGGCGTCGGCGTCGAGATCAACACCGCCTCCAAACAACTCCTCTCCTACGTCTCCGGCCTCAACGCCCGCAGCGCCGCCGCCATCGTCGCCCGCCGCAACGAAAAAGGCGCCTTCACCTCTCGTGCCGAACTCCTCGAAGTCTCCGGCCTCGGCCCCAAGGCCTACGAGCAAGCCGCCGGCTTCCTGCGCATCCGCGACGCCGCTAATCCCCTCGACGCCTCGGCCGTCCACCCCGAGTCCTACCCCATCGTCCAAAAAATGGCCGCCGACCTCGGCTGCACCGTCGGCGACCTCATCAAGGACGCCAAGCTCCGCGCCAAGATCAAACTCGAGAACTACGTCACCGACACCGTCGGCCTGCCCACCCTCAAGGACATCGTCGCCGAGCTCGCCAAGCCCGGCCGCGACCCCCGCGAAAAGTTCGAGGCCTTCGCCTTCGACGAATCCGTCAACAAGCCCGAGGACCTCCGCCCCGGCCAACGCCTGCCCGGCATCGTGACCAACGTCACCGCCTTCGGCGCCTTCGTCGACGTCGGCGTCCACCAGGACGGCCTCGTGCACGTCAGCCAGCTCGCCGACAACTTCGTCAAAGATCCCGCCGAAGTCGTGAAACCCGGCCAAAAGGTCCAGGTCACCGTCACCGAGGTCGACCTTGCAAGAAACCGCATCGCCCTCTCCATGCGCAGCGCCCCGCAAATCGGCGCCAAGTCTGGAGGTAGGGCCGGACCGCTGGGCCGGCCGTCGGGCGGCTCTGCTCCCCGCCCCGCCGCCCCCGCCCGCCCCGCCGCGTCCCAGTCTCTCAACAACGACTGGTTCAGCGCCGCGCTGAACAAGAAGAAGTAGCCCGTTAGGAGAACGGACATTCCTGTCCGTTCCGAAACTACGCCCTCCGCCCCAGGCACCGCCCCCCCGTGGCACAGGCATTCCTGCCTGTGCTCCGATCCCCGCGCCCGCCCCCGCGTATCCGCGCTTGCGCCACCACCCCGCCTTCCGCTTGCGTCGACACCTTCATGGCGAACTCCGAAAGACAAGCCTCGCTCCCCCTTGACCTCGCCGGCGACGGCCTCGCCAGCGCCCAGCCCATGAGCGTGCGCCTCACCGGCGGCCGACCCGCCCACGCCCTCACTCGCAACCAGAAAAAGTTCAGCAAGCTCCTCAAGGAAATCGAAACCCTGCGCGCCCGCCAACAACGCGTCACCACCGCCTGGGAAACCTTCCTCGCCGACTACCTCGCCCACATCCACCCCGAGGAGCAACGCCAGCACGAACTGCGCAAGACCCTCGTCCGCCACCTCGCCGTCCACTTCCACGCGCCCAAGGGCCTCGGCCCCCGCCAACGCGACGCTCTCACCGACATCCTCGAAACCCAGCTCTTCGAGATACTCCAACACGAACCCCGCGTCGACGATCCCGACATCAAGAAACTCATCCGGCACTTCGACGAACGCGCCCAGGCTGCCCGCGCCCGCGATGCCGACGAACACGACGACGCCCCGAACCCCGACGGCGACCTCCCGCCCTTCCTCGCCGAGATGATCCGCGACGCCGGCCTCGACCCCGCAAACTTCCGCGCCGGCATGACCCCCGACGAAATCCAGCGGGAACTCGAACGCCAGATGGAAGCCGACGGTTTCGGCGACCACCCCTGCTTCGACGAGCCCCCGCCGCCTAAACGCAAACGCAAAGGCCAAAACCAGCCCCCCGCGCCCGACCCGCAAACCCTCGCCCGCGAGGCCGAGGAAACCCGCAAGCGCACCGTCGCCACCATCTACAAACAACTCGCCAAAGTCCTGCACCCCGACCTCGAGACCGACCCCGCGCTGCGCGAGCAAAAGCACCACCTCATGCAGGAGCTCACCACCGCCTACAAACAAGGCGACCTGCACACCCTGCTCCGCCTGGAGCTCGCCTGGATTCACCGCGAGGAAGGCGACCTCGACCGTCTCACCGACGAGAAGCTCGCCGTCTACATCACCCTCCTGCACGAGCAAATCGGCGACCTCCACGAGGAAGTCGCCTCCATCGCGCATTCCCCGCGCTTTGGTGCCGTCGCCCGCTTCGCGGACCTCTTCAGCGACGTCCCTCCGCGGGTCGAGGACGTGCTGGAGGACATCCGTCCTCTGACCCGATCCCTGCAATCCACCCTCGCCGGCCTCGAAAGCCCCGACGCCCGCGCCGAGCTGCGCGAGATCATCAAGGCCCACATCGCGCACCAAAAAGCCCGGTCCCGCCTCCCCGACTTCCGCGTCATCTTCGACTGAGACGCTACCACGTCCAGACCTCACACCCCGTAGCGAAACGGCGGAGCCGTTTCGATCTCCCGTAAAACATAACAAGTCCCATTCCACCGCATGCAGAACTACACCTTCACCCTCCGATACGACGACTTTTCCGCCGTCGTCACCGCCTCCGGCACCTGTTCGCTCTACCAGCTCGCCGAGACGCTCATCAAGGCCCTCGACTTCGATTTCGACCACTGTTTCGGCTTCTACGACAACCTCGACAACCCTTACGACAGCGATGAAAAATACACCCTCTTCGCCGACATGGGCGAACCCGAGGACGACGAACCCGGCGTCAAAGCCACGCTCATTCAAGACGTGTTCACGCCGGGAAAATCACTCTGTTTCCTCTTCGATTACGGCGACGACTGGTATTTCGACGTCCATTGCGACGACGTCCGGGAGACCAAGGGAACCCGTAACACCCGCCGCATCCTCGGGCGCACCGGCACCGCCCCCGAACAATATCCGGATTTCGAGGATCCCGACTACGAGCCGGATGCCTAAAGGCGAATCGATCAAGATGGCCCCGGCACCCAACTTGACAAGTTGTCTATTTCAGCGGATCCTCCGCTCATGCCCAAGACGCTCACCATCGGCGAATTCAAGGCCCGCCTGCCCGAGGCCCTCGCGCTGGTCCAAAAAGGCGAGTCCATCACCGTCACCTACGGTCGCTCCAAGCGCCCCGTCGCCGTCTTCGGCCCACCGCCCCGTGCCCCCAAGCGTAAGCTCGGTTTACTCAAGGGCAAAGCCACCGTGCACTTCGCTTCCGACTGGAAAATGACCGAAGAAGAGCTTCTCGGCGAATGAAGCTCCTGCTTGACACCTGCTGCTTCCTCTGGGCGCTGCACGAGCCGGCCCTCCTCTCCGCCTCCGCCCGCAAAGCGCTCAAAGACCCGGCCTGCTCCGTGCATGTGAGCGTGGTCACTTTCTGGGAAATCGGCCTCAAGGCGGGACTCGGCAAACTCAGCTTTGAGGGGGTTTCGCCCGAGGAATATCCAGACTTCGCCACCGAGTCGGGCTGGCTCGTCCACTCGCTTCTACCCGCTACCGCCTCCAGCGCGGGTCGACTGCCTCGCCCGACCGACCACCGCGACCCTTTCGACCGCCTGCTCATCTGGACCGCCATCAATGAGGATTTCACCCTTGTCTCAGGTGACGACCAGTTTCCCGCCTACACCGTGCACGGCCTGAAAATCTGCTGGTAGAAACACTCGCCGGTTTGGCAGGCCCGCAAGCGCGCGCCGATCTGCGCGAAATCATCAAAGCCCACATCGCGCACCAAAAGCTCAGGCCCGCCTCCCCGATTTCCGGATCCTCTTCGACTGAGCCAAGGAGGGCGGGCACTCCTGCCCGCCCAACCCAAGCGCGCTTCGCCGGGCCCGCCGCGCGTTGTCACCGCCCTGCCCCCGTAGCGGAACGGCGGAGCCGTTTCGTCTCCGATGCCCGCCTCACCATGGCAGCGCCGTTCACGACGCTGCCCCTACGAAAAGGTAGGAGCGGCTTTACGCCGCGATGACGCGCGTCCCGCGCGCCTCGTGTCCGCCCTCCCTCCCCCGTAGCAAAACGACTTCGCCGTTTCGCCCACCAGCCAGCCGCTCTTTTTTACGCCCGGTTGACACTCCGCCATCGCCATCGGGCAAAAACGCGCAACACTCCACCGCGCAACCACCTGCGCGCATGACGCCCAAGACGCCTCCCACGTCCCCGCCCGATGCCGGCAGACGCCGTCCCGCCGGCCCCGCCGCCGTCCGCCGCATGGTCCGGCTCGACGCCATTCTCGGCTCCGGTAAAGCCGTCGACCTCGTCCGCCTGGCCCGCGAGCAGGAGTGGGAAATTTCCCATCGCACGCTGAAGCGCGACATCGAGCGGCTCCGTGACGAGCACCACGCGCCCATCATCTGGGACGCAGCCGCCCACGGCTACCGCTACACCCGCCCCTACAAGTTCTGCGAACACCTCCGGCTCGACGCCGACGAGGCCCTCGCGCTCGCCCTCGCCGGGCGCACCTTCGCCGCCTGGGCCGGCACCCCGCTCGGCGCCGCCCTCACCGCCGCCCTCGGCAAGATCGCCCGCGCCGTCGGCGACACCGTCTCACTCCCCGCCGACACCCTCGCCGACTGGCTTTACCAACCCGACGCCGGCGACACCCGCGCCGACGCCGAACACCGCCACTTCGCCGCCCTCCTCGACCATCTCCGCGCCCGCCGCGAGCTGAAGATCGCCTACCGCAAACCCAGGTCCCCCCGCGCCGAGACCCGCCGCGTGCGCCCCCTGCACCTCGCCCACCTCGAACACCGCTGGGTGCTCGTCGCGCACGACGTCGCCAAAAAAGCCCCGCGCCACTTCCTGCTCGCCCGTATCGAAAAAATGGAGACGACCGGTCGAGTCTTCGATCCGCCCCCCGCCGCCGAGATTCGCGCCCGCCTGCGCGGCAACCTCGGCCGTTTCGCCGGCGAGGCCGACCACGAGATCCGCCTACGCGTCGACGCCGAGGCCGCCGCCTACATCCGCGAGACCCCGTGGCACGCCTCGCAGACCCACCGCGACCTCCCCGACGGCGGCGCCGAGGTGACGCTCCTGCTCAACGGCCTCGTGGACATCGAGCGCCGCATCCTCGCCTGCGGAGGCCGTGTCGAGGTCCTCGCCCCCGCCCAGCTCCGCGAAGCCGTCGCCGCCTCCGCCCGCCGCCTCTTGGAAACCCACGTCTCCGCCCTGCTCCCGTAGCGGAACGGCGGAGCCGTTTCGAACCCGCCCGGACGCCCGCCACCACTTCCCCGCTCCGCACCCCCATGGAAAAACCAATAAAAATTGTAGCGGGACACCATGTGTCCCACCGGCCTGCTAAGATGAGCGGCGTCAAACAGCCCACGTGACTCATGCAACGCCGCGGAACAGGAAATCCCCGACTAGCCGATCAATCGGTCGTATTGCGCATGAGTGCCGATCCAAAACCACTCCACGCCATCCGGCCGGCTGATCGCCAAGGCCCGATAATCCTCCCCCACTCGCGCGGACCAATAACCGCCGACCTTTTTGAAATGCAACGAAGGATGCCGGGGATCACGCAACCACAGCTTGAAATTCTTGCGGGCCAGCAACCGCATCTCCGGCGGCAGATCGGCCAGCGCCTTACGAAAGCTTGCGGTCGTCGAGGACTTCTTCGAGCGGTGCCTTCGACTCTTCCGTATCTCCGCCGGCCAGCCGGGCATAAAGGGCGTCCATGCGACCGTCTTTCACCGCGGCCTCGATCTGCCGATCCCACGCCTCCGCATCGCGCTCCTTCAAACGCGCCAGCAACATCCGAAACTCCGCCTCCGGCAGTTTCGCGATGGCTTCTTCGATCTCCACAAGCGTGCTCATGCCCCAAACCCTGCTTCAACGGGGCCGCGTTGGCAAGAACCGCGACAAAAGGAGCCGCGCGCCGAAGCACGCGGAGAAATGACCTTTCGGCCAATGACAACCACGCCTCTCTCACTGCTTCAACGGGGCCTACCAGACTGAATACTTCAGTGATATAGGAGTGGTTTGGAGAGGAATTAAAATTGCCACGAGTGAACTAACATTCATCACAACAAGCCAGTCAAGCGCAGTCCGACCACCATGCCCGCCACCTTCGACGACGTCTTCCGCAACGCCACCGGCAACGCCCCCTACGCCTACCAACGCCGCCTCGCCGGCGACACCGCCGGCCGCCCCTGCGAATCCCAGCTCATCAACATCCCCACCGGCCTGGGCAAAACCGCCGCCTGAGTCATTCCCCCCATGCAGCCGCACGACTTCCCCAAAACCTTCGAGGCCCTGAGCGATTCGCGCCCTTTTCCGTGGCAGGCCTCACTCTTCGCCAAATTCATCGCCGGCGACATCCCCGCCTCCGCCGCCATCCCCACCGGGCTCGGCAAAACATCGGTCATCGCAATCTGGCTCTGCGCTTTGGCGACCAAGCCCGACACCACACCACGCCGCCTCGTTTACGTCGTGAATCGCCGCACAGTGGTTGACCAGACCACCGCCGAGGTCGAGCGCCTCCGCGAAGCGCTGAAGCGGAAACCCGAACTCTCCGAAATCCGAGAAACACTCACAAAACTCTGCGCGCTTCCGCTGCCCGCGCCCGACGCACCGCCCCTCGCCATAAGCACACTACGCGGCGAGTTCGCCGACAACGGCGAATGGTGCGCCGACCCCGCCCGCCCCGCCGTCGTCGTCGGCACCGTGGACATGATCGGCAGCGGTCTCCTCTTCAGTCGCTATACTCGCGGGTTTAAAACCCGTCCGCTTCACGCCGGCTTCCTCGCACAAGACGTCCTTCTCGTTCACGACGAGGCTCACCTTGAGCCCTGCTTTCAGTCCCTGCTGGAAACCATCGTCGCGACGCAGAAAGCGGAAGCTGAACTACGAAAGCTGCATGTCATCGCCCTCACCGCGACTAACCGCGCCGATAACGCAAACGACTCCGCGCCGTTCACACTCACCGACGCCGACCAAGAAAACGACACTGTCCAAAAACGTATCCATGCCGCCAAACGGCTCTCGCTGATCCCGCTCGATGAGGCCGACACGTTGGACGAAAAACTCGCGCCCCTCGCGAAGGCCAAGCCCGCGGGTCGCGCCGTCCTCGTTTTCACCCGCTCCGTCGCCACTGCCCTCAAGGTCTTCGAATATCTGAACAAAGGAGCGCACAAGGGCATGGTTGCCGCGCTCACCGGGACCATGCGCGGCAAGGAACGCGACGCGCTGGCTTACGAGAACCCAGTGTTCCAACGCTTCCTTCCCAAAAAAGACCGCGCCAAGCACATCGAACCGCCCACCGGAACGGTATTCCTCGTGGCCACCAGCGCCGGCGAAGTCGGCGTCAATCTCTCCGCCGACGATTTGGTGTGCGATCTCTCCACTTACGAAAGCATGGCCCAGCGCTTCGGCCGCGTGAACCGCTTCGGCCTCTGCGACGACAGCGAAGTCACCGTGGTTCACGAAACCAAGTTCGACTCCGCCAAACCCATCGAAGCCGCCCGCGAACGCACGCTCACACTGCTCCGACAACTCGATGGCTCCGCCAGCCCCGCCGCGCTCGACACGCTCCCGACCGCCGCTCGCGCCGCCGCATTTTCACCGCCGCCGACTCCTCGCGAGGCCAGGGATGTTCAATTCGACGCTTGGGCGCTCACATCCATTCGCAAACCCATCGCCGCCCGTCCCCCCGTCGCCCCCTACCTTCACGGCGAATCCGAGTGGCAACCGCCTGAGACACATCTCGCTTGGCGCGACGACCTCGACTTCATCCACCTCCCCGACCACGCCCTCGAAAGCTTCCTCGAAACCTTCCCACTGCGTCCCCGCGAACTCCTGCGCGACACCACCGATCGTATCTTCGACACGCTGGGGGATCTTGTAGCCGCACGCCTTCAGTCGGAAAACCCACTCCCCGACGCTTGGCTGATCGACGAATTTGGAGCCGTGGAAAAACTTCCACTCGCTCCGTTTGCCCTGTCGGCGAAGCCCAAGAAAGACCGCTCCTACGAAGAAGAGGCTAAACTCAAGCGCGAGAAAGAGCGCATCACCGGCTCCACCCTTCTCCTCCCCGCCAGTCTCGGCGGCCTCGAGCCGATGGGGATGTTTTCGATTTCAACCAAAACCCCCGCCGTCGATTGCTCCGACATCGCGCGTCGCGAAAGCAACACGCCCGACAACTCCGCCGATTTTTCGCGCATCATCTCCGACGAAGACGCCGACGAACCAAATTACCTCCTCTGGTTCGCTCCCTTGGAAGACCCCACCGCCAAGCGCAAGGTCGCCGCCTCCGACGCCGAAACCCTCGATAAACACACCGACGCCGTCACGGCCAACGCCGCATCGCTCGCCGCCAAGCTTCTCCCTGAAGCCCCCGCAGCCGGCGAACCCGATTTGGGGCGCTGTCTTGTTGTCGCCGCACGCCTGCACGACCTCGGGAAGAACCGCCGCGCCTGGCAACGCAACCTCGGCAACCTCGCCTACGACCCCGCCAATCCGGCCACCATCTTCGCGAAGTCAGGCGGGAAGATGCGTTCACGCAACGTCGCCGAATATTACCGACACGAGTTCGGTTCGCTCCTCGATGCGGAGCACGACCCGGATTTTAATAGCCTCACCGAAACCGAACGAGAGATTACCTTGCACCTCGTCGCCGCACACCACGGGCGTGCCCGCCCATACTTCCCCGTCGAGGAAGCCTTCGACTATTCCGGAAATAGTGCGGCTCCCGTCGTCGCTGCCGACACTCCGCGCCGCTTCGCCAGCCTTCAAAAGCGCTTCGGACGTTGGGGCCTAGCCTGGTTGGAATCACTCCTCCGTGCCGCCGACTACGCCGCCAGCGCCGGCATCGTCGCTCCCTCCGCGCCATCCTCACTCAAGGATCACCCCCCGGCTTCGGTTCCCGCTACACAAGTCGCCAACACGCCTACTCCCACGCCAACCGCAACGCTCGCGGTCAACCCCGCCAACCCCGGCCACTACTTCGCCTGCTGCGGCCTCTTCGAACTCGCCACCCGTCCAACCCTATTCCCTGACGCCGTCACATGGTTCGAGCAAACCGACACTGGGTGCCGCTTTCACCTCGCGAACACCCCGCCGCTCAGCGAACTCCTCAAGAAAATCACCGCCGCCGGAATCACCGCCCTCGATCCAAACGACGCCACCGCTTCGCCAATCGCGATCAACACCCCTTTCGATCTCCGTGTTGATTGGTGGAAAACCTCCCTGCCCACCACCTCTTCCCTCAAAGTCTGGGCAGGAACGATGGAAGCCCCCCGCATCGCCCGCGCCATGCAAAAGGCTATTCTGCCCGAGGACGGAGATAAAATACTCTACAGCCTGAGGATCGCTTACGCGCCCGAAAACCCGGCCAAAAAAGTCGAGCCCTTCTACTTCGACGCCAACCGCGGCCCCAACTCCGATGCTCGCGATGTCGGTTTTTCCACCAACGACCTCAAACTAGAAACCCTCGCCGCCCCCGCCGCTGAGTTCCTCACGCTTGTCGGTCTCCAACGAGCCATTCCCGAGCCGTCCGGCGACCGCCTCTTCGACTACCATCTCTGGCAAGCACCCGTCCCCATCGCGTTGCTCGCCGCCGCCATCAATGGGCTCACGGACGCGCACCCGCAGCCATCATTCCGCTTCGAGAGCTGGTATCGAACCAGTCAGCGCAAGCACAAGGCCTTCCTCCCGGCCAAGCCGCTCTGAATTTTCCCCACACTTCCGACAACACCCACCATCAACCCAACGCACACCACCATGAGCAACACCAGCCTCGCCCAGTTCGACCACCTCCTCGCCACCGACGGCCCCGCCGCCCTCGTCGTTCGCGAACACCTTATCCCCGTGGAAGGAGCCGACGCCGTGCTCTTTCCCGCCACCTACGCCGATGTCGGCTACAACATCGACTACGAGAATCAACGTGAGCGCACCGGCCGCAACGTCTGCCTGATCGACAGCGTCGGTTCGCAAGCCAACCGCATCGAGCCGCTGTTCAAAGACGAGCCCTACTCCGCCCTCGTTCCCCAAATCGTGATCAAGGCGGGCGAAAAGGAAATCAACCTGCTCGACGCCGGACACCGCGCCGGCGACGCCCTCGCCCGCTGCTCCGCGCTCCAAGACGACCTCAAGGCCGCGTTCGCCGCCGTCCTCCAAGGCAACGCCGTCCCGCTCGCGAAAATCGCCCCCACCTCACTCGTCTTTGGTGTGTGGGATTCCCGCGATAGCCAGGCCAAGCTCCCGCGCCTCATCGCCTCCACCATCCGCGCTTACGATGTTCGCAAGCTCACTCGCTCGGCCCAATACTGGGCGGGCGGCAGCAGCTCGCCCAACCCGATTTATGACGACGCATCGTTGCTCGGACCCATCACCGACAAGAACGACAAGGAGAGTCGCTCCACCGCAGGCTTCACCCACGTGCCATCCACCGGCGCCCACGGCGGCGTGATCGCCGATGGCGGCATTCGCCGCGACGCCGTGCTCGCCCTCTCCGCGCTGAAACTGCTCCGCGCCGACACACCGGAAAACACCACCAAGCTCCGCCGCTACATTCTCGGCCTTGCTCTCGTCGCGTTCACCAAGCTGCCGCTCGAATACTATCGCCAAGGCACGATCCTCGTCCGCGACCCGGACTCCGAAAAGAAGTTCGAGTTCAAAACCGTGCATGCCGACGGCACCCGCGCCGACGCTGCCATCACCCACGAAGACGCCCTCACCTTCGCCCAAGCCGCCGCCGCCGAGTTTGGCGTCGGTGAGAGCAAGACCGTCCCCTTCGACGCCGCCAAAGCCAAAGCCGACCTCAAGGGCGGCGACGACAAAAAGGCCAAGAAGGCCGCCAAGGGCAAAGCCGCTTCAGCGACCGTGGACACCCCCGCCGAAACGTCGGCGAACGAGTGAAGCCAACCCGACGCACCTCCACCCATGCCCACCCTCCTACAAATCTCCGTCCGCTTCCTGCTGGACGAGTTTGACGGACGTGGCGACGGCGGCGAACCCGAATGGCCACCCTCGCCGCTGCGCCTGTTTCAAACACTCACCAACTCCGCCGCTCGCCTCGGCATGGGCGCCTACGTGCCCGCGCTGGAGCGTCTCGAAAAACTGCCGCCGCCCACCGTCGTCGCCAGCAAACCCACCGCCATCCAACCGCGTTACGGCTTCAAGACATTTGTCCCAAACAACGTTGGAGATCTTGTCGCAAAATCGTGGTCCAGCGGACGCGACAACGACATAGCCAGCTATCGGGCCGCCAAAGAAATTCGTCCCACCCGTCTCCCCGAAAATGCCATTGTCGCCTACTTGTGGGAACTCACCGACGAACCACCGCCGGAATTTCCCGACCAAATCCGTCAACTCGCCCGAGCCATTTCCGCTTTCGGCTGGGGCGTCAACCTAGTCGTGGCCGACGCCGACCTGATCGAGGCACCTCCCGCAACCGCCCCCGGCAGTGACACCGAAAAATGGTTTCCGGCTGAGGGCGGCATTGCCCCGCTTCGCGTTCCCGTGAGCGGCACGCTCGCCGCCTTGGAGCATCGTCATCAAGCGTTTCTCGCGCGCCTTCCCACGGCACCCGATGGCAGCCAGTTCTTCCGCCCGGTGCCGCCGCTTGAACGCTTCCGCGTCCTTACCTACCGCCGCGCGTCCGACCCCATCCGCCCCCCCTTCGCCATTTTCGCGCTGCGTCAGTTGGACGATTCCGGCTTCCGCGCCTTCGACCCGGTCCGTCGCGGCCTGCACGTCGCCGCCATGCTGCGCCATGTCGCGGGCGGTGCGGACATCGCCCGTTCACTCGGCTGGAACGACGCGCAAATCGCGCGTCTTGTCCACGGACACACCGAGGAAGCCTCCACAAATCCATCGCCCACCCGGCTCCTGTTCCTGCCGCTCCCCAGCATCGAACCCCGAGGCGAAGGCAGGGCGCACGTCGTCGGTGCGATTCGCCGCGTCCTGGTCACGACACACGGTCCGATGCCGCGCGACGAATTCCAACGCCTTGCCCAACGGTTGGACGGCCTGGAGTTGATCGACGAGAAAGACGGTAAACCCGCGGCCCTGCTGTCGCGCCTCCCCGATTCCGATAAGCTCACCAAAGAGAACTATCTGGCCACGTCTTCCACTTGGGCGACTGTCACCCCGGTCATCCTGCCCGGTTACGACGACCCGCGAAAACTCCGCCAACGCCTCCGCGAAAACTCTGGCCTCACGGCCGAAGAAAAAAACGCGCTCGTCGCCAAACTCGACCAACGCATCGACCAACTCCTGCGCAAAGCCCTCCGCCAAGCCGGCTATTCCGATTCTATCGCCCATCACGCCGCCATTGAGTGGCGCGGCTCCGGTTATCTGCCCGGCACGGACATAGCCTCGCACTACATGACCGGCGATCAACACCGCCGCTACCGAAAACTGCACGTCCGCATCCAGTTTCGCGATGAGCATGGCCAGCCCCTTCCCATGTCTGGCCCGCTTTGCATCGGCGGCGGCAAGTTCTCCGGCACCGGTCTGTTTGCTGCCGTCACCTGACCTGCGCCCCCATTCGCGCTCTCCTCGACGAACACAACCCCCGCCGGCCTTTCCCCCCCGTCCTCCCATGACCGCACCCGCCGCAGCGACCGCCGCCACGCCCACCGTCGCCGTCAGCGGACGCGGGCGCCGCGAGGTGCGGCCCGACCGCGTCGAGTTCCACCTCGTGCTCGACGGCGTGCATCCAACCGTTCGTGACGCCGAGGACCGGCACCAGCGCCGTCGCGCCGGCTTGCTCGCCGCGCTGGCCGCGCACCGCGACCACGACGCCCGCCTCACCGCCGACGGGCCCGTCATCACGCCGCAGCGCGACTACGAGCACCACGCCTACGTCTTCAAGGGCTTCCGCGCCCGCGAACACGTCATCCTCCGCGCCCCGCTCGAGCCCGGCCACGTCAACCGCGTGCTCAACGCCCTCGCCACCCAGCTCGCAGACCTCACGCTCGACGTGCGCTTCACCGCGCGCACCACCGCCGCCGCCCTTCGCTCCGCCCGCGCCGAGGCCGTGCGCGACGCCCGCCGCAAGGCCACCCACTTCGCCGAGGCCGCCGGTCACCGCCTCGGCCGCCTCCTCCGCCTCTCGGATACCCCGCCCGTCTCCGACCATGCCGGCGGCCGGTCCGATGTGCTCTGCGAGGACATGGCCCCGGCTTCTGTAGAGATCGACCCCGAGACCCAGGCGATCACCGCGGAAGTCCACGCCATCTGGGAACTCCTGCCGGCATAGCCGCTGCTCCGCAGCGGCTTCGCCGCATTTCAAATCTCAGATTTCAAATCTCAATTTCCCACTCCCCATGCCCACTTACCAACGCTTCGAAGACCTGCCGGTCTGGCAGGAAGCCATCGTCCTCGCCGAGCGTTGCGAGGACTTCATCGACGCCGCCAAGGACCGCATCACCTGGTCCAAACGCGACCAGCTCGACCGCGCCTCCCTCTCGGTCTCCAACAACATTGCGGAGGGCTTTGAACGCGGCACCACCAACGAACTCCTCGCCTTCCTCTACATCGCGCGCGGCTCCGCCGGCGAAGTCCGCTCCATGCTCTGCTTCTTCGAACGCCGGCCGGCGCTGCGCGATTTCAAATCTGAAATCTCAAATTTGAAATCAGTTGCCGAAAGTTGCTCTCGGCAACTGGGCGCGTGGGCGCAATCGCTGCAAAATTCCGACATCACCGGTCCTCGCCACCTCAACGATCAGAGCCGTTCCAATTACCAAAAACGCAAAACCCGCGAACAAGGCGCCGCCAATTTCCAAAAACTCCTCGCTCAGCACCTCCCGCCCGATCACCCCGCGCGCCGTCCTTCGGCCGGCGATGCCAAATCTCAAATTTGAAATCTCAAATCTCAAATTTCCCGTCCGACGCCCAGCTCCCGCTCGACTTCGACGTCATACCCGCCCTCCAGCCCGGCCCGGTGCCGCACCTGCGCGACGAGATCGCGCGCGTCTGGGGTCTGCCGCTCGGCGTGCGCGTCGAGATCACCTTTCGCCCCGCCTACCCCGTGCCCGCGGCCACCGGCATACTCGAACTCCGCGCCGCCCCCGACTTTCCCTGGGACCCGCACCGGCCCCTCGCCCTCCGCATCGCCGGCTGCGACCTCACCACCCGCGACATCGAACGCTGGTCGCTCGCCTAACCCATCCTCCAGACGCCCGCCGCCACCATGGACCACCACGAGCTTCAACTCTTGCTCGACCACCCCGCCGTCCGGCTCCTGCGCGCCAACAACGCCCCGCTCATCCTCGGCTTCCTCTGGCGCGTCTTCAAAAAAGACCACCGCGTCTCCCTGCCCGAGGGCCAGGTGCAGGCGTTGCTCGACGTCGAGCTCGACGATCATCGCGAATCCGCCCCCCTCGCCTACCCGAAAACCGCCGCCGACTACCTCGCCGACTGGTGCGCGCCCGAGCACGGTTTTCTCCGGCGCTACTATGGACCCGACACCGACGAGCCACTCTACGAACTCACCACCGGCTCCGAGAAGGCGCTGCTGTGGTTGGAGTCGATGCGTCAGACCAAGTTCGTGGGCACCGAGTCCCGTTTGGAGAGCGTCTTCTCGGGGCTCGATGAAATCCTCAAATACTCCTCCGACGATCCCACGCGGCGCATCGAACAACTGCTCGCCGAAGCCGAGGCCATCCACGCCGAGATCGACCGCATCAAGGCCACCGGTCGCGCCGAGGCGTTCACGCCCGTCCAGATCAACGAACGCTACGCCCACATCCTCGCGACGGCCCGCGAACTCCTCGCCGACTTCCGACAGGTCGAGCACAACTTCAAGCGCATCGCCCACGAGATCGCCGAGCACCACGCCCGCCCCGGCGTGACCAAGGGCGCCATCGTCGCCCACCTGCTCGACTCGCACGACGCCCTGCGCGAGTCGGAACAGGGCCAGAGCTTTTTCGCGTTCTGGGAACTCCTGCTCTCGTCCGACAAGCAGCGCCGTTTCCACGAACAACTCGAGCAGGTCCGCGCTCTCGCCGCGCTCGATCCCGCCCACCGCGACAACGCCCTGCTGCGTCACTTCCTCCGCCACCTGCTGCAGGAGGGCGAGTGCGTCGTCGCCTCGCATCAGCGCCTGTCCACCAACCTGCGCCGCGTGCTCGACACCACCCACCTCGCCGAGCGCCGCCGCGTCGGCGAGCTTTTGCAGGAAATCTGCCAGGCCGCCCTCGCCGTGCGCGAACGGCCGCCGACCGAATCCGATTTTTTCGCGGTGCCGACCTTCCCGCAATTGTTCGCCGGTCTCAGCCGACCGTTTTGGCAGGCACCGGAGTCCGCCTCCGCCCGCGGTCCCATCGAGGAGGAGACCGGCCGGCTCTCGCTGGCCGACATGCAACGCTTCCACAACCTGCCGGAAATCCGCCTCGCCGAACTTCGCCAGCAGGTGGACGCCTGCCTCGCCGACCGCAGTCCGATCATGCTCTCCGACGTGCTCGCCCGCTTCCCGCTCAGCGAGGGCGTGATGGAACTCATCGGCTACCTCATCGTCGCCGCCGGCGAACGTCGTCATTATATTTCGGATACAGACGAGGAGACCGTCGTCTGGGGTCCGCCCGAAAACCCGCAGCGCTGGCGCGTGCCGATGCTCCTTTTTTCCCGCTCATGAATCCCACCGACTTCCCGCCCGTCGCCTTCGTCAAAGCCCGCCTCTTTCGCGAACCCGTCTATCGCGAGGACACCGAGGACTGGCTCACCCTCCGCGGTCATGTCGACGAGGTCCAACGCTACTTTCGCGACATCGGTCAGGAACTGGTGCTCGACGAAGGCGAGGGCTACGCGTTCATCCGCCAACTCGAACCCGAGGGCGAGGAACGTGTGCCGCGCCTCGTCCAGCGGCGACCGCTCAGCTACCCCGCCACGCTCCTGCTCGTCGTCCTGCGCGAGGAGTTCCTGCGCTTCGACTCGTCCGCCGACGACAGCCCGCGCCTGATCAAGACCCGGGAGCAGCTCCGCGACCTCGTGGCCGACTTCTTCCCGGAGACCACCAACCAGGTCCGCGATTTCAAACTCATCGACGCCGCCATCAAGAGCCTCGACGACCTCGGCTTCATCCGCCCGCTCACCGCAGGCGGTCAGGACGCCTTCGAAATCATGCGCATCGTCAAGGCCCGCATCGCCCCCTCCGAACTCGAAACCATCAAGCAACGCCTCCTCGATCATGCCGAACCTGGAAATTGATTTCCCCCTCGCCGACGGCTCCCGTCCGCTCCCCGGCTGGCGCCTGCGCCGCCTCGAAATGCACAACTGGGGCACCTTCCACGGCAAGGTCTCCAGCCTCTTCCCCGACGAACGCTGGACGCTTCTCGTCGGCGAAAACGGCAGCGGCAAATCCACCGCCGTGGACGCCCTGCGCACGCTGCTCGTCCCGCCCCGCCTGCTCAATTACAACGACGCCTCCGGCGAACAGAAGCGCCGCGACCGCACCCGCCGCAGCTACGTGCGCGGCACCTGGGCCACCGCCAGCCAGGAGGATTCCGCCGCGGCCATCCCGCAAAACCTGCGCGCCCCCGGAGAGTTTTCCATCCTCCTCGGCGTCTTTGCCAACCAGCACGCCGGCGAGGCCTTCACTCTCGTGCAGATCCTCTGGGAACTGAACGACAAGATCCACGAGACCTACGCCGTCGCCCGCCGCGACCACACCATCCGCGAAGACCTCGCCGACCTCGGCCAAAGCCGCGATCTCAAGCGCACCCTCCGCCAGCGCGGCTTCGACGTGTTCGACAGTTTCAGCGCCTACGCCGAGGTCTTCCGCGGTCGGCTCGGCCTGCCCGGCGAAGCCGCCCTCGAAGTCTTCAACCAAGCGATCGGCGTGAAGGAGGTTTCCGAAATCAATCCCTTCGTCCGCCGCCACATGCTGGAAGGCTCGGACATCCTCGACTTCATCCACAAAACCCTGCGCCCCCATTTCCACGAGCTCGACGCGAGCTGGAAGGCCATCGACCGCGCCGAGCGTCAGCTCGCGGCCCTCGCCCCCATCGTCGCCCATCGCCAGAACACCCGCGACGCCGCGGCCCTGCGCGACGCGCACCAGGCCGTGCTCGACCTATCGCCGATCTACTACGCCCACCGCCACCGCGCGCTCGCCGACGCCGAGGCCGCCCGCCTCGACGAACAGCGCACCGTCGCCGAGGCCCGCGCCGAGGAACTCAAGGTCCAGCGCCAACGCGACCAGGAGGAGCATGATCGCAAGCTTCAGGAGATCGCCGCCGACACCACCGAGCAGAGCATCCGCCGCATCGACCAAGAGCTGAAGACTCTGGAGGAACGTCACAGATCCCGCGCGAAAGAACTCCGCCTGTTCGAGGCCCAGCTCAAAACCCTCGGCCTCTCGCAACCCGTCGAGGACGCCGCGCAGTTCACGCGCCTGCAAACCCAGATGCGCGCCGAACGCGGTCCGACCGAGATCGAGCGCAAGGAGAAGGACGAAGCCCGCACGCGCGCATCCATGGAACAACTACAGGCGCTCGACCTGCGCGGTCGCCTCGCCGACGAACTCCAGACGTTGCGCGATCACCGCGTGCTCATTCCCCGCGAGTTTCTGGCCATTCGCTCCGCGCTCGTCGCCGCGACCGGCATACCCGCCGACGACCTGCCTTTCGCCGGCGAGCTCATCGAGGTGCGCACCGAGCACCGCGAATGGACCGGCGCCATCGAGCGCCTCCTGCACTCGCTCGGCGTGTCGCTGCTCGTGCCCGAGCGCCACTACCTCGCCGTCGCCGACTTCATCAACGGCCGACGCCTGGTGGACCACCGCAACCAAGGTCTGCGCTTCACCTTCCACCGCGTGCCGATCTCCGTGCCCGCCCCGCGTTCCGATGTGTTGCACGATCCGGCCCGCGTGCCCGCCCGGCTGCGTTTCCGCGAAGAAAATCCCCTGGCCGCATGGCTGCAGGCCGAGGTCGTCCGGCGTTTTCATCACCACTGCTGCGATTCCATCGAGCACCTGCGCGAAGTCGACTACGGCATCACGCGCGAAGGCCTCGTCCGCGAAGGCTCCTCGCGCCACGTGAAGGACGACCGCCGCGCCGTCAACGACGCCTCCGGCTACGTGCTCGGCTGGTCCATCGAGGAAAAGATCGAGGCGCTCACCACCGAGTTCAACCGCGCCCACTCCCGCGCCGAGCAAGCCGCGAAACAGGTCGCCGACCTCGACCGCCAGCTCAAGGCCCTCGCCACCCGCCTCGCCGCCATCGGCACGCTGCTCGCGTGCGAATCCTTCGCCGACATCGACACCCGCTCCGTGCAGACCGAGATGTCGCGTCTGCAAAAGGAAAAGCAGGACCTCGAGGCCAGCTCCGAGTCGCTCCGAGCTCTGCGCGAGCAACTCGACGCCGTCAAACAGCGCCTCGACGTCAACGCCGACGAAAACAACCGCGTGCAGCAACGCATCGGCGATCTGAAAAAAAGCCTGCGCGCCCTCGACGACCTGCTCGCCGACCTCAACGAAACCCTCGGCGAGCATGCCGACTTCGACCCCGCCCCGCACGAGCCCGCGTTCGCCGAATTGCAGGCCGTGGCCGAGCTCACCTTGGCCAATGTCGAGCACACTCGCTCACAGGTCCAAGGCCGGCTGCGTTCAAAAATCTCCCAGCAGGAAAAGATCATGCGCGACGCCGAGCAGGCCATGATCGAGCCGATGACGCACTTCCTGCGCGACCACCCCGGCTACACCGCGGACCTGCGGGCCGAGCCGCGTTTCGCCGACGATTTTGTCGCCCTGCGCGACCGAATCGAGCAGCAGGAACTCCAGCAGCACCGTCAGCGCTTCGAAGCCTACCTCGGCACCAACCTCGTTGGCGACCTGGCCATGTTCAATAGCAAGCTGGAGGGCCACGAGCAGGACATCAAAGACCGCATCGCCACCGTCAACGGCGCGCTCCGCTCCATCGCCTTCACCGAATCCACCCACGTCCAGATCGTCGCCCAGGCCACCCGCACCGACGATGTCCGCCGCTTCCGCGCCGAACTTCGCGACTGCTTTTCCGGCGGCCTCAATCCCTCGCCCGAGGATCGCCTCCGCGTCTTCGGACGCATCCGGGAGCTCATCGCGAAATTCGAGAGCGACGACGTCTGGACCAAGCGCGTCACCGACGCCCGCAACTGGTTCGACTACGCCGTGCGCGAACTCCACGACGCCGACGGCACCGAGGCCAACTACTACTCCGGCTCCGCCGGCAAGTCGGGCGGACAAAAGGCGCGACTCGCGTTCACCATCCTCGCGTCCGCCATCGCCGCCCAATACGGCCTGCTCGACGCCGCCGGCGAGGCCGACACCTTTCGCCTCGTCGTCATCGACGAGGCCTTCGCCCGCACCGACGAGACCAACTCGCGACGCGCCCTCGATCTGTTTCAAAAACTCGGTCTGCAACTCGTCGTCGTCAGCCCCTTCGACGCCAAGAGCCGCATCGTCGAGGACTACGTGGACAGCTTCCACCTCGCCACCAATCCGGACCTCAACAACTCCCGCCTCAGCCGCGCCTCCCGCGCCGACTACGAGGCCGCCCGCGCACAGTCGCCCGCCACCCAGGTGACCACGCCGCCGGCCACCGCTCCCGATGCTTAGTCCCGCCGACATCCAGACGCTCGGGCTGCGCAAATACCCCGGCGTCCTCCGCGCCATCGCCGCCGGCGAAGACCTGTTCCCGATGCCCATCCGCTTCGGCCAGCCGTCGCCCACCGCCGACTGGAGCGTGCTCCAACGCGAGATCACCGCGCTCGCCCAAGCCGAAACTGAGTTCGGCTACACCATCGCGTGGGAGGAGAGAAACACCCGCCGCTGGGGACGCCAACGCCTGCCGGCCTGCGTCAGTTTCGCCACGGAAGCCGACTACCTGCGCATGCTCGGCAAGGCCGCCGAAGTCCGCCGCTTCCGGGAAAACCTTCGCCTAACCCTAGAACGTTTCCCGCAGCTTGCAGGCTGGCTCGCCTCGCACGCGCCCCGGCTCACCGACTACGCCGATGCCTGGCCGCGCCTGCTGCTCGTTTGCGGCTACCTGCTGGCGAATCCCCGCCCCGCCCTCTACGCCCGCCAGCTGCCGGTCGCCGTGGACACCAAGTTTATCGAGAACCATCGCCCCATCCTCCGCAGCCTGCTCGACGCGCTGCTGCCCGAATCCGCCATCGATCCCGCGACCGAGACCTTCGAGGCGCGCTTCGGCCTGCGAAGCGAAGAATCCCTCGTTCGCCTGCGCCTGCTCGACCTTTCCCTCGGCCCCACCCTCGGCGTGCCCGTGGATGATCTCGCCACGCCACTGTCCCGCTTTCGCGCCCTCGGGTGGACGGACCAGAGCGTGCTGATCGTCGAAAACAAACTCACCTTCCTCACCCTCCCGACCTTGTCGCGAACCATCGCGATCTGGGGCGCGGGCAACGCCACGGCCTTGTTGGCGACCGTCCCGTGGCTGCATCGCTGCCGGCTCGTCTACTGGGGCGACCTCGACGTCCACGGCTTTCACATCCTGTCCCGCCTCCGCCGCATGTTTCCGCAAGCCGAAAGCGTGCTCATGGATGAACCAACCCTGACGGCTTACGCCGACTACCAAACGCCTTCGCCAGCCGCCGCCTACGAGGAAACCGCTAATCTCACCGAACCCGAACGACTCGTCTACCAACGCCTGCACACGAACCACATCCTGCTTGAGCAGGAAAAGATTCCCCACGGCCACGCCGTGGAGGTCCTGCGCCGCACGCTGCCCTGACCACGACACTCCGTCCCCGCCCCCCATGGACACCTCCCGCATCGACCCCGAGGAACCGTTGCCGGCGCGTATGCTCAACGAATTCGTCTACTGTCCCCGCCTCTTCTACTACGAGCATGTCGAGGGCGTCTTCGCCCACAACGCCGACACTCGCCGCGGCGCCGCCCTGCACAAACGCGTCGACGCCGGCAAGGGCGAGCTGCCTCCGGCGCAACGCAACGACTCCGCCGCCACGGATGCACCGGACTCCTCCGGCCCATCGGACATCACCCATCAAACATCAGCCACCGAAGAGGAGGTGATCCACTCCCGCTCCGTCTCCCTCGCCTCCGACCGCCTCGGCGTCACCGCCAAGATGGACCTCGTCGAGGTCCGCACCGGCGCGGAGGACGATCTCTTTTCCCCGCTCACCGTCCGTCCCGTGGACTACAAGATCGGCGCCCCGCGCATGGGCGACGCCGGCCCCGAGATCTGGGACGCCGACCGCATGCAGCTCGGCCTGCAATGCCTCATCCTCCGCGACCACGGCTACACCTGCGACGAGGGCGTCATCTACTACCGCGCCACCAAGCAGCGCGTGCCCCTCCCTATCACGCCCGAACTAGAACACTGGATCGACACCCAGATCGTCGCCGCCCGCCGCTGCATGACCGGCCCCATCCCGCCGCCCCTCGTCGACTCGCCGAAATGCCCGCGCTGCTCCCTCGTCACCATCTGCCTGCCCGACGAGACCCGCCTGCTGCACGACGCCCCCGGCCATCCCGACGACGAGGACGCGCCGCCCGCGCAGGACGCCTTCGGCTTCGACCGCGACTTCGGCGCCGTGCGCGAACGCCCCCTGCGCGCCGCGCCCGACTCGCCCAGCTCCTTCGCCGCCGCCCTCCCCGCCGGCAAGGCGCCCCGCCGCCTCATCGCCGCGCGCGACGACAAGCGCCCCCTCTACATCGCCACGCCCGGCGTCGCCGTCGGCAAAAAGTCCGGCCTCGTCCAGGTGAAGGAAAAGGGCGAACTCGTCGCCGAGGTGCGCATCTCCGACCTCAGCCACCTGGCCGTCTTCGGCTCCTCCACCGTATCCACCGCTCTCATACAGGAGCTCTGCGAGAAGGACATCCCGGTGAGCTACTTCTCCAGCGGCGGTTTTTTCTACGGACTCACCCGCGGACAAAGCCTCAAAAACGTCTTCACCCGCATCGCCCAGTTCGAGGCGGCCGCGTCGCCGGCGCGCTGCCTCGCCCTCGCCCGCGCGATGATCCACGGCAAGATCCGCAACCAGCGCACCCTGCTCATGCGCAACCACGCCGCGCCGCCCGCGCTCGCCGTCGCCCGGCTCAAGCACGCCGCGCAGGCCGCCCTCGAGGCGGAAAACCTCGCCGAACTCCTCGGTATCGAGGGGGCGGCCGCCCTCGTTTTCTTCGAAAACTTCTCCGGCATGATCAAGACCGGCGCGCGCGCCGCCTCGCCCGGCTCGGCCATCGACGAGGCCATCGCCGGCGACGGCCCAGCCTCGGACGAAACCGCGCCCGTCGCGGTCCCGGCGGGCGATGCCGTCGCCCCCGACGGCCAGCGGTTGTTGTTCAACTTCGACTTCACGCGCCGCAACCGCCGCCCCCCGCGCGACGCGGTCAACGCGCTGCTCTCGCTCGGCTACAGCCTGCTCGCGCGCGACTGCACGGTCGCCGCGCACGCGGTCGGCTTTGATCCCTACGTCGGCTTTTATCATCAGCCCCGGTTCGGACGCCCCGCCCTCGCGCTCGACCTCATGGAGGAGTTTCGCCCGCTCGTCGCCGACTCCGTCGCCCTCACCGCGATGAACACGCGCATCATCGCCCCCGGCGACTTCGTGCGCGCCGGCGACGCGGTCAACCTCAGCCCCGCCGGCCGCAAACGTTTCTTCACCGCCTACGAGCAACGTCTCAACGCCACCATCGTGCATCCGGTTTTCGACTACCAGGTCAGCTACCGGCGCGCGATCGAGCTGCAGGCACGCCTGCTTGCCAAACACCTCACCGGCGAGATCGAGAGCTACGTGCCCTTCACCACACGTTGAACCCGCGCGCCGTGGTTGTTTTCCCGCCGATGCCATTTCCCGAACCCGCCCAACCCGCGACTAGACCGAGTGACCACGGGCCCTCCAGTGCGCCCTCCAACGGACACTCCCTCATTTACTTCCGAGGCCGTTCCGACTATTGATCTCAGCCGATGCGTCACACCTACATCGTCAGTTACGACATCGCCGACCCGAAGCGGTTGCGGAAGGTGTTTCGCATCTGCCAGGACTATGGGAACCACCTGCAGTATTCGGTTTTTGAATGCGACCTGACCGCGCAGGAACGCGTGGAGTTGGAGGGGTTGCTCAAGGAAGTGATCCATCATGAAAAGGACCAGGTGCTCTTCATCGGGCTGGGTCCGGCCGAGAGTCGCGGCGACCGGACGATCACGGCGCTGGGCCAGGCCTACCACCATTTCGACCAGCCCTGCTATGTGGTTTAACGAACGACAAGCCCGGCCGTTTTTTGACCGCGAAGCCGCGAGCGTCGACATGGTCGATGTGGACGCCCTGCCGCTCGCACCCGGACAGAGAGAGAGTTGTGAAAAAATCCGCGCCTTCGGTCGCGAGCCGCAGGTGCTTCGCGGACACCCGCTCGCAAACCGCTTTTTGGCTCGCTCCCCCTCCGGCACTTGCAAAAGTGCGGACTCCGCGCTCTTCGGAGCGCGGCCCCGTTGAAGCGCTGAGACGATCCGACAGGCGGCCTTGGATAAGGGGACTCCGCGCTCTTCGGAGCGCGGCCCCGTTGAAGCGAAGAGGAGGCCGCGCATGTCGGCGCGGGTGATGCTGCGACTCCGCGCTCTTCGGAGCGCGGCCCCGTTGAAGCACCAGCCCACCGCGAGCCAGCAGTGAGTGTCGGAGTCGACTCCGCGCTCTTCGGAGCGCGGCCCCGTTGAAGCGTGTCGCGTGTTCGGCAGCGTGTTGCGGTCCACTTGACTCCGCGCTCTTCGGAGCGCGGCCCCGTTGAAGCCAGTGGGATGGGCGGTTGAAGGGTGGTCGGTGGCATGGACTCCGCGCTCTTCGGAGCGCGGCCCCGTTGAAGCAAGTTCTCGCGCAACCACCGCGTCGCAGAAGTGCGCGACTCCGCGCTCTTCGGAGCGCGGCCCCGTTGAAGCCTCAAATTCTGCGAACGCATGGGCGTGCCCGCACCCGACTCCGCGCTCTTCGGAGCGCGGCCCCGTTGAAGCCAGGATGCCGGCGCCGCCGGATCCACCGCCACCCGCGACTCCGCGCTCTTCGGAGCGCGGCCCCGTTGAAGCTTGACGCGGTGGCGATGCGCGAGCTGGCCGACAATCTGACTCCGCGCTCTTCGGAGCGCGGCCCCGTTGAAGCGTGAAGAAGAGCGAGAACGCCGACTGGTTTTTTACCGTGGTGACTCCGCGCTCTTCGGAGCGCGGCCCCGTTGAAGCGGGGTTGAGCTTTGATGCGGCGAGCCGGTCGGTCAGGCTGACTCCGCGCTCTTCGGAGCGCGGCCCCGTTGAAGCCCGACCGACAGGGTGCGCCGGGCCAGCAGCTCGTCGGACTCCGCGCTCTTCGGAGCGCGGCCCCGTTGAAGCACGCCCGCGTCGACCCGCAGAGCTGCATCGATGCCGGACTCCGCGCTCTTCGGAGCGCGGCCCCGTTGAAGCGAGCACCCACAACCACAGGTTCCCCCCGCGCCGGCCGACTCCGCGCTCTTCGGAGCGCGGCCCCGTTGAAGCATTGCCCCCATGCGCGCAGTCCGCACTATTTTGCGGACTCCGCGCTCTTCGGAGCGCGGCCCCGTTGAAGCTAGATTTTCACCAGTCCGCGTGTGGAAACAGACCGGACTCCGCGCTCTTCGGAGCGCGGCCCCGTTGAAGCGAGGTCGGCCCTGGCTTGGTCGAGGTCATCAGCGGCGGACTCCGCGCTCTTCGGAGCGCGGCCCCGTTGAAGCTTGGCGGCATCGGTCGCGGCGGTGAAATGGCCGCGCGACTCCGCGCTCTTCGGAGCGCGGCCCCGTTGAAGCTTGGCTAGGCGATCGTCGCCTTGAGCGACTGCGAAGGACTCCGCGCTCTTCGGAGCGCGGCCCCGTTGAAGCTTGTCGAATACTCCGGCCACTGCGGGACTTTCCGCGACTCCGCGCTCTTCGGAGCGCGGCCCCGTTGAAGCTCCCTTGGACCACAAGCGGCCGTCGGCGCGATAGGTCGACTCCGCGCTCTTCGGAGCGCGGCCCCGTTGAAGCCAACAATTACCCGGCCCCGGTGCGTTGCTCTTGGACGACTCCGCGCTCTTCGGAGCGCGGCCCCGTTGAAGCATCCGGCGCGAAACCATGCACCCAAACAATCGCCGCGACTCCGCGCTCTTCGGAGCGCGGCCCCGTTGAAGCCTTGGCCAGCGCCTTGAAGTCGCCGGTGTAGCCGATGACTCCGCGCTCTTCGGAGCGCGGCCCCGTTGAAGCCCGTCGGTCTTGGTGCCGTAGTCGGGCGCGCCGATGGACTCCGCGCTCTTCGGAGCGCGGCCCCGTTGAAGCGCGTAGGCGGTGGCGATGTCGGCGACGGGCGCGTAGGACTCCGCGCTCTTCGGAGCGCGGCCCCGTTGAAGCCATCAACTCGTGGCCGGTGTCATCCCCACCCTCGCGACTCCGCGCTCTTCGGAGCGCGGCCCCGTTGAAGCTGGTCCTCGGTGCGACCGCACCGAG
>JAUWBF010000110.1 GCA_030601755.1 Verrucomicrobiota bacterium | reverse complement strand
GATCCAGACGAACCTGCCTCTCACCAAGAAGGCCAAGAAAAACGTCCTGCGCGAAGCGTCCGCGCTCGTCGCCCAGGAACTCGCCAAACCCGAGGACTTCGTGATGGTCGCCCTCGAACCCGACGTGTGCATGTATTTCGCCGGGTCGGACGATCCGGTGGCGTTCCTCGAATTGAAAGCCATCGGCCTGCCCGCCAAGAAGACCAAGGCGCTCAGCGCGGTCCTGTGTGAGATGATCGAGGAACACCTCGGCATCGAACCGGGGCGGGTCTACGTAAAATTCCTCGACGTGAAACACGGCATGTGGGGCTGGAAGGGCGACACGTTCTGAGGCCCTCCGCACGACGGCTGACGGCTTGCAGGACACGCGCGGATGCGTTTTGTATAAACGCTTCCCCATGGCCACCTACGTCTACGAAACCATCCCGCGGAAACCCGGCGCCAAACCGGTCACCTTCGAGGTGCAGCAGTCCATGAAGGACAAGGCCCTGACGCACCATCCCGAGACGGGCGAACCGGTGCGCCGCGTCATCAGCGGTGGCTTCGGTTTCATCGGTGCGTTCAACCGCAACCAACCCGAGCCGTCCGGCCCGCAGTGCTGCGCCGTGGAAAACGGCGGTGGCGGCGGCCACACGTGCGGCGCCGGCTGCGGCTGCGGCCAGTGAGCGTTGCAGAGTTTTAATCGCGGAAACGCGGAAGGGCTGAAGCGCGGAACCAATCCGGAATTTTAATCACGGAAACACGGAAGCACGGAAAAGAGGGATAGAAACCAAGTCCTCTAAATTCCGTGCTTCCGTGTTTCCGTGATCAAATAAACTCCGATTCCCATTTTCAGCCCTTCCGTGTTTCCGCGATAACTTCAGTTCCTGAGGGCACAAAAAAGCACGGAGCCACTTCTGTGATTCCGAGCTTAGGTGATTAAAAATCTGCGCCGCCTCAGCGCACCTGCAGGGTGCTGCCGTCGTATTCGAGTCCCAATGACGGGATGACCACGGCCTTGCGGTCGCCTTGTTTCTTGACCGTGCCGGCGTGCCAGGCGGTGTAGCCGGCGGCCTTGGCGGCGGCGAGAGTGGCGTCGAGATCGGCGGGGTTGATGTAGGCGGCGAAGCCGACGCCCTGGTTGTAGGTGGCGTAGGCCTCGCGCAGGTCGATCGGGCCGGCCTCGCGGAGGAACTTGAAGAGCGCAGGCTCCTCGCCGGGGTTGGTGATCTCGTAGACGAAGGGCTCGTCGAGGCGCATGAGCTTGCGCCAACCGTGGCCGGTGACGTGGGAGACGTAGTTGAGCTTGATGCCGGCCTTTTGGCAGGCCGCGACAAACTTCACGTAGATGACGGACGGGGCGAGCAGGGCCTCGCCAAAGGTGCGGTCGTCGCCGTGGCCGATCGGGGTCTGGTAACCCTGCGGCAGCTTCGACGCGATGAGACGGCAGAGGGAGAGGCCGTTGGTCTGCACGCCGGAGGAGGCGAGGAAGACGATGGCGTCACCATCCTGCACGTCGCCGGTGATGCGTTGCGACTTGGGCTCGACCTTGCCGATGGCGGAGCCGGCGAGAACGATGGCGTCCTCCTTCACGATGCCGCGAAGGGTCGGGGTTTCGCCGCCGCCCCAGACGGCGCCGGCCTGGCGGCAGCCCTCGGCCCAGCCGGCGACCAGCGCCTCCATGCGGGCGGAGTCGGCGAACCACGCGGACTCGCCGACGGCGGCGTGCATGGCGACCGAGATGGGCAGTGCGCCGCAGGTGACGAGGTCGTTCACGATGGTGGCGACGGTGTCGATTGAGATCTCGGCGTAGAAGTTTTTGCCGGTCTGGGCGTAGACGGCGTCGGCCACGAGGTTCTTGGTGCCAAGACCCTCCTCGACGTGGGCGAGGAAGTGGGTGTCAGCCTCCATGAGGTAACAGCTCTCGCCACGGGTGTTGGCGGGCTCGGCGTAGCCGTGCGAAGCGAGCAGCGGGGCGGTGGTCTTGGCGGCCTTCTGGCAGGCGCGCTTGAAGGCGTCGAGTTGGTCGTAGTTGACCCCGGAGGATTCGTAGGAGAGCGACATGGGCTGAAGCGGACGATGGACGTTGAAACGCGCGGACAGCGGCTCAGTAGCTGCGGCCTTCGCTGTTCTCGTAGTAGTTGACGTAGGCCTGGTTGACGACGCGGTAGCCGCCGGGGGTCGGGTAGTTGCCGGTGAAATACCAGTCGCCGGTGTGGTTGGGCACGGCGGCGTGGAGATTCTCGACGGTCTGGAAGATGACCTCGACCTCGCCGTTCCAATCGACGTTCTGCGGGCGCACGAACTGACTGATCTTGGCGGAAATCTCCTCGGGCTTGAACTGCGCGTAGATCTTCTGGACGTGGTTGATGCTGTTGCCGCCGCCCTTGGTGAGGACCTCGTCGCGGCAGGCGCGGTAGACTTCCTCGAGGATGTGGGCCTGGCCGCGCTCCTTGAGCAGGGCGACGGCGGCCTCGAAGGCGATGAACTTGCCGAGTTCGGACATGTCGATGCCGTAGCAGTCCGGGTAGCGGATCTGGGGGGCGGTCGAGACGATGACGATCTTCTTGGGGTTGAGGCGGGTGAGGATGCGCAGGATGGACTTGCGCAGGGTGGTGCCGCGCACGATGGAGTCGTCAACGCAGACGAGGTTGTCACCGGGCTGCACGGAGCCGTAGGTGATGTCGTAGACGTGGCTGGCGAGGTGGTTGCGCATGCCTTCCTGGCCGATGAAGGTGCGCAGCTTGATGTCCTTGGAGACGACCTTCTCGCCGCGGGGCCAGTTGCGCAGGATGAGGTCGTCGAGGAGGTCCTCGGTGAGTTCGCCCTTGGCGGCGGCGTCCATGACGGCGCGCTTCACCTGGTCGCGGCGCTTCTCGCGCAGCGAGTGCATGAGGCCGTAGTAGGCGACCTCGGCGGTGTTGGGGATGAAACTGAAGACGGTGTTGCCCCACTCGTAGTTGACGGACTTGAGGACTTGGTCGGCGAGGTTGCCGCCGAGGGCCTTGCGCTCGGGGTAGATGTCGAGGTCGTTGCCGCGCGAGAAGTAGATGCGCTCGAAGGAGCAGGAGGCGCGACGGAGGGTGGGCGCGAACTGGGCGACGGCGACGGAGCCGGACTTCTTGATGCTGACGACGTGGCCGGGCGGGACTTCCTTCACGGAGTCGACGTCGAGGTCGAACACGGTCATGAGCGGGGCGCGCTCGGAGGCGAAGGCGACGACTTCGTCGTTCTGGAACCACCAGCAGGGGCGGATGCCGGAGGGGTCGCGGGCGACGAAGGAGTCGCCGTTGCCGACCATGCCGCAGAGGGTGTAGCCGCCGTCCCATTTTTGGGAGGAACGGGTGATGACGCGGGTGAGGTCGAGCTCGTCGCTGATGCGGTTGGAAATCTCCTCGCCGGGCAGGCCTTGGTCGCGGAGGGAGCGGTAGATTTCCTCGTGTTCCTCGTCGAGGTAGAAGCCGATTTTCTCGAGGAGGGCCTGGGTGTCGGTGGCGAAGATCGGGTGCTGGCCCATCGCGATGAGCGACTGGTTCAGCTCCGTGGTGTTCGTCATGTTGAAGTTGCCGCAGAGCGCGAGGTTGCGGGTCGGCCAGGGGCTGCGGCGGAAGAACGGGTGGCAGGAGCTGATGTTGTAGCCGCCGCTGGTGCCGTAGCGCAGGTGGCCGAGGAGGAGCTCGCCGCCGAAGTCGAAGTTCTTCTTCACCGTGTCGGTGAACTCGGGGTGGATGACGCCGGTGTCGAGATGGCCGTTATACTGCTGGAGCAGGGTCTTGAAGATCTTGTCGAGCGGGTTGGCCTTCACGCAGCGCTCGCGGAACATGAACGGCTCGCCGGCCGGCATGTCGAGTTTGACGCAGCCGACGCCGGCGCCGTCCTGGCCGCGGTTGTGCTGCTTCTCCATGAGGAGAAAGAGCTTGGTGAAGCCCCACAGCGGCGTGCCGTATTTTTCCTGGTAGTAGGAGAGCGGCTTCAGCAGCCGGACCATCGCGATACCGCATTCGTGGGTGATCTTGTCGCTCATAGGGCAGTCGAAAATTCTGACGGGAAATGTCCGCGTTCGCAACCGGACCGCCGATTCACGGCGTCTTCCCCGGACGGACCCTGTGCGACAGCCTCACGCTCGATCATCGCGGCAAAGGACGGTCTGGGCCACGTGCGCGCCACAATCGACGGCGCCGACACGATGTCGGCGAACGGTCGGTTGGTGCTGGTGCGTGACGTTGGCGTTGAGATTCACGGGCCGTTAAAGGGAAACGATGACGCCGTGAATCCCGGACCGGTCAAGGGTTTTGTCCCGGCGTTTCAGACCGCGTCTTGGTTGCGCGGATGGAAGCGCGCGTGCTGCTCAGTCAGGCGCTTTTCCTCGACCGCAGTGTAAATCTGCGTGGTGCCAATGTTTGCATGCCCGAGCATCTCCTGGATGGCGCGCAAGTCGGCCCCGCCGGAGAGCAGGTGCGTGGCGAAGGAGTGGCGCAGGAGGTGGGGTTTGACGGTATTCTCGATGCCGGCGGCCTTGGCGTATTTTTTGACCAAAACCCACAGCATCTGGCGCGAGATGGCGGTGCCGCGCTCGCTGAGGAAGAGCTGCGAGCCGGTCTTGGGTTTCACGAAGTGCTGCCGTCCCGCCGTCAGGTAGTCGGCGAGCGCCGCGCGGGCCTTGCCGCCGACCGGCACGACGCGCTCCTTGGAGCCCTTGCCGAACACCCGCAGAAAACCCGCCTCAAGGTCGACCTGCTGCAGCGTCAGGCCTGCCAATTCGGAAACGCGCAGTCCGCTCGAGTAAAACAACTCCAGAATCGCCCGGTCACGCAGGCCGTGGGCGTCGCCGCCGGTCGGCGCGGCCAGCAGTCGCGTGATCTCGTCGGCGCTGAGCGTGCCGGGCACGCGCCGCACGAGCTTGGGCCCCTGGAGCAGCTCGGTGAAATCGTCCGGACGCACCCTCTCGCGAACGAGGTGGCGGGCGAACATGCGCAGCGCGGACAACTTTCGCGCAAGGCTGGCCACGGTGTAGTCGTCACCATCCAGTGAATACAGCCACTCGGTCACCGCCGCGCCGGGCACCGCCGCCCAGCCGGCGAAGCCCCGCCGGCGCAGAAATGTCGCGCATTGGCGCAGGTCGCTTTCGTAGGCCTCCAGCGTGCGGTCGGAGCGGCCGCGCTCCAGCGTGAGGGCATTGCCGAAGTCGCGGATCGGGCCGTCGAAATCCTCCGGCAACGGCCCCTCCGGCGACGACGTCGGGTCGGCTGTATCGTCGGCTTCGGGGCGCTCCTTCATGGGCACAAAAAAAGACGCCGTCCCGCGGGCGGCGTCGATTGCAAAAACTGTCGTGCCGGTGCGGCGAACCCGCGCGCTCAGCGGCGGCGTCCACCACCGCCGCCCGGACGGCGGAAACCGCCGGCGTTCGTGTCCTTCATGCGGTAGGTGATGCGCGCCTTTTCAAGGTCGTAGGGGCTCATCTCCATCTTCACGTTGTCGCCGGCGGCGATCTTGATGAAGTGCTTGCGCAGCTTGCCCGAGATGTGGGCGAGGACCACGTGGCCGTTGGCCAGTTCGACGCGGAACATGGTGCCGGGCAGGACGGCGACAATCTTGCCTTCGACTTCGATCGTTTGGCCGTCAGACATACAGGGAAACAACGGCGGTGCCGCGGGTGTGGTTGGAAATCATGCAGTGAACTCGGTGCGTAAAAGCTCCTTGTAAGCCCCATTTCCCCCTCGTAAGTCAAGGCCCTTTACGACGGCGTTCGCTCCGGCGCGCGTCTTCGCACCATCGCATGGCTTCCGAAAACTCCACTCCCCCGCCCTGCCCGTTCGAAAAACGGTTTCCCTCCCAACTGGCGCGGGACGACGTCTTCTTCATGTCCCTGGCCTATAATCAGGCCATCGACGCTTGGCGGCAGGACGAGGTTCCCATCGGCTGCGTCATTGAGCACGGCGGGGAAATCATCGCCGCCGCCCACAACACCGTCGAGGCCTCCCGCGACCCTTCCGCACATGCCGAGATGCTCGCCATTACCCAGGCCGCCGCGCGGCTCGGCAACTGGCGCCTCGAGGACTGCACTCTCTACGTGACCAAGGAGCCCTGCCCCATGTGTTCGGGCGCCACGCTCATGTCGCGGCTCAAACGCGTCTGCTACGCCGTGCCCGACCCCAAGATGGGCTGCCTCGGCGGCGCCACCGACCTCAACGCCCTACCGCGCGTCAACCACCGCCTCGACATCACCGCCGGCGGCGTGCTCGAGGACGAGTGCCGCCTGCTGCTTCAGTCCTTTTTCCGCGCCAAACGACTCTCCGCCGACGAGGGAAATGCCCTCGGCGGTTGACGACTCAAAAGCGCGGCTGCACGTTGCGATTCCGTTTCGTTTCAACCTCCGAACCCAGCAAACAATACCTACCATGGCATACGAACTCCCCGCCCTTCCCTACGCCGCCAACGCCCTCGAGCCGCACATCGACGCGCGCACGATGGAGATCCACCACGGCAAGCACCACCAAGCCTACATCACCAATCTCAACAACGCCCTCTCCTCCGCCGGCGTCGAGGCCCCCGAGTGCGTCTGCGACCTGATCTCCGACCTCTCCAAGGTCCCCGAGTCCATCCGCACCGCCGTGCGCAACAACGGCGGCGGTCACGCCAACCACGCCTTCTTCTGGAAGATCCTCGGCCCTGGCAAGGGCGGCGCTCCCAAGGGCAAGCTCGCCGCGGCCATCGACGCCGAGCTCGGCGGCTTCGCCAAGTTTAAAGAGGACTTCGCCAAGGCCGGCGCCACCCGCTTCGGCTCCGGCTGGGCCTGGCTCTACGTCACCGCCGACAAGAAACTCGCCGTCGGCTCTACCGCCAACCAGGACAGCCCGATCATGGGCAAGGCCGTCGCAGGCATCGAGGGCAAGCCCGTCGTCGGCCTCGACGTCTGGGAGCACGCCTACTACCTCAACTATCAGAACCGCCGCCCCGACTACATCGCCGCCTTCTGGAACGTCGTCGACTGGGACGCCGCCGAGGAGCGCTACCTCAAGGCCGTCGCCTGAGCCTTCGCCGGACCGCGCCCGCGCCGCGGGCTTCATATCCGATTTTCAAGCACAGCGAACACGACAAAACCGCGCCTTCACCGGGCGCGGTTTTTTTGCGGCGCACGCCTTGTCGATGTAGGGGCCTCGCTCGCGAGGCCCGCTGCGCGCCCTACACGGAACATGCGCATTCCGAGGTCCCGCGTCCAACGGGCCTTGCAAGCAAGGCCCCTACGAAGCGTCTGGCGCTCACACCTGTGTCGCCAGGTAGTTGGCCTCGGCCTGGTCCCAGTTGAGCACGTTCCAGAAGGCGGCGATGTAGTCTGGGCGGCGGTTCTGATAGTTGAGGTAGTAGGCGTGCTCCCAGACATCGAGACCGATGACCGGCTGCGCGCCCGACATGAGGGGCGAGTCTTGGTTCGGCGTGGACTCGACGGCGAGCTTGCCGTCGCGCACCACGAGCCACGCCCAGCCGGAGCCG
>JAUWBF010000077.1 GCA_030601755.1 Verrucomicrobiota bacterium | reverse complement strand
TGGCGAACGAGGCACGCGGCCAGCGCGTGGCCGAGCCCGTCTTCACCACTTCCGGCCAGGACGCCGGCTCCCAGGCGGGGCACGACGCCCACGGTCGCCAGAATTTCTCCGGCCACGAACAAGCCGCCGGACGCCATCCCGCGTTTGCGCGCGGCTCCGCCCGATCCTCCGCGCCCGTCGCGCCGGCCGCCGTGGCCGTCGCCGCCCCGCGCGTTTCCTCCGACCGACTCCTTCAAGCCTTCGCCTAAAGCCATGCAAGTCACCGCCACCAATTCGCTCAGCGCCGCGGCCACCGCCGACACCTCCAACCGCGTCGTGCAAAAGCAGCTCGGCCAGGGAGATTTTCTCAAGCTGCTCACCGTGCAACTCCAGCAGCAGGACCCGATGAAGCCCATGGACGACACCCAGTCCATCGCGCAGATGGCCCAGTTCAGCTCGCTGCAACAGATGGCCGCCATCAGCGACGGCATCGCCGCCATGCGCCTTGATTCGCAGCTCGCGTCCGCCGGCACCTTGCTCGGCCGCGAGGTCACGGTGAGCACGACCTCCGGCAAGACCGTCACCGGCGTGGTCGACGCCGTCGCGCAGACCGCCGACGGACCGACCCTCACCATCGGCGGCCAGGCCCACGCCTACGGCAAGCTCGTCCGCGTCGCGCCCGCCCCGGTTCCCGCCGACGGCGCCGCGTCCTGATCCACTTCATCCACCGAACCATCACCCAACCTCAATCCCGCAACCCACCATGTCCCTCATCGGCACCCTCACCTCCGGCGTCAGCGCTCTCCGCAGTTTCACCAAGGGCCTCGAAGTCATCGGCAACAACATCGCCAACGTGAACACCGTGGCCTTCAAGAGCTCGCAGGCCAGCTACGCCGACAGCTTCAGCAACACGCTGCGCGGCTCCTCGCCCTCCAACGGCACCACGCCCAACACCTCCTCCACGCAGGTCGGCACCGGCGTGCGCATCGCAGGCATCAGCTCCAACTACTCGCAGGGCGGCCTCACCACCACCGGCGTCACCACCGACCTCGGCATCTCGGGCAACGGCTTCTTCCGCGTCACCAATCCCGTCGACGGCCAGGAATACGCCACCCGCGCCGGCAACTTCCGCTTCGACGACCAGGGCTACCTGGTCACCGCCGAGGGCTACCGCGTGCAGGGCCTCACCGGCGGCACCGCGCTCGCCACGCCGGCCACCGTCGGCGACATCGCGCTCGGCACGCCGCCCACCGGCACCGAGCTGCAGTCCTACACGGTCGACCGCCTCGGCAACCTCGTCGAGTTCTACTCCGACGGCAGCTCGATCACCACCAACCGCCTCCTGCTGCAAAGCTACTCCGACCCCAGCGCGCTGCAAAAGGTCGGCAGCAACCTCTACACCGGCTTCACCGCCGCCGGAGCCATCGGCGGCGCCACGCTCACCGCCGCCAACAACGCCGCCGGTGAAAACGGCCTCGGCACCATCGAGTCCGGCACCCTCGAGCTCTCCAACGTCGACCTCACCGAGCAGTTCGCTAACATGATCACCACGCAGCGCTCGTTCCAGGCCAGCTCCCGTCTCGTCACCGTGTCCGACACCGTGCTCGAGGACATCGTCAACCTTAAGCGCTGATCCCCGCCATGGCCTCCGAACCCGCGGCCGCCGCCGACGCCTCCGCCGGCGACGCCCCGAAAAAATCCGGCGGCTCCTCGCCGCTCCTGCCCGCGCTGCTCGCGCTCGTGGTCGCGCCCGCGCTCACGTTTGCCGTCGCCAAGTTCGTGCTCATCCCCTCGCTGCGCCAGGAACTCGCCGCGCCCGCCGACGCCCACGCCGCGCCGGCCGAGCACGCCGAGGCGTCCGGCCACGGCGGCGTCCATGGAGGCGGTCACGGCAAGTCCGGCGAGAGCGCCGCCGCCGGCAACACCTACAAGTTCGAGAACGTCGTGGTGAACCTCGCCGGCACCATGGGCACGCGCTACCTGAAGACCACCTTCCTCGTCACCGGCTCCGACGCCGGCCTGGCCGGGGCCTTCGAGGCCAACAAGCCCGCGCTCGTCGACGTGACCCTCAACGTCCTCTCCTCGCTCACCCTCGGTGACCTCGAGGAGGCCGGCTCCAAGAACCTCATTCGCGAAAAGCTCGTGCAGTCCTACAACCAGGCCCTCGGCCGCAAGGTCGCCGAGCAGGTCTTCTTCTCCGACTTCGTGGTGCAGTGACCGCGTCGCCGGCGTATCCACGTTTCGATTACTTGCCGCGCCCAGCGTCCAGCCATCCAGCCGATACCGCTCCTTCCGTCCCATGTCAGACGACGACCAAAACAACGCCGACTTCGTCCTCGACCAGAGCGAGATCGACAAGCTGCTCTCGCAGGCCCAGGAGACGGCCAAGCCCTCGGTGCACCGCGCCGACGGACGCCGCGCCGGCGATCAGGCGCTCAAGGTCGAGCCCTACGATTTTCGCAACCCGGTCTTCCTGACCGAGGTCGACCTGCGCCGCCTGCGCCTGTTGCACGAGGACTTCATCCGCTACCTCTCGGCGCTGCTCGCGCTCTTCCTGCGCATGGAGTGCTCGTTGAAGATGTCGCGGCTGACCACGCTCACCTACGCGAAGTTCACCGAGGCGCTGCCCAATCCCACGCACATCTGTCTCTTCAAAACCGAGCCGCTCAACGGCGTCGGCATCCTCGACATCAACCCGCGCCTCGCGCTCACGCTGGTCGACCGCATGCTCGGCGGCCGCGGCCACTCGGTGAAGGTCGACCGCTACCTCACCGAGATCGAAATCGCGCTGCTCGAGGACGTCGTGCGCCTCATCCTCGAGGAGTGGTGCGCGCAGTGGCAGCACGACGGCGAGCTGCATCCCGACATCATCGGCCACGAGAACAACGGCCGCTTCCTGCAAACCTCGCCCAAGGACGCCATCATGCTCGCGCTCGCGATCGAGGTGGACTTTGGCGACTGCTCCGAGGCCGTGCAGATCGGCGTGCCCTACTACACCATCGAGCCGATGGTGAAGGCCATCCAGGCCCGCCGCACCCGCGACACCTCGCCGGCCCGCCCGGGCGCGCCCGCGATGTGGAAGGACATCTACGAACACATCGCGCTGCCGGCGCGCGCCGAGTGGGACGCCTTCGAGCTGACCCTGCGCGAGCTCACGCGGCTGCGCGTCGGCGACGTGCTCACGCTGCCGCCCGAGATCGTCGACCAGACGCGCGTCTGCCTGGCCGGCACCCCCAAGTTCAACGGCACGGTCGGCGTCGATGGCGACCGCGTCGTGGTGAAACTTTCCGAAAAAATCCAAACCGAGGAACCCTCCCATGCCCATGCTCTCTGACGACAACAACGCGCTCGACCTCGTGCTCGACGTGAAGGTCAAGGTCACCGTCCAACTCGGCTCCTGCCAGTTGCCCATGCGCGAGGTGCTCGCGCTCTCGCCCGGTTCGATCATCCAGCTCAACCAGCACGCCAACGACCCCGTCGGCCTCTACGTGAACGACAAGCTCATCGCCTACGGCGAGGTCGTGGTGGTCGAGGACAGCTTCGGCATCAAGATCACCGAGCTGGTCGGCTCCACGTCAGCGCCCGCCGCCTGAGCCGCGGCGCGGATGGAGCGGTGCACGGCCGGAGAACGGACATTCTTGTCCGTTCGCTTGTTCGTTCGCCGCGGAGCAGATGAACGGACAGGAATGTCCGTTCTCCTTACTCGCGGTGGCGCAGGGCCTGCAGGACGTTGAGCGAGTGGTTGCCGATCGACTCCATGTTGTTGAGGATGTCGATGTAGAGCATCTCGGCCTTGATGGAGTCGCCGCTGTTGCGCATGCGCTGCATGGACTCCTTGCGCAGGCTCTTGCGGAAGCTGTCGATCTGGTTCTCCAGCTGGTAGGCGGTCTCCATGTCGGCGACGGCCACGCCGGTGCTCAGGCGCTGCGAATAAAAATCCATGAACTGCAGCACGAGCGACGAGAAGTGGCGGACCTGACGCAGGGCCTCGTCGGGGAGCTGGCGCTGCTTGCGATGGCGGCGGGCGGCGAGGGCGACCAGGCGGTAGCCGCAGTCGCAGATGTCCTCGAGCTCGGCGACGACGCGGAGCATGCCGGTGACGCGCTCCATGGTCTGGTCGCTGACGCGGCCGGAGGTGCACTGGAGCAGATACTGGGTGGTGGCGATGGCACGGCGGTCGCTCTCCTTCTCGAGTTCCTTGAGCTCCTTGACGCGGGCCTCGGGATCGGCGGGCGCGTTCTCAAACAGGTCGGTGAAGCCGGTGAGCAGCTCGCGGGTGATCTGGCCCATGCGCTCCACGTCGCGCTCGGCCTCGGCGAGGTTGAGCTCGCCGGTGCGCGGGATGAAACCGGTCTCGTAGGTGACGTGGTCGTTGGAGCGCACGGACTTGTCCTTGACCAGCCGCTCGACGAGCTTGGCGAGCTGGGGCACGAAGCCGATCAGCAGGGCGGCGTTGCAGACGTTGAAGAGCGTGTGAAAGGCCGCCATGTGCATCGGGATGTGGCCGGCCTCGAGCGGGTCGCCCGGCACGAGCCAGTCGATGAAGCGGGTGAAGAGCGCGAAGATGGCGATGGCCCAGCACACGCCGATGATGTTGAAGACGAAGTGGGCGGCGGCGGCGCGCTTGGCGGCGGTGTTGCCGGTGAGCGCGGCGAGGTTGGCGGTGATGGTGGTGCCGATGTTTTCGCCGAGGATGACCGCGCAGGCGGTGGGGTAGTCGATCCAGCCCTTGGCGGCCATGGTGATGGTGATGGCGCCGGCGACCGAGGAGGATTGCACGATGATCGTGAGGATGACGCCGAAGAAGCAGAAGATGAGCACCGACCAGATGCCCATGCCGGTGAAGCCGGTGATGAACTGGAGCACCTCGGGGTTGCCCTTGATGTCGGGCACGGCGTCCTTGAGGAAGGCCAGTCCCAAGAACAGCAGGCCGAAGCCGATGAGGAACTCGCCGCTGTCCTTGAGCATGGACTTACGCGAGAAGAGCAGGGGCAGGCCCACGCCCATGATCGGCAGCGCCAGCGAGGAGACGCTGAACTTGTAGCCGGCGAACGAGATGATCCAGAACGTGGTGGTGGTGCCGAGGTTGGCGCCCATGATCAGGCCGATCGACTCGGTGAGGGTGAGCAGGCCGGCGTTGACGAAGCTGACGACCATGACGGTCGAGGCCGACGAAGACTGCACCAGCGTGGTGACGGCGGTGCCGGTCGCGAGGCCGGCGAAGCGGTTGCTCGTCATGGTGCGCATCATGGCGCGCAGGCGGTCGCCGGAGAGTTTTTGGAGCGCCTCCGACATGACCTTCATGCCGAAGAGGAACATGCCGAGACTGCCGAGGATGGAGAAGGTGGTGCCGATCATGGGAACGGGAAAAACCGCGAGCTTGAAGTCCCGCGGGGTGGGGCGGCAAGGGCGGGCGCTGCGCAAACGTCACAAAAGGGCGGGGCGGTTTTTACAATTTGGAATTGTAAAATGGCACGCGGCAGGCTTCCAAGGGTGTGTTCTTTGGCGCGTTTGTGGTCGGAGCGGAGGTTTTGGACAATCAAGTCCGACGCCTCCGTCTGATCATGAACAAATACGAAAGCACCATCGCCTCCGGGTGGAACACGGTGCCGGTTCGGGGTTACGGTCGCTCGGCCTATGGCTGGGCGCGCGCGCTCCGGTCGGAATCGGTCTATCATGGCGGCGAAACCGCGACGGCTGCACAGGCCGCGCGACTTACCCAAGCGCTGGGCCGGTGGGTGCCGTCGAACCAGTCGCTGCGCGGAGCCTACGGGCTGCGGGCCGCGGCTTGATCCCAAAAAAGCAAACAAACGCCGCCCGGAGACTTCGGTTTCCGGGCGGTTCTTATTTTCCGGGGCGGGGAACCGGTCGCGGGGAAGAATGGCGTTCCAAATAATGGAACAGTTTTGAGATTCGCAGTCGCCTTTGCAGGTTGTGGGCATGCCGCCCGTTTCCGCCCCCAACCACACGCTCGTCAACGGGCTGCGCCTGCTCGAGCGGCTGGCCGTCGCCTCCGGAGCGTGCTCGGTCACGGCGCTGGCGGCCGAGCTGGGTTTGCCCAAGAGCCATGTGCACCGGTTGCTGCGCACGTTGCTGGACGCGGGCTATGTCACCCAGTCGCCCGACACCCACGAGTATCGCTCGGACTACCGGCTGCTGGCGCTGGCCGGTCCCTTCGCGGAGCGCATGCCGCTGCGCGTGCAGGGCGGGCCGGTGTTGCGGGAGTTGTCCGAGGCGACGCGGGGCGGGGCCTACCTCGCGGTCGCGCACCGCGGCGAGCCGTTGATCGTGATGAGCGATCTGTATCGCGGCCGGCCGTCGGCGCATGCGTTGGGGCTGGGCCAGCGGCTGGCCCGGCATGCCTCGGCCTTTGGCAAACTCTTCCAGGCACTGCACCGCCTGCCGTTCACGGACGAAGAACTGGTTCGGCTCACGCCTGCGACCATCACCACGCGCCATGCGCTCGACGAGGAACTCGTGGAGATCCGCCGGCGCGGTTACTCGATCAATCGCGGTGAAAACGGCCGCGTGCGCTCCTTCGCCGCGCCCGTTCGCGCCGCCACCGGCGAGCTGGTCGGCGCGATCGGCATCGCGCTCGATCCGCCCCCCGTCGCGCGCAAGGGCGAGGCGCATTTCGTCGAGTTGCTGCTGCGCGCCGCCGAACGACTTGAGAGCCGTCTGGCCGAGGCCTGAGCGGGCGCGATCCGACCTGCTGAAATTTCAACCCACACCGATCATGATCATCGACTGCGACATCCACGTCTACGCGAACCCCGAGCTGCCCATGGCGCCGTTCATCCCGAGCCGCATGCGGCAGGCGGTGGCGCAAAACCAAGGCAGCGCGCCCGGCCACGGCTATGCCAATCCCTTCGGCGTCGACCGACGCGACCTCGAGGCCAAGACTCCGGCCGATGTCGTCCGGCTCCACCTCGATCCGCTCGGCATCACCTACGGCGTGCTCCAGCCGCAGCCCGGCTACTCGGTCAGCCTGATCCATGCGATGGACGTGGCCAACGCCATGGCGCAGGCGGCCAACGACTGGCAGATCGCCAACTACCTCGAGGCCGACCCGCGTTTCCTCGGTTCCGTCTGCGTCAACATGGCCGACCCCAAGGCCGCCGTCGCCGAGATCAAGCGCGCCGGCGCCCACCCGCGCATGGTGCAGGTGCTCACCTGCGGCGAGTCGGTGCACCTGTTCGGTCACCGCGCCTACGATCCGATCTACGAGGCCTGTTGCGAAATGGGACTGCCCTTCGCGGTGCACCCGGGCACGGAAGGCTCGCTCACGTCGAGCACGCCGGTGGGGCGTCCCTCGGGCTACTTCGAGTGGCACAATTCGCTGCCGATCACCTACCAGGCCCACCTCGGCAGCCTCGTGGCCGAGGGCACCTTTGAAAAATTCCCCGGGCTGCGCGTGGTCCTCGTCGAGGGCGGCGTGAGCTGGCTGGCTCCGCTGCTCTGGCGCATGGACAAAAACTTCAAGGCCCTGCGCAGCACCGTGCCGTGGCTGAAGGAGGCGCCCTCCGAATACGTGCTGCGCCACTGCCGCCTGACCACCCAGCCGGTCGAGGAGCCGAACGACCCTCGCCACCTGCTGGCGTCCTACGAGATGATCCACGCCGAGCGCACGCTGTGCTTTTCGACGGATTTTCCGCACTGGGATTTCGACACGCCGGGCCGCGCCTTCCCCTCGATCCTGCCGGAAAAACTCAAGAATCGCATTCTCTACGACAACTCCGCCGAACTCTACGGCCTGCCGGCCCGCGTCGAGACCGCGGAGGAGGTGCGCTCGTGAGCGACGCCAAGTCCTGCGCGCCCGGCTGCGACCGCAAGGCCCTCGAGCGCGCCTTCGACATCGCGGACAATCCGGAGTCGCTCGCCAAGCCCGTCCGCACGCGCGAGATCGTGGTCGGTCGCGCCGACGAAATCCCGGTGGGCGGCCGCAAGATCGTGCAGATCGACCGGTTGTCGATCGGCGTGTTTCACTTGGCCGATGGCTTTCACGCCATTCGCAATTACTGCCCGCACCAAGGCGCGGAGTTGTGCAAGGGTTCGGTGCATGCGACCCACCGCCCGGGGCCGACCGGCGAGTTTACGCCGGGCCTCGAGGGACGCGTGCTGCGCTGTCCCTGGCACGGCTGGGAGTTTGACATCGTGACCGGCAAGGGCCTCTACGACGCGCGCAGCCGCGTATCGGTCTACGAGGTGAAGACCAACGAGGCCGGCGAGCTCGTCGTGCTGGTCTGAGCGCCGGCCCGGTCTGCGGCGAGCAACGCGCCGGTAACCGTCCGTATCACCAGTCCGCAGGCGGAGACGGACGGTGGAATCACGGGACGGCCGGTGAAACCACGAGCAACTTTCCCCGCTCGTGCCGCGCCGTCCCGCGCTCGTCCCTCGACGTTCCACGCCCTTCGGGCCCAATAAAAACTAACGTATCTGGTTAGTCTTTATTTGGCCCCCGGCGCGGTGATGCGAGGTGGTCGGGCAATCGGTGGCGGGGCTGGAATAAAGCGCGGGTTTGATTACCCCTATGGCATATGAAGATTCTGAAAATCTGGCCCCTGTGTGTGTTCGTCGGTCTGGCCGCCGGCGGTTGTCGGTTGATGGGCGAGCACGATGGCGCGGCCGCGGGCGACGCCAAGCCGCCCTTCGCCTGCGACCCCGAGGGCGTCTCCGCGTGCGGCCTGCCGGGCAACGTGGTGATCGACATGAGCAAGGCGACCGTGAAGCGCACCGACGCCGAGTGGCGTGCGTTGCTCACGCCGGAGCAATACCGCGTGACGCGCCAGCAGGGGACCGAGCCGCCGTTCCGCAACAAGTATTACGACCACCACGAGGACGGCGTTTATTTCTCGGTGTGCAGCGACACGCCGCTTTTCGACAGCCGCGACAAGTTCGAGAGCGGCACGGGTTGGCCGAGCTTCACCAAGCCGATCGAGGGCCGCTTCGTCGGCGTGAGCCGCGACACCAGCCACGGCATGATCCGCGACGAGGTGCATTGCACGGTCGACGGCGCGCACCTCGGGCACGTGTTCCCCGACGGCCCCAAGCCGACCGGCCTGCGCTACTGCATCAACTCCGCCTCGCTGCGTTTCATGCCGCGCGCGGAGTATGAGCAGTGGCTCAAGAAGAACGCTCCGACGGCGGAGTGAGCGGCGGGCGGCTTTGGTTTCGGAAACAACGTTGCCGTGGGGGAATCCTCGGGTCCCCGGGCTTACGCCCCGGGGCTACAGAACAACTGAGCCCAAGGTGGCTCCGTGGCGCCGGGCGTGAGCCTGGCGAGCGCTCGCCTTCAGCGCGTGAGGTCGTAGAGGGCGTAGCCGGCGAGGAGGTTGGGGGCGACTTTGCAGGGGGTCTTCCAATCGCCGCCGAGGTGCGCGCGGCGAGCGATGACGATGCCCTTAGCCGCGCAGAAGTGCTCAAAGTCGGCGATGCTGACCGGGTTGCCGGGACGGCTCTCGAACCACTCGGTGGTGTAGACGGCGTTGCGGGGCTTGCGACCGCGCAGGAGCACGTCGAGGCGGTTGCGCCAGAAGCCGTGGTTGACGAAGCCGACCGTCACGCGGCGGGCGACGCGCAGGGCTTGCTCGATCACGTCCGCCGGGTGGCCGACCTCCTCCAGCGTGCGCGAGAGGATGACGTGGTCGAAGTGGTGCTCGGGGAACGTGCCCATGAGACGCAGCATGTCGCCCTGGTAGGCGTTGAGGCCGCGGCGCACGCAGGCGGAGATCTTGTCGAAGTCGAGGTCGACGCCGACGGCGTAGACGTTTTTCGACTGCACGAGGTTTTCCAGGAGCACGCCGCGTCCGCAGCCCAGGTCGAGCACGCGCGAGCCCGGCTCGACCCAGTCGGCGAGGATCTGCATGTCCACGGTGCGTTTGTTGGCGGGGCGGCTCATGAGGATTTAACCGCGACGCGGCAGGGGCGGGCGAGGAAGCCGCGCACGAGGTCGTAGAGCTGCGGCGACTCGAGGAGGAAGGAGTCGTGGCCGAGGTCGGTGGTGAGCTCGGCGTAGGAGGCGGGCTTGCCGGCGCGCAGCAGGGCCTCGACGATCGAGCGGTTTTGCTCGGGGGGAAAGAGCCAGTCGCTGGTGAAGCCGACCACGAGCGTATCCGATTCGACACTACGGAAGGCCTGCTCGAGCGAGCCGTGGGCGTGGCCGAGGTCGAACTGGTCGATGGCGCGCGTGATGTAGAGGTAGGAGTTGGCGTCGAAGCGATTGATGAAGCTCTTGCCCTGATAGCGCAGGTAGCTCTCGACCTCGAATTGCACGTCGAAGGTGGCCGCGCCGCCGGCGGCCGCGGCGGGTTTGTCACTTATTAAGTGACAATCGGCTTGGGCGGGGGCGGGTTTGGTGGCGGCGGGAGGGGCTTTGAGCCGTTCGGCGACCTGGCGGCGGCCGAACTTGCGGTCCATGGAGGCGTCGGAGAGGTAGGTGATGTGGGCCATCATGCGGGCGATGGCCAGGCCCACGCGCGGGCCGGCGCCGGCGGCGTAGTCGCCGTGCTTCCAGTCGGGGTCCTGCATGATGGCCTGGCGGCCGACCTCGTTGAAGGCGATGGCCTGCGCGCTCTCGCGCCAGGTGGTGGCCATGGCGATGATGCGCCGGGCGTAGCCGGGGAACTCGATGGCCCACTGGAGGGCCTGCATGCCGCCCATCGAGCCGCCGATGACGGCGTAGAGCGAGGGGATGCCGAGGGCGTCGAGCCAGATTTTCTGCGCGCGCACCATGTCGCGGATGGTGACGACGGGGAAGGTGATGCCGAAGGGTTTGCCGGTGGCGGGATTGAAGGAGGAGGGGCCGGACGAACCCTGGCAGCCGCCGATGACGTTGGCGCAGAGGACGAAGTATTTGTTGGTGTCGAGGGCCTTGCCGGGGCCGATGAGGTTGTTCCACCAGCCGGGCTTGCGGTCGTTGAGCGAGTGGATGCCGGCGCAGTGGTGGTCGCCGGAGAGGGCGTGGCAGACGAGGATGGCGTTGTCCTTGGCGGCGTTGGGGCGGCCGTAGGTCTCGTAGCGCAGGGTGAAGCCGCCGATGGTCTGGCCGTTGACGAAGGTGAACGGTTCAGTGGTCACCCAGTCGCGGGGCTCGACGAGGCCGACCTCGCCGGGGGCGGCGTGGGTGGTGGCGAGAATGTCGTCGTCGGCGTCGTTCATCGGAAGCGGTTGAACGGCGTAGAGAAGCGGTCGCGGGGTGGTTTGGCAAGGGCGCGGCGGGGCGTTACGCGGAGGTTGCCAAGGAGACGGCGGGCGGCTTGGGTGGCGGGGATGAAAACCTCCCTCTTGTTGGCTGTTCCTTTCTCCGTGATGCTGGCCGCCGGTCTGGCGGGGTGTGGCAAGTCCGAGCCGTCCGCCGAGACCGCGCCGGCGGCCGCCTCCGAGGCTCCGGCCGCGAAGGTCGAGATCGGCGGGTCGATGGACCAAATCACCAAGACCGCCGCGTCGCTGGCGAAGTCGGTGGGCGTCGAGTTGAAGATCCCCGATTTCAAGACGGCCTCGGTCGCCGAGTTGTCCTCGGTGGCCACGCAGGCGCTGGGCCAGCTGGAGACCGCGGTGGCCTCGACCCCGGCCGCGCTCAAGCAGGTGGAGGCGGTCAAGTCGTCGCTGACGGCCGGCGACGCCAAGGCGGCGCTCTCGTCGCTGTCGGGCTTGGGCGACATGGTCAAAAACATCCCGGCGGCGAACGGCTTGCTGACGCAGGCCAAGCAGCTGGTGAGCGCGTGGGCGCTCAAGCAGGGCTTTGACCCGGCCAAGATCTCCGGCGTGCTGGGCGCGTTGCAGACGGGCGACGTGGGCGCGATCGCCAAGCAGGCGACGGCGCTGCTGGGCAAGGGGGGCGTCAGCGGCGAGCAGTCGGATCTGCTCAAGGGCGTGCTCAACACATTCGGCATCGACAGCACGTCGGCGGCCGGCGCGGTCAATGCGGTCAAGGGGCTGTTCGGTCAGTGAGCGACCGGTGCTGCGCGGTGCTGAGCGCCGCGCGGCTGGATGCGTTGGAAACGAACGGGGCGGGCAGGAATGCCCGCCCTCCGTCGGGCCTCCGTCGGGCTCATTCCTCCTTCATCTGGAGGTCGGCGAGCAGGCGGTGGCCGAGGTTTTCGAAGATGTAGACGCGGCGGGTGGCGTCCTTGATGCGGGGCGTGTTGAGCCGTTCGCCCCAGGCGATCGTCGGCAGGGTGAGTTTGCAGGGGAAGCCGAGGTCGCAGAAACAGTTTTTGAAGCCGCCGACGGACATGTTGGTGAGCTCGCCGATGGTATCCTTGATGACTTCGTGGCCCTCGGCGCGCACCAACGCGGGTGACATGTCGAGCACGCGGCCGGTGGCGACGACGGCGAACTCCTCGCTGAAGCGGAGGTGGATGATGCCGTTGATCTGGCCGACGAAGCCGACGCAGCCCATGACCTGCGTGCCTTCGGGCAACTGGCCGGGTTCGATCTGATCGGAAGAGGAGAGGAGCTGGATCGGCGTCTTGATCATCGTCTCGAAGACGTGGCCGAGGGCCTGCGTGATCGAGCGGTCGATGAGTTCACTGGAAATGGGCATGGTGGCGGGCATGGCGTGGCGGATGGACCGCACGCGGGGCGCGGACGGGAGTGCCCTTTCTCTACGGCTCCCGGGCGGCGTTCTTGAGGGAAAACGTCTGCCCGCGGACAAGCCTCTCCCCGCGTCCGGCGGGGGCCGGGGCGGGGAGAGGCCGGGGTGGCGAACTCAGTCGTGCACGATGGTGCCGTGCGGGATGAGGCGCTCGTAGTCCTCGAGGGTGCCGCCGGCCAGGCAGCAGTCGATGATCTGGCGGCCGAGGGGCAGGAGGTCGGGCTCGCGGAAGGCGGCAAGCTCACGGGCGAAGAACTCGGAGAGGATCTCCGCGCCGCGGTCGTAGGCCGCGGGGCCGACCTCGGGCTGCAGGTCCACCTCGAAGAACCAGGAGCCGATGGTGGAGCCCTCGACCTCGATCTTGTGCGGGGTGTAGCCGAGCAGCGGGCAGCGGGACGGGCGCAGGGCCTCCGGGCCGAAGCGGGCGCCGCCGCGGCGGGCAAGGTATTCGCGGGTGATCCACTGCGGCATGAAGCCGACCTCCCAGGCGCCGATGTGCTGGTTGGGCACGAGCACGTAGCGCACGGACGGGTGCTCGACGATCTGGCTGAGCAGGAGATTGGCCTGGTCGACGCGGCGGCCGGTGGCGAAGGGCCAGTAGGAGCCGACGCCCTCGGAGCTCATGCCTTCGCTCTGCACGATGCTGGGGTTGGCGTGGCCGCGGGGGGCGACCAGGCGCCAGAGCCAGGCGAGCGCGGGCGGGAGCACGTGGAAGAGGCCGGCGATGCCGTAGGTGGGATTGTCGCGGGTGCAGGGCGGGCAACGCACGCCGAAGCTGCGCACGTCGACGTCGACCGGGCCGTTGACCACGCCGGGCACGAGCGTGCGGGGCACGATGACGCGGGGGTTGGGGCAGCGTTTGCCGGGGCTGTCCTCGATGTGTTCCCAGATGAGCGCGGTGGCGCCGGGGTGGGCGTCGATGTTGAGGAACAGCAGGGGCTGGTCGGGCGCGATGGTGAGCTGCTCGAGGTGGGGGTCGGTGCCGTAGGCCTCGATGTGGTTGACGCGCACGAACCAGGCATCCTCGGCGTCCTGGAGGGAGAGTTTGCCGCGGCCTTTTTCGAGCGAGGGATGGCAAAGGGCCATGTCGTCGGTGACGGGGCGGACCTCGCAGGTGCGGGGCAGGGTGAGCGAGCGGTTGTCGCCGGTGACGAGGTTGTGGCCTAGCAGGAGGCTGCCGTCGGGCTGGCGGTGGGCGTGCTCGAGCATCTCGCTCTTGCCGCCGCCGCTGGCGCCCTCGTGGCAGATGACGAGCTTGTTGCCGTAGGGCGTGACGACCTGCGCAGTGGAGCAGTGGATGGTGGTCCAGTTCTCGCGTTCGCCGAGGGTGAGCAGCACGCCGTAGATGCCCTTCTTGGCGCTGGGGCCGGGGTAGAGGTTGTAGCTGAAGAGTTCGTGCAGGCCGTCGAGGCGGTTGTGCACGACGATCTGCTTGCCGGCGAAGTGGGTGTGGCGGAAGGGCGGGGCGACGTAGATGATGGCCTTGGGGTTGAAGTCGGCGGGCACCTCGTCGGGCGTGAGCATGCCCTGGAGCAGGGCGAGCCCGAGGGCGAAGAAGCCGGCGTTGTCGGGTGCGATGACGAGGGCGTGGGTGCCCTTGCCGGGCAGGCCGGCGATGAAGGGGAAGACGGCGAGGGGCTGGGTCTTGAGCCAGGCGAAGGTGGCCTCGCGGGTGGCGGCGAAGTCCTCGCCGAACTGGCCGCGGTAGGTGGGCTTGTCGGTGGGGAGGTCGTCGCCGATGACCATGCAGTCGGGGTCGCGGCGGCGCATGTAGGG
>JAUWBF010000141.1 GCA_030601755.1 Verrucomicrobiota bacterium | reverse complement strand
CAGCTTCGACGACGCGCAGGCCGCGCTGAAGGACCTCTTCGCCGACCAGGAATTCCGCACCCGCCACCGGCTGTCCGCGGTCAACTCCATCAACCTCGCCCGCGTGCTCGCGCAGTGCGTTTATTACTTCTACGCCTACCTGCGCCTGCCGGCCGACACCCGCGCCGAGACCGAGTTCGTCGTGCCCACCGGCAACTTCGGCAACGTGCTCGCCGGCTGGCTGCTCCAGAAGATGGGCGTGCCGATCCACAGCTTCAAGGTCGCCACCAACCAGAACGACATCCTCTACCGCCTGTTCACCACCGGCGACTACCGCGTGTCCAAGGTCGAGCCCAGCCTCGCGCCCTCGATGGACATCCAGGTGTCGAGTAACTTCGAGCGCTTCCTCTACATGAGCCTCGGCCGCGACGCCGCCAAGGTTCGCGAGGTCATGTCGACCTTCAAAACCACCGGCGCCTACACGTTTCAAAACTTCGACCGCGACACGTTCAGCGCCTCGCGCTGCACCGACGCCGAGATTCCCGGCATCATCAAGTCGGTGTATGCGCGCTACAACTACGTCGTTGATCCGCACACTGCGTGTGCCTTTGCCGACCTGTCCAAGGAGCGTCCGAGCATCGTGCTCTCCACCGCCAGCCCGGCCAAGTTCCCCGACACGATCATCGCTGCCATCGGCGTTGAACCGACCGACCCGAGCCTCGAGGCTCTCAAGCAGCGTCCGATCAAAAAACACCTGCTCAAGGCCGACGCCGCCGAGATCCGCGCCTTCATCGACGCCCGCGCGGTCTGAAAAATCAAGGAGGTCGGGCATTCCTGCCCGACTCGTTGGATACGATACTGGAAATCACGCTCAGAACGTCGCCCGACTCCTGCCGGGCCGGACAGGAATGTCCGGCCTCCTTGCTGCAAATCCCGCTCGACAAAATCCCGCCATCGCGCCTGTCTCCGACCAGTCCATGACCTCCGCCATCATTATCGCCGCCATTATCATTGCCCGCCAGCCCGGGCAGGATGTCGCGGCGTGACCGATACGGATTCACCCAGATTTCCTGAAACCCCGGGCCCGCCGCCCGGGGTTTTTTGTTTTTCCAAATCCACCAAAACCGCCCACCGTCTTCCTCTTCCGCCACCGGCACCCCTTCATCCATGAGCTCCAACCTCGTCAAAATCTACGACACCACCCTCCGCGACGGCACTCAGGGTGAAGGCATCAATTTCTCGGTCACCGACAAGCTGCTCATCGCCGAAAAGCTCGACCAGTTTGGCGTCGACTACATCGAGGGCGGTTTCCCCGGCTCCAATCCCCGCGACATCACCTTCTTCGCCGAGGCCAAGCACCTGAAGCTCAAGCACGCCCGCCTCGCCGCCTTTGGTGCCACCCGCCGCGCCGGCGTTAAGGCCTCCGAGGACGCCCTGCTCAAGACCCTCCTTGATGCGGACAACATCCCGGTCATGACCATCGTCGGCAAGACCTGGACCCTCCACGTCACCGAGATCATCCGCACCACGCTCGAAGAAAATCTCGCCATGATCGAGGATACCATGCGTCACCTCGTCGCCAACGGCCGCGAGGTCATCTACGACGCCGAGCACTTCTTCGACGGCTACAAGGCCGACCCCGACTACGCCATGCGCACCCTCGCCGCGGCCATTAAGGGCGGCGCGTCCAACCTCACCCTCTGCGACACCAACGGCGGCACCCTCGTCGACGACTTCAAGAGCATCGTCGGCCGCGTTGTCTCCGAGTTCGGCGGCGACAAGGTCGGCGTGCACACGCACAACGACTCCGGCCTCGCCGTCGCGTTGTCCCTCGCGGGCGTCGCCGCCGGCGCGACGCTCGTGCAAGGCACCGCCAACGGCTACGGCGAGCGCACCGGCAACGCCAACCTCATGACGATCATGCCCAGCCTCTTCCTCAAGATGGGTAAGACCGCTCCTTGCGCCGCCAACCTCGGCCAGCTCCGCGACCTGTCGCTCTTCTTCGACGAACTCGCCAACCTCAAGCCCGACACCAAGACGCCCTACGTCGGCGCCTCCGCCTTTGCCCACAAGGGCGGCCTGCACGCCAACGCCGCGCAAAAGGTGAAGTCCTCCTACGAGCACATCGATCCGGCCCTCGTCGGCAACCAGACCCGCGTGCTCGTCTCCGACATGGCCGGCCGCAGCTCCATGGCGATGAAGGCCAAGCAACTCGGCCACGACCTCGACGAGAAGGCGCCTGAGATGAAGACCCTCATCGACGAGCTCAAGGACCTCGAGTTCCGCGGCTACGAGTTCGAGGCGGCCGACGCCTCGCTCAGCCTGCTCATGGCCAAGGTGCTGGGCAAACTGCCCGAGTTCTACACCGTCGACGGCTACCGCGTGATCGTCGAGCACCGCGGCGGCCAACTCGTCTCCGAGGCCACCGTGAAGCTCACCGTCAACGGCCAGCCCGTGCACACCGTCGCCGAGTGCACGGGTCCGGTCGGCTCGCTCGACAAGGCACTGCGCCTCGCCCTCGAGCCGCACTTCCCGCAGCTCCGCGAGGTCGGCCTGCGCGACTACAAGGTCCGCATCCTCGACGGCCGCGACGCCGCCAACAGCAAGACCCGCGTCTTCGTCGAGTCCGCCGACAAGCAGCACGTCTGGGGCACGGTCGGCGTCAGCGACAACATCATCGAGGCCTCTTGGGAGGCGCTCTCCGCCGCCATCAACTACAAGCTCATGCGCGACGCGCGCGGCTGACCGCCCGAGCTGTTCGCGTTCACTTTCCGGAGCCGCACCAACCATCACCGCCTTCTGGTGGCGAGGGCAGGGCGGCAGAGCCGGGACTTCGTTCCTCGTCTTTCGGAGCGAGTGTCCTGTCATTGAAGTGCCTTGAATAACGTAGGCAGCCTGCTTGCAGGCGCGTTTGTCATTGTCCGTCGCATCACGTCCCTCGCGCCTGCAAGCAGGCTGCCTACTGGAGACGCCATTTATGAGAAGAACTTCGATAACGACTCTAATCGCTGCGGATC